>JACRFA010000058.1 GCA_016218065.1 Ignavibacteriota bacterium | reverse complement strand
CGTGTGGTGAGAAACTGTTTGAGCGACGCGTTCCCGGTCAGGTCGGCGGCCTCACGAAGCAGCTGCGCGGCAGGCTCAAGCCACTGCTTGTACTCGACGCTGTAGGGAACGAGCTTCAGCGTGTTGTTTTCATCGCGACGAACCGTGTAGAAGAAGCCGCGCGCCTTTTCCTGATCCTCCTTCGAAAGACCGGCAGCCCAGCGCTCGAACTCTTCGTTCGTCATGTCTTCGGGATAGTAGTTTGCGCCTGCCGGTTTCGGATACGGAACGCCCGCAACAAATGCCGAGTCATGATCCAGTCCGGACCAGGGACCTCTATTGAGCATGAACATCTGGTAGCGCAGCTTTCCTTCGGGAGAAGAATCCTGAGCGAGTTGATTCTTCAATATTGCATTCGCGCTCCACACCTGACGCAGATACATTTCGTCCATGAGGCGCGCGGCTTCAATCAGCTTGTCGAGCGCCTTCCGGTCGCCGGCTGAGAGTGTTGAAACATCGGCGGTGATTTCTGCTTTGGCGAAACGGGTAAGCTTCTTCGCAAGCGGTGAATTCATGTCCTGTTCTTTCTCCTTGAGTTGACTGCATCCTGCGAGCAGTATCGCTGCATATACCAGTGCAACGATCGGGATGATATGCTTCATTGTATGCCTTTCGACGATTGCGGTTTATAGGGTGAGACATTTTTGCACGTAAAGGTAACGCGAGGCGGGGAGAGAAGCAATGCAGAGTTCCTGATTCCCGACAGTGAAACGAATGAATTCACCTGCTACTCAGAAAGCGTTCGTGGGGTCAATTGGGACTTCGCGCCGTGCCTACCGGCAGACAGGCTCGCCGGTGGCCAAAAACATTCCTTTAGGATAAAGAAGAAAATTCAACGCGACGTAAACTTCTTCCGTCGATTCCGGATGTAATCCACAAACACAAACTCGCCGAGGTTATTCAGCGATGAGTAATAGGCGCGGCCGTTGTTTGCTTTCGTCAGCTCTTCGACAAAATTGATCAGGTAGGGATCGCGTGCGACCATGAATGTGGTGATGGGAATTTTCTCGCGGCGGCATGCGACTGCTTCGTCCAACGTTTTGTTGACGATCTTCGGATCAAGACCGAACGAATTCTTGTACAGCTTGCCGCTTTCCGTGAAGATGGCAGAGGGTTTTCCATCCGTCACCATGAAGATCTGCTTGTTGGCGTTGCCGCATCGTCGCAGCAGTTGCCGCGCGAGCTGCAATCCCGCGCGTGTGTTGGTGTGAAACGGCCCGACGGACAAGAAGGGAAGCTCGTTGATGCTTACGAGCGAAGCATCGTCGCCGAAGGTCACGAGCGCAATATAATCTTTCGGGAAACGGGTCATGATCAGCTCGGAGAGCGCGAGCGCAACCTGCTTCGCCGGCGTGATCCGATCTTCGCCGTAGAGGATCATGCTGTGACTGATATCGATCATGAGCACCGTTGCGCACGTCGTCTGATGCTCGGTCTCATAGACTTCGAGGTCTTCTTCTTTCAGCGTGAAGTCGTCGATGCCGTCGCGGCGAAACGCGTTCGAGAGCGTCGATGTGAGATCGATGCTTGTCGGCTGATCGCCAAAGCTGAACTTCTTCGTCTCGCTCAGCCTGTCAACGCCGCTGCCGGTGTAGGGCGTTTCGTGCGCGCCGGTCGCCGTTTTCTTCAGCGAGGTGAAGATTTCTCGAAGCGCATCCTGGCGGATGCGTTGAATGCCTTTCGATGTGAGCGTGGGAGTGTTGTTGACGTCTTCGATGATCCCCATTTCGCGAAGCTTATCGATGAGATCATCCATCGTCATGTTCTCATCAAACAAACCGTACTCTTCGGCGATTTGCCGCAGCCAGTCCATCGCCTCCTGAACGTCGCCGTTCGTCTGCACCGTGAGATAGCTGAAGAGCGAGATCAGCTGTTGCAGACGCTGTTCGTCCGTCGTCGATTGGGGAGTCCATTGTGAATAGCGAAAGCGCATAGTCCTCAGTCCTCCTCAAAGCCGCGGCCCGGACCGGAGAAGATGCTTCCCACCATGTCCTTGTATGAGGTGATGTGATCGACTTCGTCTTTGGCGATCTTGGAATTTTGATGCAGGCCGTCGAGCACAAACTCCATGACGGAGGGAAGCTCGTAGCGATCTTCGAGCGATGGCATGTGCTTCTTCGTCAGATCGCGCAAGCCCTTCACTTTGTCCAGTTCACGGAAATACTCATCGATGGACATGTCATCGGAGACATCGACTTTGTTCCCCGCTTCGAACCATTGCGTGATCTTCGTGTACTCGCCGTCTTCCGAGTGTCCGCGGGCGCCCTCGCCGCCCTGAGGCCGTCCCGGTCGTTTCCGCAGCGGGTCAGGGAAATATTTCTTGAATGTCTCTCGCACGGCTTTGCCGACGAGCGCTTTGCTGACCTTCACCGATCCTTCCTGTTCTCCCTCAAACACCAACTCGATCTTCCCCGTCATGCCGGGAAGCGCATGCGGAAGGTCGCAGATGCGCGGCACGATCAGCTTGTCGCCGACCATAATCGCCCGGCGCTCCGCGTTGCTCACAAGATTCTCCATCGCCGCGATCGTCAAACGCGCGCTCACGCCGGACTTCTGATCGACGAACTCACTCTTGCGCGCCTCAAAGGCAATCTGCTCCACAATCTCCTTGAAGAAGAATGGAACGAGAACGTCTTTCCCCGTGCGCGCAACACTTGCTTCCTGCTCGGTGATGGTGATTGCTTCTTCCAGCGAGCGCGGGTAGTGTGTGAGTATCTGCGAGTCGATGCGATCCTTCAGCGGCGTGATGATGTTGCCGCGGTTTGTGTAGTCTTCGGGGTTGGCCGTGAAGAGAAGCATAATGTCCATCGGAATGCGGATGTTGAATCCGCGGATCTGGATGTCTTTCTCCTCCAGAATATTGAACAAGCCGACCTGAATGCGCGGCTGAAGATCGGGGAGCTCGTTGATGGCAAAGATTCCGCGGTTGCAGCGCGGGATAATGCCGAAGTGAATCGCGCCTTCGTGCGAATAGTGCAGCCGCTTTGCCGCTGCTTTGATCGGATCGATATCGCCGATCAGATCGGCGATGGTGACGTCCGGCGTCGCGAGCTTTTCGCCGTAACGCTGGTCGCGGTGCAGCCACTCGATCGGCATTTCATCGCCCAGCTCGTTGAACAAGTCCACCGCATGCTTGCTTACAGGACGGAACGGATTGTCGTTGATTTCGCTTCCTGCCACAACCGGAATGTATTCGTCCAGCAGGCCGGGCAACGCGCGAACGATGCGCGATTTTGCCTGACCGCGAAGGCCGAGCAGGATCAAGTCGTGTTTCGCGAGAATCGCATTGACGATCGCCGGAATGACCGTCTTTTCATAGCCAATGATGCCGGGAAAGAGAGTCTCTTTTGCATTGAGTTTGCAGATCAGGTTTGCGCGAAGTTCGTCCTTAACAGATTGAACCTTGTAGCCGCTCTTCTTGAGTTCGCCCAGGGTTGCCGCACGCTTCATGAGATCCTCTCGTTTGTTTGAGGCCGCAGTTCTATGGAACGCCTGCGGCAATGTAGATGCTTTGACTCGGAAAATCAAACGCTTCGCTTCTTCTTGCCTCCATGCGTTGCTATTCCAAATGCTTTTTGGTAGAATAGTGTTGCAGCATGACAGACACACCTAATAAAACACTCATCATCCGGTTTAGTTCCGTCGGCGACATCGTTCTGTCATCGCTTCTCGTGCGAACGTTCCGCACGCGGTTCCCGAACTGCCAACTCGATTACGTTGTCAAAGAAGAATTCGCTGACCTGGTTCGGCGCAATCCGAACGTGTCCAACGTTCTTCTCTTGCCCCGCGGTGGATCGTTCGGCGATCTGCAGCAGCTTCGACGCACGATCCGGCGGAACAACTACGATCTTGTTGTTGATATCCATGACAACCTGCGAAGCCTTGTGTTGAGTTGGGGATCGCAGCGAGTCGTGCGTATCAACAAGCGAAAGTTTGCGCGACTCATGCTCGTGAACTGTAAGGTTGATCTCTACAGGAAGCTGGGAGGATCGCCGAGCGTTGCGTTGAGATATCTGGAAACCGTCTCACACTGTGGCGTCGAAGACGACGGAAGAGGGCTCGAGATTTTTTATTCGGATGACGATGCACGGCGTGTTGAGCAGCTGCTAGAATCGGAGAACGTCGGAGACAGCAGAGAATTTCTGGGCATCTGCCCATCTGCGAAGCACAACACGAAGATGTGGCCGAGGGAACGCTTCGCACAGGCGGCAGCAATCTTGAGCGAAGAGAAGAACCGGGCGATTATTCTTTTTGGATCGCAAGACGAGCAAGCGAGGTGTGAGCAAGTTCGGAGCGAGATACTTGCGACGAATCCGACGGCGCGCGTTGTCAATCTGGCCGGCAGAATTTCGTTGGTCGAAACGGCGGCGGCGATGGATCGCTGCGCGCTTGTGCTGACCAACGACTCGGGATTGATGCACATTGCGGCGGCTCGCAAGCGCCCGCTCATTGCAATCTTCGGCTCGACGGTCAAACAGCTTGGCTTCTTTCCGTTCGGCACGGAAAGCAGAGTCGTCGAGAATGTCGGGTTGGCGTGCAGACCGTGCACGCACATCGGACGAAGCGAATGTCCGAGAGGACATTTCCGGTGCATGCTCGATGTTCCGGTCGCCGAAGTTGTCCGTGCCGCGCAATCGCTGCACACTGCATAACGTACATCCACCATCAGCAATGAAGTCGCTCTGTCGATTTGCCTACAATTGTTTTCTTCTGCCGCTCATGTGGACGGCAATTCAGCTGCTCGCGCTCTTCAAAGCAAAAGTGCGGCGCGGAATACGCGGACGTCGCAGCCTCTTTCCTTCTCTTGAAACACAAGTCGCGCACAAACTGCCGCCGGGCAAACGCATCTGGTTTCATGCGTCGTCGATGGGCGAGTTCGAGCAGGCGAAACCGATCATCGCCGAGCTGAAGCGTCAACACGACGACGTTCGTATCATCGCGACATTCTTCTCGCCATCGGGCTATGAGCATTCAAAGAAATATCCGCTCGCCGATGTGATCAGCTACATTCCCATCGATACAATCGGGAACGCCCGGCGCTTCCTCGACCTGACGCGACCCGATGTTGCCGTGATCATCCGCTACGACGTATGGCCGAATCATATCTGGGAGTTGGAGAAGCGAAACATTCCGATGGTGATTGCCAACGCGACGATGAGGCATAACACGTTGCGACGCTATCTGCTCGTCAGGCATTTTCATTACTTCGTGTACAATGCCATCTCCAACATCCTGACTGTCTCTGAAAGTGATGTGAAAGCCTTCGGCGTGTTCAAGCTCGATCGACCTCACATCGAGGCCATCGGCGATACACGCTACGATCAGGTGAGCAACCGGAGCGCCGAGGCGCAGAAGCGACACATCATTTCGGAAACGATTCTCAGAGGAAAGCGGGTCATCGTCGCGGGAAGCAGCTGGCCCGAAGACGAAGAAGTGTTGATCCCTGCATTTCTCCAACTGCAAAGCGAGGGGAATAATCTTCTTCTGATCATTGTCCCTCACGAACCAACCGTCGAGCATCTCGAAGAGCTGGAAAGCACGCTCACGGGAACGACGTCGTTCATCCGGTTTTCGGGACTGAACGATTACTCCGGCGAGCATGTCATCATCGTTGACAGCATCGGCATTCTGCTCGCTCTCTACACGTGCGCGCACATCGCATACATCGGAGGAAGCTTCAAGCAAAATGTGCACAATGTTCTTGAGGCCGCCGTCTATGGCATTCCGGTCGTGTACGGGCCGCGCCACAGAAACTCGCAGGAGGCAATACGTCTCGCGGAGCTTGGCGGAGGATTTGTGGTTGATGGGGTCGAGTCTATGAAGAATACATTCCGACGGTTGCTGGATGATGAAGCTGCAAGAACTACTTCAGGAAAGACAGCCGCGGCGTTTGTGCAGCAGAACGTCGGCGCGACCGAACGATTTCTCAAATACCTTGAGCGGTATCTGTAGGGCGACGAGCCTCGTCGCACTACGTAGTAACAAGGATACGGGAAAACCTAAAGTGGTATACCGCGCTGAAAGCAAATGAACTTCTGGGTCGAGTGGGACAGTTCTGGCAGCACGAGAGTTATGATCATGTGATCAGGAGTGGGGAAGAACTTGAAAAAACAATTTGGTATGTTTTGTACAACCCAGTCAAAATGAAATTAGTAAAGAATTGGGATGCATGGAAGTGGAGCTACGTAATGGAAGGGTTCACATGATTCATATGAAGACAAGCCGTACAACGATATGAAGATCGCATATCTCGACACAGTTTCCGGCATTGCAGGCGATATGACGCTCGCTGCGTTTGTGAGTGCAGGACTGCCGATTGATGAGTTAGGTTTTGAGTTGAAGAAGCTGCCGCTCTCCGGTTTCGAGCTGATCGGCAAACACGTGATGCGAAACTCCATCAGCGCCGTGCATATCGAAGTCGCCATCTCGCACACGCCGCATTATCATCGCCATCTGAAGGACATCAACAATCTCATCGAGGCGAGTCATCTTTCGCAGCGGGTGAAGGAAGTCGCGCAATCCATCTTCCACGTCATCGGCAGAGCGGAAGCGAAGATTCACAACACGACGCTGGAGAAGATTCACTTTCATGAAGTCGGCGCAGTCGATTCCATTGTGGATATTGTCGGGACTGCCATTTGTCTGGAGAAGTTTGGCATCGAGCGCATTTACACTTCGCCTGTGCGGCTCGGCAGCGGAGGAACCGTGAACACACAACACGGCGTCATGCCAACTCCGACGCCGGCGACGCTGGAGATTCTGCGTGAGTACCCGACCGTGCTGACGAGTATTCCGGACGAGCTGACAACTCCGACCGGCGCGGGAATTGTCAAAGCGCTTTCCTCAGGCCTTCTGACTGACGAAGTGATTCGTGTACACACGATAGGATATGGCGCGGGAACAAAAGAAATTCCTCAAACGCCGAATCTTCTTCGTGTTGTGATTGGCGATGTAGAGATCGTGAGCGAACACGAGCAACTGATCGTGGTCGAGACAAACATCGACGATCTGAATCCGCAAGTGTATCCGTACCTGATCGAGAAGCTGCTGGGCGCCGGCGCACACGATGCATATCTCGTCCCGATCATCATGAAGAAGGGGCGTCCGGGAATTCTTCTTTCCGTCATGACCGGGAAATCAAAGTTGGATGTCGTATCGGAAATTATTTTCAGGGAAACTTCCACAATCGGGCTGCGCGTGCATGAGATGGGGCGGAAGAAGTTGCTTCGCAAAGCGGTTGAGATTCAGACGCAGTTTGGCGCGGTGCGCGCGAAAGCCATCCTGCGCGACGGCAGGGAAGTGATCGCTCCGGAATTCGACGAGTGCAAACGCATCGCCAATGAACGCGGCCTTCCGCTGATCGAAGTACAACAGGCAATCCTGCGCGAGATCGCAGAAAGAAAGTGGTAATCAAATAGGAACAACAGCACTACCTCAAACCCAAACCTCCTCATGCCCTTCGCAAAAGCGCTCAGGGCTTAGAATCTTCTTGCTACTTAGAATCAGAAGCCGTACTCTTTATTAAGAGTTTTTCCCTTCGACTTTTTCATTGACTCATTTCCATCCACAAAAGGATTGTACCATGAGGCATCTTACACATGTCATGCTCGTTCTGTTGCTGTGCACTGCGGCGGCGTTCGGACAACTGGCGCAAGGTCCGGCAAGCGGCTCCGTGAGCGGCGGCGTAACAGTCAACACGGCGAACTTTGAAGCATCTGACGCGCCGGGACCCGGTGCTCCGGTGTTTCGCATCGCCCCCAACAAAGTGCCTGTGCCTCCGTTGCCCATGCCGGCGAACATGCCAGC
This sequence comes from Ignavibacteriota bacterium, assembly GCA_016218065.1. GTDB lineage: Bacteria > Bacteroidota > Ignavibacteria > UBA10030 > UBA6906 > CAADGV01. The sequence goes on along the minus strand of JACRFA010000058.1, from coordinate 8,032 downwards.
GCCGACAGGACCGGAAGGCTCGAACTTTGTTCGTGATCGTTCGGTGACATCCGATTTGCCGATGGGTCCGCCGCCCGTGACGGTCGCGAGCTGGCAAGGCATTCCGCAAACCAACAGCATTCCTCCGGATCCGCATGTTGCTGTCGGTCCGAATCATGTCATCCAAACGGTGAATACATCGTTCCGCATTTCGGACAAGAACGGAACAACGCTGAAGACGATTACGGCGGACGCGTGGTTTTCATCCGCGTTTGGCGGGAACCCCGGCGCATTCGATCCGAAGGTGCAATACGATCACTTCGCGAATCGCTGGATCATGGTGTGGCTGCATCAGAGCGATGCTGCGCAGACGGCAGCGTTTCTCGTGTCGGTGTCGGATGATAGCGACCCGATCGGCACGTGGTACAACTGGTCGCTTCCTTCCAATGTGTACGGCTCGACATCGAATGGCGCATGGGCAGACTACCAGGGCGTCGGATACGATCAACAGGCACTCTACTTCACGAACAATCAATTCGGCTTCAACAACAGCGGCTATCAGGGCGTTCGCATTCGCATCATGGCAAAGGCGCAATTCTACGCGAATACCGCGGGCGCAATTTCGTGGACGGATTTTTGGGGACTGCGCGATCTGAACGGCAACGATGTGTTCGGCACGCGGCCCGCAGTTGTCTATTCAAGCCCGAATGAATACTACCTCGTCGGCAAACCGAATTTCACCGGCGGGACGTACCTTGCCGTGTATCGCTTGACGAATCCGCTCACATCGCCCTCCATCTCATGCGTTCATGTTCCGGTCACGGCATGGAGCAATGCGCCGAACGTTGATCAACTCGGCGGCGGCTCGCCGCAAATCGACGGCGGTTCATCGTACATCAGAAACGAACCTGTGTATCGCGACAGTGCGCTGTGGATTGTTCATGCAGTTGCGAGCAGCGGCACATCGGCTGCGCGATATGTCCGCATCAATACTTCCACCAATTTTGCTATTGAAGATGTTGCCTACGGAGCGCAAGGGTACTACTACTTCTACCCGGCGCTGATTGCCGACAAGGACAAGAACATCGGCATTACGTTCAGCCGCTCGGCGAACACGGAATACGCCGGCGCGTACTTCACCTGGCGATTGGACACTGATGATCCGGGGCTGCGTCCGTCGGAGACGATGCGTCCCGGCGCAGGTAACTATGTTGTGACGTTTGGAGGCACGCGCAATCGCTGGGGCGATTACATGGGCGCCGCGCTCGACCCCGCAGACAAGAGCAACGTCTGGTTCTTGACGGAATATGCGGCGGCGACAAACACCTGGGGAGTGTGGGTACATGGGACGCGTTTTGTTCCGTATCCTGGCGCTCGCGTTGCATCGTCCACCACATCGCGCGACTTCGGACGAGTTGAGGCGACAAAATCCAGCGACACGCTCGAGGTCACCCTGCGAAACATGGGCGACAGCAATCTCAACATCTCAAACATCACAAAGAGCCAGTCGACGTATGGGCTGCTCAACCTGCCGACCTTCCCAAGAACGGTTGCCACGTACGACTCGCTCAAGTTCAAAGTGTACTTCCGACCGACGACGCACGGAGTTGTTCGCGACACCATTCGCATTCTCAGCAACGATGGCAGCAATCCGACGTTCAACATTGCGCTGCTTGGCAAGGGAGTGGTGATTGGCCGGGCGACAGCCGGTGTGTTGTACGCCGCTTCGGGTCCTCCCGCGACGAGTTCGCTGTACACGGTCAACACAAACACCGGTGCGGCAACGTTGGTTGGCGAAACAGGAATCGGCGAGATTCATGGAACAACCATTCATCCGACTACAAGCGAAATCTATGGCGTGTTCACGACGGGCATCTCGACATCATTGTACAGACTCAGTGTGATTGGCGGTGATGCGCTTCCGGCAAAGACGTTGCTCGTTCCCAACGCGCGCGCGGTAACATTTGCCAACGATGGATCACTCTTCGCCGCGACAAACAACGGGCGATTGTATCGCGTCAATATTTCGACCGGCGACACCACATACGTCGGAACGTCGGCCGGGATGATCTACTCAGGACTTGCATTGAATCCGATCACAGGAAAAATCTGGGCGACAGTTCGTCCGCCGCTCACCGGGCGTGATCGGGTCTATACGATCGACCCAACAAATGGCGACACGACGTTCGTTGGCAGTACTGGCGGAAACAACATTACACCATATCTTGCGTTCGATGCACGCGGAAAACTCTACGGCCTGAAGGGCACGTCGTCACAGATCGATACGCTGATTGTCATCGACACGACGACGGCGTTCGGTACACGCATTGGCGCGATGGGTCTCGCGGGAATTCAAACGCTTGCTATGCGCATCGACTCGGTCGGGACTCAGGATGTGCGGGAGATCGCTGCTGGAGTTCCGGAGAAATTCGTTCTGGAACAGAACTACCCCAATCCATTCAATCCGGTCACGAAGATTCGGTTCAGCATTCCTCCCGGGCTTCGTTCAGGAGATGTCAACGTCTCGCTGCGCGTGTATGATGTTGTTGGCCAGGAAGTAACGACGCTTGTCAACCAGACGCTGCAGTCGGGAACATACGAGGCAACGTTCAACGCGGCGGGTTTTGCGAGCGGATTGTACTTCTACAAACTGGAAGCGGGAACTTTTGTGGAGACGAGAAAAATGCTGCTCGTCAGGTAATACGACCGACGTACACTCTAGAGACAGAGACGGGCTGCAAGGTGCAGCCCGTCGATCTTTTCACAGCCCTCTTAACTGCCTGTCACCTCATCGCCACGAAATATTGGCGCACGTCTTTCACTTTGACTGTTCGTTCCCTTTCCAAACGTCTCAGCCGTTCTACATATTCAGGTCGAAGCTCGAGATCCAGGAATTCACGTTCGTATTCCTCAGCGATTTTTTCAATAGCCGCCGAGTTGCTTTTTAACCAGTAGCGATGTTTGACGACGTTGAGAACGTGGTTAGCTCTCGGGCTGAGGCTCCGGTCTCGTCTGCTCTTGACAAGTGTGGGTATATCGTGCTCTTCTCTTGCTTTCTGTACCAGAATAGAGCAATCGTTTGGTCGAATCAAGGTGCGACGCGTTTCCTTAAGGTCGGTCGTGCCTAACGCTATGGCGACGGGACACCATACTGTAACTTCGTCAATCGCGTTCCTCCCTGACTTCTCAACGAAAGAATAAACAGCTTGTCGAACTCCGTGCCGCCGATCGTTGGAGGTGGAGAAACACCCAGCAGCTCGATTGCCTGTGGGACCGTGTTCGAGTGACCAACGACGAGCATTGTTTGGCCGAGATGAGCGCGCAGCGAGTCAACAAGGCGCGGCGTCTCGGCTTCCGGAATTTCGATGGGCGTTAGGCTGTGAGCCGCAGCCGTTGGTTGCGCAGTTTGCTTCGTGCGCCGTTTCTCGGTGACAAAGATCCGGCTGATTGCAGTCGAATCAAGAACGTGCCTGAGCGCAGCAGCGCGTTGAAGTCCGGGAACTGAAAGCGATGTCGTGTCTGTGTTGTTCAGCCGCTCGCCGTGACGGACAAAGATAATTGTTGTCACTGTCGATGAGCAGCATCCGCTCAAGACCACGACGACGAGCAGGGGCATGACGCTGAAAAGCAACAGAGTTTTCATAGTACCTCAACGTTGGTCAGAGATCAGAGGGCGAGCATTCGCTTCCTTACGAGTTGGGAGGCAACGACAATGCCGCACACTCCGAAGATGACCAACGACATCACCTGGCCGGTAGAAAGCAGCCCAACAAATCCGCGGCTCACATCTCCTCTGAAAAATTCCAATCCGAACCGAAGTGTCGCAAACGCCATCCACAACAGACAAAACAAAATACCCGGCGGCAGATGATTGCGACGCCAGAGATACGTGAACACGGCAAAAAGCAGAAGTCCTTTGAGCGAGCCGTAGATCTGCACAGGATGGATTGGTAGAGACCTCGGCGCGAGCGCATCTACCAATGCGAGCTTCACCTGTGCAGCAAACGGATAACTGCCATGCGGGAATGCAACCGCCCACGGCGCGGTGGAGAGAGTTCCGAAATCATCTCCATTCAAAAAGCAACTCCAGCGCGCAACACAGATTCCCAATCCGAGACACGAAGCGACAACGTCGAGGTACGTGAGCGGCGAAGTGTTCTTCAGGCGAAAGTAGGCGAGAAACGCTATCGTTCCGCCCAGGTACGCGCCCCACGAAACTGTCGCGCCGTTCAGATCGAACAGCATTGAATAATTGTAGATGACGCGTTCATAGTGAGTCGCAAGAAAGAAGAACCGCGCTCCGACGAACCCGCCGATCACACCCCATATCACTCCGCCGAGTGCGTGGTACTGCGACAGCCCGGCTTCCTTCGTTCGCCGGACAAAAAGCCATGCGCACACACCGATTGCCAGCGCATACACAAACGCCGGATCCGGAATGAGGAATGCAAAGATGGTCGTGTCGAATACGCCGTTCAGCGCCTCAACAATTCTCGGTCGCATAAGCTCGCTCTTTCTTCTTGAGTGCCCGCCGCCAGAGCACGGCGCCAACCAGCGGCAGAACCGCAATCAGCGCGAACGGCTTTGGATTATCTTTTGCCGACGCGGAACATGAGCATTCGCATTGACCGCTGCCGTTGATCACGGCTTTGCCCGGCGGTCGTGCTGCAGTAAACCCGCTTCTGCGTGTGAAGCGTGCGAGCCGCCCGGCCTGCGTTGTAATGCGATAGAAGAGCTGATCTTGCGCTTTGAGCGTGTTCCAGTTCGCGGCCGGAAGCTGCCAGGTCGCAGTGCCGCCCGCGCCGGAAACAACGCCTCCCTGAAATCCGCTCGACACAAGATTGACGGTAAACGCCTCATCGTTGGCGACGTCAATTGAGAAACTTGTGTTGAAGTTCTGCGTGTTGTTTGCCGTCTCGCCCGTGAACCCGAAGTCGCGTCCCGTCCAGACGGTGAACGTCGGTCCGTTGGCATCGTCGCGGTCAAGGAAGTCGTCGTTGATATCGATGATCGCTTCGCGGTTTTGGAGGAAGATGCCCGCCCGCGCAAAGCCCGAGAGAATCTTGTGAATAGTTCTCGATGAATCGAACCGCGGAACCAATTGCTGTAGAAGGTTGAGGTACGAGTCGTGCACGCGTTTGTCGGTGATGCCGCTGAGCACGCCGACTCCCGATTGCGCCATCGCTGCAATCAAATTCAGATTCAACACAAACGCGCCCAGTGCGCTTTGATCGAGCATCTCCTGGCGGCTGTTCCAGAGCGCCCAGCAGATGATCTGTCCGTTGCTGTGCGGAAAGCCGTCGCCAAAGTTCGTGATGTGTTCAGGGAAAATATCCTGCGCATCCGCTTGCCGCGGCACGAAGCTGCTCTGCACCGGCGCATTGCAGTTGTTGTTCCAAAATGCGCCGAACGTATCCGTGCTAAAGTTGGTGCACGCCCAATAATCCGCGAGTCCTTCGTTGATTGAGGTGATGATGGTTCCTCCCGCGGCGTTGTATTGCAGTCGGTTCAGAATGTGACCGAATTCGTGCGCGACAACCGTGACGTCGATCGCGGAGTTGAACAGCGCGCTGCACGACGTGCTCGTTCCTGTCGTCGCAGAGCCGATGCCGAACGTCAGCGACGTCGTTCCGCTCGCGCACGCATTGTTGATGCCGAAGCCGCAAGGGTTGTTGTGATTCACCGTCGCGGTGATAAACGGAAACGTCTGGCTTCCCCAGCTTGTGTAGTTCTTGCGCATCTCGTGTACCCAGGCGTACACGTTCACTTCTTGAAAACGCGAATTGTAGTTCGCCTGGTTCGTGCGATTGACGACGGCGCCGTTGATCGGGTTGACATTGAAGTTGGCTTCCGTGATGCCTGAGCCGCCGGCAATCGTCAGGTCGTTGTTACTCTGTCCGTCGGCGCCGTTGTTGTTCACGTCGAGCACATTGTTCAACCGCAACCGATACAAATTGCTCGACGGTCCATCAACCTCAAACAACAACTCCTGCGTGCCGACGTTCGGATTAGGATTGAAGACAAGTCCGCGTCCCGCGTCGTAGGAGAACAGCGGCTCAAGCTGCAAGATGTTTCCGTTCTCCGCATCGACCCACACTTCGTACGGACCTTCCTCCGTGGAGACGTCCATCTTCCATGCATAGCGCAAGCCGCTGCCGTACGGGAGTATGACTTTCGTTTGCGGCGTTGAAATTCCCGCGGCCCGCGAAGTTTTGTTGATGTGTGCTTCGGCCGCGCGCGCTGCCTGCGCAGCCGTAAGCTTGTCGCGATTGGTCAGGTTCACCGTGTTGAACACGCGTCCGGCAACCGATGCGACCGCGCCCCCGCGAACGGTAGCCACAACGCCGGCATGTTCAATCTTGATTCCCTTGAACTCCTGATCGAACACAAACGCCTCTGTTCCACCTTGCGTTTGCTTTCGTAGCGTCTCCGCCATTTCGTTCACGAAGTCGTCAGTCGCTTTGTTTGTCTTGCCGAAGCGTCCCTTGAGTCTTCGCTGCGTGCTGTCCTGCGAGCGCTTGATCTCCTGCTCGATCACATCCTGACTGGCTCCGCGCGCTTTGGATGATTTCACAAAACGTAATTCATCCGCGGGCCGCTTCCAGTTCATCGCTTCGAGCAGAGTCGTGACGACCGGTCGTATCTCTTCGGGTCTCGCGCTTCCCTTTGCTTCGGATGTCGGGAAGGAAAGCGTGAAGAAGTCTCCATCGAACGTCGGCGTTGCGCCGGCTGCGTTGTACGGAAGTTGCTTTTCGCTCAGATCCATTTTCTCGCGATCGAGCGGCGGAGTGTAGATCGGTGGGACTTTGTACTGCTGTGGTTGCGCTCCTAATCGAACAGAAACTAAGAAGCAGCAGAAGAGAGCAAAGCACAGGCGGGGTCGCATGGTGGTTCCTCCTCACATTGGTTGAAGTGAAACAAGCTTGTTGTTTGCACCTCAGAACCGACCGTTCAAGAAATGCATCGGCGGTGGGATGGTGGTTCAGCAGGTGGCGGAATATAGACGCGGGGAAGTAGAAAAGCAAGAGCAGAAACGGGTCACAGTATCTCAATTTTCAGTTCACAACTCACAAGTGGTGCCTCATTTGTTTGGGGCTTCCGGGTTGATTCAAATGGGTTCATGGTTTGGGGTTCAGTGTGTCCCTGGGCGTCACGGCATCGGGCCGATACTGCGCGCCGTGACGCACTGTTGCTCACTCAATCTGTCACGGCGCTTGGAATGCGCAAAGTTGCCGTGACAGCCGAGCAAATCAGAATCTTTCACCTGCCGTGGTACACGATGCCATTGTCGTAATCGCAAACAAACACTTCGTTGCCGTCGCTCCAAACTCTCCCGAAGAGTGCCTGAGGGCTGACGGTGTGGTTTGGCACTGTTATCAAGAGTTGTTTCCAGTCAAATCCGTTGTAGTGAAAAAGCAGGTTCCATTGTCCACTGGCAAACACATTTCTTTCACTTTGCCGAAAAACTGATCTAAAGAATGTTCTTGTTGTCAATTCGCGAGACCATGAATTCGGATTGAGCGAGCCGCCATCGGAGATGGTGTTCGTAATGATGCCGTTGGTAAACGTGATGATTGTAGATCTTCGGATGCAAAACAACAAACTGAATTTCGTTGCGGCTGCGTTTGTGGTTGTGGAATCGATCTTAGAGGGAATAGGTTTACTCATATCATACAAATAGCCCCATTCGTATCCCCATGGACTTCCGGCGGAAGCGAACAAAGTCCCGTTTCCGAAGTCCATAGAAACAATTATCATGCTGTCAACGATCTTCTGAGGATGCCAGTCTGCACCGTCACAGTGAATGGCATACTCATACCCGTATACCCACATGTCGTTTGTCGATGTTCCATAAATGGAATACAGAACATTGTTGAGCTGAGCAAGGTTGGGTGGCGTTGCATCCCGCCAACTAGTGTCGCGTTCCAGAAATAAGTTGAGAAAGTCGTTCGATTTTTGCAAAGATGGAATCAGCAGTGGCAGTCCACATGAATGGTTTGGGATGCTTGTTGTACCCGTTGATGAAGTGTTCAATTTTGGCAATGAGTTCTTT
>JACRFA010000051.1 GCA_016218065.1 Ignavibacteriota bacterium | reverse complement strand
GTTTGGGCCGAGAACCTCGGTGACTTGAAAGCCGGAAAGCTGGAATTTCCGTTTCACGTACGCGAAGTAGTCGCGATACACGGTCCGACTTTCATCCTGATCCATCGTGTTCACGAGACAGACGTTCGTATTGGCGCCCTTCGCGAGTCGCGGCATTACCGGCAGATTTCGTTTCGGCGGCACAAGCGGATGGTCATAAGGTGAGATGACAGGTTCGGGGGCTACGTACCATTGTGCTACGCCTGCCTTCTTATATGCGATATGCAAGCCGTTGACATCGGTCCACGCATTCTCAACGTTGGCATACGATCGGTATGACGAGAGCTTCTGCTGAAATCCCGCCAGAGGATCGCCGCCCAACAGTATCGTGTCGGCAGTGGCCGCGATGCTTTGGTGAGTCTGCATGATTGCTTGTTTTTCCGCCTCAGTCAGAGGGCCGGTGGTGCTGACCGGATCCGACGAAGCGCTGTCTTTCTTGCATCCAAAAACAAACATCAGGACGATCATGATAGCAAAGGTTCGACTGCGATGTCGCATGGCAAATCCTCCTACTTCTTACATGGTTCTCCCACGTCTCCCAACACTTCGAGGACTTCTTCGCATCTTCCGTACTTAACGGTCGCCTTGATTGAGTATTCGATGTTCATGAGCGCCCGGCCGCCTTGCACACTTCCGTTCAGACTGAATGTCGTGCCCGAATTGAATCGCCGGTTCCTCACGAAGTCGTTGAACTCTTGCTTCAGTTGCGCAACAACTGGCTCCAGTAATTGATCGGGCACAAATTCGAGCGGAACTCCTTCGATCGAAAAGGGAATCGTTTGCCGCTGAAACAGTGTTCTGCCGTTCAAGCGACCTTCTGCCTGTACCGATGCCGCGGTGTGCCCGGTCAGAACGCGGGGCTTGAGCGTGAGACTCTCGATGTTCACCTCAAGAATGTCTGCGTCGTTTGGGATGTCCAACGTTGCGGTAAGAAATGTTGCTGAGAGGAAATCACCGGTTTGGTCAATGTGCCACGTGCCCGAAGGATTGATGTTCACCGTATATCTGAAGTAGCGGTTCACGCAGCCCGACATGAGCAGGAGACTGCACACGCTGAGGATGATCGTAATCTTCTTCATGATCGTTTCTCCTTTTTTGAAAAACTTCTGCATCTTGTCCACGTCTCTAAAAGCCAAAACCAAGTCCGAGCACGAATGCCGGCTGCGAAGCCAGGTTGTAGTCCGCAAACAGACGGAAGAACGCGAGCGAGACCAACGTGCCGACTGTGAAGCGGACTGAGTTTTGACTCTTCAGCTCAAGAGCAATCTTTCCTGAAGTCCCATCGTAGTTCACATCCATGTTGGAGATTTCGACTGCGGGACCTCCATAAAACGTAAAGACACTCCATGGATAGCTCGCCTGCGCAGAGATCAGCGTTGCGTTTGCACTGACAATGTCCCCGATTTCGAAGTGATGCTGGTAGATGCCGAACGCGATGTCGAGAGGGAGTTTCTTGAAGTACTGATTGATGTTGTGTCTGGCGCCGATACCCCACAACTGCAGCTCGCCGATGTTGTCTCCGAGTTTTGCCTGAAAGAATCTGATCGTGCCCTCAGTTCCTCGGAACGATCCGATTGTAATCTGAGGGACAGCAACGGCGAAGGTGGTCATGTTCAGTCCGCCCGGAAACGCGTACGCCGTGCCTGCATTCCCGACAACAGTCTTTCCTTCTGTCGATCCGAAGATCGTTGGCACATCGGCCTTTTGCTGTGGGGCGAAGAAGCCCTCTGTTGTTGCGGAGAATGTCTTGCGGCTCTCCGTTACCGGCGCGGCCATCAGCATCACGCTGAAGGTGAGATGAAATCCGCCGAGCGGAATTCGCGCCGATTGATAGACGCCGCTGTTGATGTTGGCGCCGAACGCGTCCGCGAGCGGCTGCATGTAGCCGACGCCGTTCGCATTGCCGTACTTCGAGACGAAATCATTCAGCTTCTGTGCGTTCGCCGCAGCCACACTGCTGAACAAAAGAAGCATCGACACGAATCGTTTCATGCTCATTCCTTCATGTAGTGAAATAGATCTTGTGATTGGCCGAGCGCCGCCGTACTCATCACGACAAGAAGCAGCAACGCAGCCTTCACGGGTTTCATTGCTCTGCCTGTTGAATGTGAAAGTGTATTGTTGCCGACCGCCCTTTGTGCAGTTACAGAACTGTCACTGCGAACGTGACACGCGTGTCTGTGCTACTTGAGTTCTTATTGACTGATGATTCGTCAATGAAAGTAACTGGCAATTGAAGTGAATCCGCTGCCCGGAGGCGATTGCGAGGGCCGGGGAGATGAGAGTCGATATTGTGTGAAGAGTAGAAATGTGCGATGCGTTGGACGGCAGTCGATGGAGAAGAGTTTGCATGCGTTAGTCGATCCGATTACTGGATGACTTGAAGAGAAAGAACATCCTGAACAATTGCAGGGTGATCTTACGGAGAATCACTTCTATTGTCAACAGAAAAGTCGTAGAGATTCCCCATCGGAAAGTGCTTGTCATTCTGAGTTCATTGCAGTTGGGACTCCGTTCAGACCTAACATTCCAAGATTTGAGTGTGCATTCTCAGAATTACGAAAGGAGAGTTCGGCTTAGGGCGCGACGCATACCAAAATTCTGTCAAACATCCCACTGCGGACAAATGAGATTCCTCTATACTATGGCATGTATGTTGGTGATGAATCCGGTGAAAGCCTTCCGTTTTGTC
>JACRFA010000050.1 GCA_016218065.1 Ignavibacteriota bacterium | reverse complement strand
CGGACTCTGTTCAACGATGACGCCTTCGAGTTGATAGCCGGTTGTCATCGGCTGCTCGAATTTTGCTTCGACCTCGAAGTCCGTGTTTGCCGCCGGCTGCATGATGCGCGGCGCGGCATTTGCCGGCGACCACACATCGTGACTTGAACCTGCGGGCACAGCAATTGAAAGTCGCGCATCCGCCGTTCCGGTCCCTGTCATCGAAAATGTTGACGGCGTTCCGGGATTCACAATTGTCCAGAGTGATGTGTTCAATGTCGGACTGTTGAAGTCATCCGACACAATGTTCGAGCCGGGGGCAGGCGATGTTACTGTAAGCACTGCCGCGTTGCTCGTCACCGTACCGATGCTGTTCGAGACGATGCATCGGAATGTTGCGCCATTATCCGCGAGCGTTGTCGGTGGAGTCGTGTACGATGGATTCGTCGCTCCGACAATATCAGCAGAGTTCTTCTGCCACTGATATGAAAGCGGAATCGTTCCGGTCGCTGCAACTGTGAACGTTGCAGTCTGTCCTGACTGCACAGTTGCATTTGCGGGTTGTTGTGTGATGGATGGTCCCGACGTCGTTCCGTCTTCCGGCACGATCGGCGATGCGAGACTGAAGAAGTAATCTATCAGACCATCGAATGAAGGCGCGGTGCCTTCCGGAAATCCGGCGTTGCCAACGAACGGTCCGATCTTGGCGACTGCAAGAGGATAGCTGAACTGCGAAGTCACTGTGAAGTTCACTCCATCATACGAATACGATTGTCGCCACGCGTCCCCTTCGCGTTTCAATCGCATCCAGACCATTCCGCCCATCGGAATCGGTAGGTCAGTGCGGACCGTTGGCGCTCCGCCGGCGAAGGTTGCGACGAATGCGCGGATCTTTGCATTCTCTCTCACGAAGTCAAAGCGGATGAAGTTCTGTGCGTCTTGTTCGACAATCACTCCCTGCAATTGATATTGTGACATCAGAGGCGAATCGAACTTCACTTCCACTTCGAAGTCGATGTTGTTGCAGTTCTGCATGACGCGTGGCGCATTGTTCCCGCTTGCCCAAACATCGTGCGATGCGCCGTCGGGAATCTGAATCCGTAGCCGCGCATCGGCTGTTCCCGTTCCTACCAAACTCATCGTCGAGGGGTTGCCCGGATTGATGAATGTCCAGAAGGGTTTCAATGTCGGCGTGTTGAAATCATCAGACGTGATGCCGGAGGGATCGGGAGAAGACAATAGAGCACCCGCCGAGAATTCCGATGTATTTCCACTCGCATCGGTCGCCGTGGCAACAATACTATCACCAATTGCTACAGCAACAGTTGGAGTGAACGTTTGCGAAATCGTAAGCTCGGCATTCGCCGCCGCGTAATTCTGCGCACTGAGGAATATTTTTCCCTCACCGCCTTGCGCCTTGAAGAACTCAATATGCAACGGGTACGTGGAGTTGGCAACAGCCGATGGAACGCTGTATGTCACACTCAGGTCTCCGTTGTTCTGTCGCTGCGACTGCGTCATCACGGGGAAGTTCTGCAGCTTGTTCGCGCCCGTGTCGGCATCGGCAACATCATTCGGTGTCAGTCCATCCGCTTCGTGCGATATACCTGTAGTTGCGGAAAGATCAATTCCAAGACCGCTATTACCAAAAATGGAATTGCCCACGATCGGATTGCCATTGTTTCCGCCCGCGATAACGTCAACACCTGCGCGGCCGTTTCCTGCAATAATGTTTCCTTCACCTGCCGCTGTTCCACCAACACTGTTGCCGCCTTGCGGATAGAGCAGCACACCATCACTCGTGTTGCCCAGAAAATTCGTTCCGGTCATATCGGTCCCGATGTAGTTGCCAATGATCTTGTTGCCGGTTGTCCCCGTGCCTGAGAAGTACACGCCGTAGCGATTGTTGCCGGAAATAATATTCCGTTCACCCGCGGTCGCGCCGCCGATAATGTTGTTCGCCGCTCCTCCGCTTATTGCAATACCGTCAGCACCGTTGCCGAGATCTAATGTGCCGGTGACATCAGTGCCGAGAAGATTTCCCTTGACAGAATTATTCGCGCCACTTGCCTGCGTGATGAAGATGGCATCCCCTGTGTTGCCCGAAATCAAATTGCCGTCTGCTGCAGTCGCCCCACCAACAACGTTGTTGGATCCTGCCATCACCACACCGACCCAATTGGGAATGGCGCTCGTGCCGTTGATATTTGTTCCGATACGATTGCCCTTCACGGTGTTGCCATTGCTGCCGGCGAAATAGATTCCAAAATTTGTATTGCCGGAAATGAGGTTGCCGTCGCCGATGGTCGTTCCGCCAATAACGTTGTTCGATGTGCCGTTGACTATTATTCCCTGTCCGCCATTGCCGAGATCAACTGTGCCGCTCACATCCGTGCCGATGAAGTTGCCTCTGAGTGTGTCGCCGCCGTTTGTTTGCAGCACGATGCCATTCCCACTAAACCCGTTGATTACGAGCGCCTTCACCGTCGTATTGCCGGCGCTGATGGTGAGTCCGTCTGCCGGAGGCGGATTGTCGGTTTCACCTACGCCCGTCTTTGCGTGAGCACTCAGTACAGCCTCGGCTCCCGGACCTGTCGGCGATCCCGGAGGCACTGCACCGCTCAAGATTATTTTCAACACACCCGGACTTGTTCCCGGTTGTGAGTAGCCATCAACAATCACCGGATCGGTGATCGCCGGGAGCGGTGTGAGTGGCGTAATGCTATGAGGGCCGCCTCCCGGAATGTTGAACACAATCGTATCCGGTGTTGCCGCATCAATGTTTGCCAGCACGTTTGCATTCTCAATTGCTGCGCGCAACGAGCCTGCGCCTGCGTCGTTCGTGTTGGTGACGATGAATGTGTGGAAGACCGTTGCTTCGTACGCTCCCATGTCGGCACGGTTCGCAACGGTGAGTGGTCGGGGATTTCCTACGATGTCCGTGCTCGGCGCTCCCGTGTTATCTCCTGTGTTGATTGATGGAGAGCCATTTTGCAGAGCTAAGCCGTCATCCGATGTCATCCACGTATTATCAGCACCATCAGGGTCGGCGGAGTTGACATACAATGGATCCTGATTGATGTTGCCTGTGCCCGCAAAAACTCCACTTGCTTGTTTAACGTTGGAGTAGGTAATAGCTGGGGGAACGCTGCTACCATGAACAAACACAGAATTCCCGCTACCGTACAGAATACAGTTTTTCAAAACCGGGGCTGAAGAGCCGTAATTGGAAATCGAGCCAAGTCCACTCCCGGGGTTTTCAGAAAACGTACAATTGGTAATGGTCGGCGCGTTGGTGCTTCCCGTCCAATTCACAATGCCGCCGTATGCGTTTCCCGTGAACAGACAATTGGTCACAGTTGGAGTAGCGCTCTGATTTGCAATACCGTAGTTGTTTCCCGAGAAGGTGCAACCACTTACATTTAGAGCAGGGGTACCCGAATAGACTTCTACGCCTATTGCGCCAACGCCGCTGTTGTTCAAGAAAACGCAGTGAGAAATGGTTCCCGAAGAGTTTCGAATATTTATTGCACCGCCGTTAACTCCGCCGGGATACGTAAGAATGAAGTTGCCCGAGAATGTTGAGTTTGTTACTGTGATTGAACTTGCATCATTGTACATCCCTCCACCAAAAACTGCCTGATTGTTCGTGAACGTGCAACTGTCAACAGTGACCGTAACGTTCGAGTTGTACATCCCGCCGCCGTACGTGTCTTCGTCATCGTTGGGAGTTGTGTTGCTGTTGAATGTACTGTTTGTGATTGTCGGAGAACCCACTGAATTGTACATGCCCGCGCCGTAGCTGTGCCCCGAAGTGTTCAACGCGAGAGCTTTGTTCTGCGAGAAGGTGCAATGCGAAACGGTCGGCGAGGAATTCGAATTGTACATTCCACCGCCAGCGCTCTCAGTCGATGTGACGTTGGAGCGAACGACGGTGTTGTTTGAGATCGTGCAGTTCGCGACAGTCGGCGATGCATACTCGTTGTATATTCCGCCGCCGTTGCAATGCGGCGCGGCGGCATTCGCGTTTCCTCCCGTTACGGTAAACCCGTCAAGCACTGCCGTATTTGTCAGCGGAGTGCTAACAGTGTAGTTATTGAAGATAACGTGATAGCTATTATCCGTGCTGTCGTTCGGTGTGCCAATGTCGCCGCTCAGGATCGTCGGGTTCGCCGTCCAGTTGCGATCAGCCATTGTTGGATTGCCAGTGTTCGGGAAGCCGCCGTAAATGGCAACGCCGTTTATCATGACAAATGAAGTTGTTCGGTCTGAGGTAGCAGTCGGTTTGTATGTTCCCGCTGCGACCCATATTTCTGTTACGCCGCATGTTCCAGTAACTGCCAACGCAGATTGCAGACTCGTTAATGCATCAGCCCAGGTTGTACCATTGTTTGCGCCAACTGCAGAAGCGTTGACATACGCCCTGTTGTTGGTAAACGGCGGGCATGTATTGAACGACGCTTCGGTCGCAAACGGACCGCCGGCAAATGCGGCGTCAATCGCTTGCACGCCCCAATAATATTGTCCTGGGGGAAGCGTAAGCGTGTCGCGCAAAGTTTGCAGTGGACCGAATTTCGGTATTCTCCTCCAGCCGTCATTTAATCCATCACTGGAGATATGAATGGATCCGACATCTGCCATCGGGCTGAGGGTGTTGATGCCACCTGGGGTTGTTCCTACCCGGAGATTGTAGCTCAACACCGGAACAGTTACTCCATTCGGAGACGAAGTTTTTGCATCAGTTGCAGTGTTCCATGCCAACGCAACGCGGTTGCCGCTGAGTTGTGTAGCTGTCAGCCCCGATGGGGCTGTGGGGACTGTGTTCGGCGTTGTCGCATTGTTGCGGTACACTTTGCTGATGCGATTGCTGCTGCCGTCCAGACCCGAGAGCAAAATATCGAGATCGCCATCGTTGTCATAGTCGCCCCAGGCAACAGATCCCCCGGCAACTAACGCAAGCCCGGCATTGATATCGGTGAACGTGCCGCCATCATTGCGATATACCGTCGTGGTGCGTCCTGAACCATTATATCCTTCCAAGAGAATATCAAGGTCGCCGTCGTTATCGTAATCGCCCCACGCAGCGGCACTACTGGAGACTGCCGTCAGCGCCGCATTGATGTCTGTGTAAGCGCCGTTATCATTGCGGTACACTTTTGCAGCTCTGCCACTGGACAAGTTGCCGGTAAGCAGAATATCGAGATCGCCATCATTATCGTAATCGCCCCACGCAACAGAGCCTTGAAGAACCCCTACCAGTCCCGCGTTGATGTCGGTGAATGTACCTGCAGTATTGCGATATATCTTGCTGAGGTAAGTTCCATCATACCCTGCCAGCACTATGTCGAGGTCGCCGTCGTTGTCGTAATCGCCCCACGCAACGGAAGAAAATTCCACGCCTGTCAGTGCGGCGTTGATGTCCGTGAATGTCCCGCCATCGTTTCGATAGATCTTGCTCGTTTTCGTGTTTCCTGCATCCACCCCCGTCAACAAAATATCGAGGTCGCCGTCGTTGTCGTAGTCGCCCCACGCAACGGAACCGAGGTGCACTCCCGTTAGACCGGCGGCGATGTCCGTAAATGTCCCGCCATCATTCCGATACACTTTGCTGATTGCTCCGGAATTAGAACCGTTCGTGCTGCCTGTCAGCAGGATATCAAGGTCGCCGTCGTTGTCGTAATCGCCCCACGCAACGGAACTGCCAGTGACACCCGCCAGCCCGGCGTTGATGTCGGTGAACACGCCGCTGCCATCATTTCGGTACACAAAGCTGCTTCCTACATTTCCTCCACTGTTGCTGACTCCCGTCAACAGAATATCAAGGTCGCCGTCGTTGTCGTAATCACCCCACGCAGCGGAACCGTACACACCCGTGAGCGCAGCGGCGATGTCGGTGAAGGGCGCGACATCATCATTCGTAATTGTCCCTTGCCCTTGGCCATCACTCACCGTTGCGCCAGCAACATTTGTCACGTTGACGAAGAAAGTCTCATCGGGTTCAACGTTGGTGTCGCCATTGACTGTCACATCAAACAAGTACGTCGAGCTTCCCGATGGAATTGTCTGCGAGGTAAGAGTTTTCTGTATGTAATCGTTGTCAGCCGTTGTGGCGGTATTGTCTTGCGTACCAATATCGAACGTGACACCACCCGTGCCTGCAGGAGCGGAGAGGCTCACCGTAAATGAGAAAGTGGATGTGCCGGTGTTGAGTTCATTCAGCGTGACATTGTTGATCGACAACAAGGGCAGAGCGACTGCTGCTTTTATGTTTGCTGCAATGTGAATGAGAGCGATATGATCAGTTGTACTTCTACTCATTGCCACACTCGCAGCGCCAGCCTTCGTGCTTGTGCTGTACCAGGCAAATCCACCAGTTACCGGCAATTCAGCAACGCTATGCATAATTGTCTGCCCGCCTCCGGCGCTATGCGCGCTGCCCGGTAAAGAATTCCTGAATGAATCAAAAATGTCGAACACCAAATCTCCTGTGGCGCTTGTGACAGTCAAGGTACTGGTTGATGGTGTCGTTGTATTGTCAGCCGACAAAATACTTGTTAACGGAGTAGCCTGGTCCACGTTCTCAAACACCCTTGCCGTAACAACCTTTCCCGTATGAACGCCATTCGTGCTTGCCATGACAATTGCTCCGGTCGTTGGACCAGCACTTGTGCCGAGTGAAAACGTATAGATGGCATCAACCGCAGTTCCATCGTTTCGTTCCGCTCTTTCTGTCATTGCATTGCCGTCAAATGTGACTCCGGTAATATTCGTTGAAGCAGCATCCGAGGCGGTTACTATTAGCACACGGTTCGTGCCTGCCACTGCGGTAAAGCTCGCGATAGTATTCGTTGCAGAGGCCGAGGCAGGAGAACCGATGGCGGCTACTTGCGCGCTTGCAGAACTTAGGCCGCACAGGAGAACGAAACTCACACTAAGATGTATGAGCACACGATGTCGCGTCTGGTAAAATCGCGAACGGAAAATCGAGAGTGGGTTAGACGTTGCGTTCATGGTGTACCCCGTTGTGGTGATTGTTGTTTAGTTTTGACACTCTGCACTAACGTCCTTTGCGTGATCCCTGTTTTGGTGAAGTCTCACACAAAGTGGAAATTCTAAATTTTCAAAGAACGCACGATGTTCGGATGTGAGGAAAAATCTGGTTCAAATATTCCGGGCGCAAGAGATTCTGCGGCCCGAGTGAAGGGTTCTGTGTTGGGGACCGCAAAACCGGGGCGGTCGAATGTACTGTCGTAAGTTCCTTTGCTGGAGAATGAAGAAGGGAGATTGCTGCGATGAAGTAAATCGCCTGCACAACCAATCGAATAGAGAACACGCAGCAAAGCGCTATGCATGCGATGGTGAATTGAGCTTAAGAATGAAAATGAACAGGTGTAAATTGGTGGAACATTATACCTTTCAAGGATCATAAATACAAACAAAGAGGAAGACACACAGGAAACAAATTGTCGATCTGCAAGAGCGAGTTTCTCGCCCCGCTCTTGCAGTTGGGTTTGGACCACAATCAATTTAGGCACTGCTATTTGGATGTCTGACCACCCTGATCGCCAATCAGCACCCACTTGTCGCCTTGCTTCATGAGAACATCCGTCCAACGACCTGAACGGCTCTTCTCTTTGCCTTCGGCATCCTTCACAATGCGTGAGTAATAGTAGTTCGCTATCGCAACGTTGCCAAGAACATTGATCGAGGCGGGCGTGATGTTATAGAGAACTGTCTTCTCCGTCTTGTAATCATGCTCAATGAACTTCTTCACTGTCGCCTTGTTGCCCGGCATCGGCTGACTGGTTTCCCAACCGATGTAGCTCTCATGAAAGTAAGACATGAACGCGTCGAGGTTTCCTGCTGCATCAAGCGCCCAATACGCTTCAACATTCTTCCATACTTCCTTTTGGATAGCGTTCCATTCTTGCGCAAAAAGATTCGTTGACGCCGTCAGTGAAATCACTGCAAGCATCACAAGAGTTCGTGTGAATTGTTTCATGTGGTTCCTCTCGTTGTATGATGATTAGTTTGTTGATACGTCATGATCGACTATTCGTGCTGCATGGCATTCACTTCAGCACCATCAACTTTCTCGCAAGCACCAAGTTGTTCTTGTCGCCGGCATCGGAGTGGAGACGATAGGTGTAGAAACCACTCGCGAGATTCGTGGCATCGAAGCTCACATCATGATATCCTGCTGTGGTCTGTGCGTCCACGAGCACCGCGACTTGTCGTCCCAGCATGTCATACACTTCGAGTGTAACCCGTGCATCGACAGGCAACGCGTACCTGATGACAGTCGATGGGTTGAATGGATTGGGATAGTTTTGATGCAACGAAAACTCGCTCGGCGCAGTCGCCTCAACGACACCCGTCACCAAGTTGACTTGAATCGGCTCACTGAAGTGAATCGCACCATCAAGATCAACCTGACGCAGCCGATACTGCCAATCACCCGCACTCACTCCTGCATCAGTGAAGGTATAGTCGTGCGGCATGTTCGTCGTTCCGTGGCCGGCAACAAAACTGTTTGGAACTTCACTCCATGGCTCGACGCTCTCAGTTCTCCGCTGCACGAAGAAGCCATAGTTATTGATCTCGCTGAGCGTCCTCCATTTCAGCAGGACATGACGCTGCGCAGTGACGCTTCCGCTGAAGCTGCTCAACTGCACAGGCAACGCGGCGTTATATGATGCATTAGGATCGAACACATTGAAGACGATGATCTCGGCAAAGTTCCATGGCGTTCCGAAGCCCGACCACGGACCGCCGCTTGCACGGCCAATTCCCATAAGACCTTCGGAACCTCCGTCGCCAAAGTTATTCGTGAACGCTGTCCAGAGCAAAGCATGTCGATGTCCCCATGCACTCGAGAGGTCATCATAGTTCCACCCGTACACAGAACGTTCAACAGGCAATGGAATAGAATTGCCGCTGGTGACAAATGCCGAGAGATTCTCAGAAATTCCTAAATTGTCGTGGTGACCGAGGATCGCAGGGTTAGCGTCGAGACGCTGCCCCGGAGTCTGACCGTTTGCTTCATGACCCCACGCGTTGTTCGTCAGCAAGAAATTTGCATAATTTTGGGCTACGGTTATCACGTTGAGGTCCACGTCCTGGAGCGGCAGGAGATTGCGGGCGACTCGCTCGCTGTTGATAAGCCAGAGCGCTTTGAGACTGTTCGACTTCCCATCCCATTCGGCTTGCGACGGCATGGTCATCATGGGCATTTGAACTTGTCCGGCGCCGAGATTTTCTCCATTCTCAATGGTTCGCGCATTATTGAACGCCCCTTGAATATCCGTCACAGAATTAAACGCTCCGGACCAAGCGATATTTGTAGTGCGATCAAGATAAAAGTTTTGCGCGTTTCCCAACGCAGGAAAAGAGAGAGCAACAAGCAATGCAACAAGTGTCGCCCGAACACTTTTGGTCCGAACATTTGTGGATTGAGAGTTCATAAAACCTCCTTGTTGTTGAATGGGTTTGTTAGTTGAAAAAGCAGCAAGCCAGTCTGCATTTTTCCTTGTTCGTGGAGCTAGCAATACTACTCCTATTGTATCCCGGCCATCGTAACAAAAATCTTTGTCGAACCCATGGATTTGAAAACTCAACGCCCGTTTATCCACAGCTCAAAACTCGTGTTCATCTCCCCATCGGCGTAGCTCCAATCCGGTTTCAGCCGCAAACCGCTGCCTTCTCTCCAGATGAAATCCATTGCTTCGCTAGCCTCCCGCTCTTCGCCGACCGCCAGCAAGTACAGTGTGTTGGTCGAAATCTTCTTCTTCTGGACTTGGCAAACGATCTGCTGTGCCTTGAGCGAACCTGCAATGGTCTCCGCCTGGCGTGCATCGAATGTCCCCCAGACGATATTGTCTTTTCCGCTTGGGTACCCTGTCGGGTCGAGCGAGAGAGCAAGCTCGATGGTCTTACTCGTTCCCTGTGTGTGCAATGCGTTCCCCTTTGATATGCGATGCGTAAGTTCGCAAGCGGCGTCAGAATGCGAACATCAATGAAAAACTGGCAACCATGAGAAGGTGATTGAAGAAGCGGGCACAATTTAGCGGGAGGGATCGGCTAATGCTTGTAGTTTTGGCGCGTTTGCTTGGACTTTTCGGTCAACTCTAAATCCTGAGCGATTCTCAGCGAAGGATATTTTCACCTGCAAAGATAGCTGAAGGCTGTTCGGAGAACTACGCAGGAGTTGGCTCTTAGGGTGAGGTGCTTGGTTTTCTCGAGAGTGAGCTCGCGGGTCAACTGCGGTAAAGTGGAGAGTAGATATCAACAGTCAAGCGTGCTCCAGTTGAGTGCAGGTAAGATCCTTCGCTGGAAAGCGCTCAGGATTGGGCATCCCTGTACTGCGACGGCGTGCATCCGAACTGCTTCTTGAATGCGCGCGAAAAGTACGCTTGATCCGTGAAGCCGAGCTTGTACGAGATTTCAGCCACCGAACCTGCATTCTGCTTTAGCAAGTCGGCAGCACGTTCCAGGCGCATCGAGCGAATGAGTTCTCCGCCCGCCTGATTGATCAGCGCATTGAGCTTTCGGTTGAGCTGCGAGATGCTCATGTTCTGCGAACGGGCAAGTTGCTCCACGCTGAACTGTTCATCCTCGAAATGGGTCTCGACACAGGCAATCACTTTCTGGAGGAATGCTTTGTCGATTGATGTCGCTGTGATTTCAGAAGGTTTGATGATTGTCGCTGTGCTGAACCGACGCCGCAGTTCCTCTCGTCGTGAAATCAGTGCATGAACTTGAACTTTCAATTCTTTCGCGCTGAATGGCTTCGTGAGATAGACATCCACGCCTCGCTCAAGCCCTTCGATCTTGTCGTCGAGATCCGCTTTTGCAGTGAGCATGACAATCGGGATGTGACTCGTCTTTTCATCGAGACGAATCTGCTTCGTGAACTGGTAGCCGTCCATCCTCGGCATCATGAGGTCGGTGATGATTAGGTCGGGAATCGCTTCCTGCGCCTTCGTAACGCCTTCGTCGCCGTCTGCAGCTTCGATGACATTGTACCGATCTTCCAACTGCTCGCAAATGTACGCACGCACATCGGCGTTATCTTCGACGACGAGTATGAGTTGCGCATTCGTTTCTTCCGCAGAAGTAGAGTCGGCGAGAGGGAGAATCGGTGAATCGGGGACCCTTCCCGTTCTCCGCTTCTCCGCTTCTCCGTTTCGCTCTTTCAACTCTCCGATTCGCTCCTCCATCTCCGTTTCACCGGCTCGCTCGTTTCGTAACTCCTCCTCGTTTACGCTGCCACGCGCGAATGGCAATATCACAACGAACTCAGTACCGACTCCTTGCTTACTACTGACGGCGATTGAACCGCCGTGCAATTCCACCAACTCCTTTGCAAGTGCAAGACCAATGCCTGAGCCTTCCTGCCCGTCCGGTCGAAAACTCGACGCGCTGTCAACCTGATAAAAGCGATCAAAGATGTGCTGAACTTGATCAGCCGGGATGCCGATGCCGGTGTCGCGCACGGTGACCTGAACGAACCCTGCGCCGCTCGTCTCCACAATTACACTCACGCCCCCGCCTTTCGGAGTGAACTTGAACGCATTCGAAAGCAGATTGGAAAAAATCTTTTCCATCTTGTCCGGTTCAAACATCGCGGTAATCTGCGCACTGTCGGAGTTGAAAGTCAGTGAGATCTGCCGTTGTTCGGCGAGCGCTTCGAATGAGTACACGACGTTTTTGACGAACGAGACGAGGTTGTGTCGCTCGGCTTTCAGCTCCATGCTTCCCGCTTCGATTCTCGAAAGATCCAGCAATTGGTTGATCAACTGAAGGAGCCGTCGCGCGTTACGAAGAGCAACGTGGAGCTTTGCCTTTTCCTTCACTTCAATGCCGGAGTTCATTACGTTGTCCACCTGGCCGAGAATCAGCGTGAGCGGCGTGCGGAATTCATGCGAGATGTTGGCGAAGAACCGCGACTTCAACCGATCGAGTTCCTTCAACTTCACCGCCTCGATTGTTTCCAACTCAAGAGCGCCCTTCAATCGGAGTCGGTTCAGTTCGTAGCGACGCATTATATATAGAGCTGCAAGAACCACGATCGCATACAGCGCGTATGCCCACCACGTTTTCCACCACGGTGGTAATATCGTCAGCTCAAGCGCGGCGCCTTCGTCGTTCCAGATGCCGTCATTGTTGGAGGCCTTCACGCGAAATGTGTATGAGCCGGGCGGTACGTTGGTGTATGTCGCTGAGCGAACAGTGCCCGCATCGATCCAATCAGAATTGAAATTCTCCAACTTATACTGGTAGCGGTTCTTTTCGGGAGCGGTAAATTCCATCGCCGCAAACTCAAACGTGACGATGCTGATGTTCGGCGAGAGCGTCAGCGATTTTGTTTCTGATATTGAACTCGCAAGAATGGAATTCGGATACGTGCGGGAGACTTCGACATTATCAAGTTTGAGACCCGTGAACACTACATGCGGAAGGAAGGAATTCTCCCTCAAAGTCTCCGGACGGAAGTAGTTTAAGCCCTTGATCCCGCCAAAGAATATTTCTCCACTCCTGCTTCTGAAGTAGGCGCCGGTGTTGAACTCATTACTTTGCAGCCCATCACCTACATCGTAGTTCCTGAACGCATGCGTCTTCAGGTCGAACCGAGATAGCCCTTTGTTCGTACTCAGCCACAGATGACCCTGTTCATCAGGGACAATTCCATACACGACGTTATTCGGCAAGCCATCCTTCTCGCCAAAGTGATGGAAGGTCCTCGTCTCAAGATCGAATCGGCTGAAACCGCCGCCTGCAGTCCCGATCCAGAGAATCTTCTCTGGTGATTGTGGATCGATGCAGATGCACTTGATCTGATTATTGCTGAGACTCGTCAGCCGCGCCGGATCATTCCGAAACTCTTCAAAGGTCTCATCCGTTTGGCTGAATCGCAGCAAACCGTTTTCTGTGCCGAGCCAAATGCGACCCGCGCCATCCTGACGAATGACTAAGCCAACGTTCTGGCTCTGACCGGTATTCTGCCGAAAGCGTACGCGCCGAAACTTCCCCTTCTCCGTGTCGAGAAGCTTGCAGAGATATGATTCGGTCGCGACCCACAGCGTTCCGCTCCGGTCTTCGAAGAGCGCGTGCACAGACTTCTCCGGCAGCCCCGTCGTATCTTCACGAGTATGCTTGTACAGTCTGGTGCGTTGCGAAATCGGGTCGTAGGAAAAAAGCCCTTGGGTCGAGGAAAACCATAAGATTCCACTCGTTGATTGGACCATCGACCCCGCAGTGGTATTGCCGAAGTCGTCCGGTTGGTCGGATGTCGTCTCGAAGGACTTGAGTTCACGCGTGTGTCTGTTCCATCTATACACGACGTCTGTGCTCACCCAGACGTATCCTTCTTTGTCTTCAAGAATCGACCGCACACTAAATCCTGCGATGCGCGACGCGGGATCTTGCTTTCGTATGAGAGTTGAGAATCGTCGTGACTTGTCGTCGTACAGATTCACTCCGCCGCCGGCGGTTCCAATCCAGAGAATACCTGTTCGATCTTTCCTTATCGTAGAGACAACATTGTAGCTCAGACTCTTCGGGTCGAGCGGATCGTTTCGAGAGTACTCGTACGTTTTCTTTTCCTGATTGAACCGCATGAGTTCGGACGCGGTTGCAATCCAAAGCTCGCGATCCCCCCCTTGCGCCATTCCCTTTACGCGGCCCCAATCGTACCGATAAACATCGTAGTGGTGTGGATAGCCGACGAACTTTTTTACCGCCGGATCAAAGTGCACCACTCCGTTTCCAACGCCGAGCCACAATGTTCCGTGTTCACCCTGAAGAATGGCAGTAATGCTGCTGTCGTTATCCGAAGGAGGGGCGAGCGGATTCTTTGTGTAGATCAGAAAGTGTTCGAACGCGTCGCCGCCGACCAACTTGTTCAGCCGGTTCTTCGTTCCTACCCACACAGTTCCTGATACGTCAACGAGCAATGCATGCACTGCGTTACTGCTCAGGCTGCGCGCGCGACCGGGTTGATTTTTGAGGTGCACGAATTCATGCGATTCCTTTGCAAGCATCAGCAGGCCATCACTGTGTGTTCCGACCCAAATGTTCCCGGAAGAATCCTCCGCGATGGTGGAGATTTCGGAAGCTACGTTCGTGCGAAATCGTTGAAACGTCTCGGTTCGTCGAACGAAGCGATCAACCCTCCCTTCAACTGTCCCTATCCACAATGAACCGCGACTGTCTTCGAAGAGCGATGTAATATGACTCGCAGAGAGAGAGGCGGTGTCAAACGGATTGTGCCGGTACGTCGTGAACACATAGCCGTCGTATCGATTCAAGCCATCCTTCGTCCCGAGCCACATGAACCCACGATGGTCCTGAAGGATTGCAGTCACAGCATTTTGCGAAAGACCATCATCGATGGTAAGATGGCGGAAGGAAATGTTTTCTCCCCACACCACGCCGTATGTGAGAGCAGCAGCGAGGAAAGTCGAGATCACTCGCAACAGTCTGTATGAAGACATGGGAAATCTCATGCGGAAAGATCCAGGAATCTATCGGAAGGTAGATTGCTTGCGACAACGATCGATTTGTTTACGATAGATGACTATCTGAAAAAGGAAGTTGCAACGTGAATAACAGAATTGAAATGCAAAGAAGCAAACAGCAGATACGACCTGATTTCCGGCTTCATCTCATTCCGACGAAGTCGGGACAAGGACGCAAGAGGACCGAAATCTCTGAAGGGGGCGACTCATGCTTGAGCCGCCCCAATGCCCCAGGCGCGGTGGGGACATCTTCTTCAGAAATCATTTCAACCTGAGCCCCGCCCCAATGCGGCGGGACTTATTCTTCCGCATAGTCTCTATCGAAGAATCAGCATCTTCTTCACGGCTGCGTAGCTTCCCGATTGGATGCGGTAGATGTACGCGCCGCTGGCAAGGGCCTTTGCATCGAACAGAACCGTGTAGTACTGTCCCGCCTCCGCGACTTCGTCGAAGAGCGTCATCACGCGTTGGCCGAGTATGTTGTACAGCTCGATCACCGCACGCCCCGTCCGCTCGACGCTGAACTTGATGGTCGTCGATGGGTTGAACGGATTCGGGTAGTTCTGCGCAAGCGAGTACACAAGCGGGGCCGACTCACGCACAGCAGTCAGCACCCGCACGTCGATGGCATCGCTGAAGTGTTCGGTTCCGTCGATGTCCACCTGGCGCAATCGATACGACCATCTGCCGATGCTGACTGTTGAATCGCGGAACTCATAGTCGTGCGGCTCCAGTGTCGTACCATGACCCGCAACGAAGCCGTTCGGCACATCCATCCAACCATCCAACAATCCATTATTCTTTCGCTGCACAAAGAAGCCGTAGTTGTTCGTCTCGCTGAGCGTTCGCCACCGCAGCAACACTCCGCGGCCCGCAAGCTCCACCGCCGTGAACGATGCAAGCTGAACAGGAAGGGCATTGTTCTGGTTAGTGAGTGTAAACTTCGAGAAGCCAGTCACGCCTAATCCGGTCACAGTGTTGGCGACTTCGTTAGGGATGCTCGGTTCCACGAGCCGCCACGCGTTCGTGGCATCGGTCTTTCCCATATAGAGGTTCAATTCCGGAATGTTGTTCAACTCGGCTGGCGAATAGTGAAGAACGACGTCACAGGTATAGCCGGAACCACCCGTTGCCGTGATATCCCAATAACTGTTGATGTTGGAGTTGACCGTACCTGGAGGCGGCACGCCCGGATAGTATCTCACAACAACATCAGTCGGGAAATCCATTGGCGCCAGGAGCGTCGCGGGCCACACGATCTCTGCCACGACTCTGCCGCCGGATGTATATGTAGTTGTTGTGCCTGCTGCCGGCGCACCGGAGGAAGTTGCGTTCGGAGGCGCAGCCGATGGTGTAAATTCGTCGGCGCCAATGTCTGTCGGGGTTCCGACTATAGCGCTGCGAACATCTCCATCATAGTCGTTAGCAACTGAGGCAACGGCAATGCCGCGCCCGTTGACGTTCCAAGAATTTGCATTCGCTGGATCAATATGCAAATCTGTTGTTGAGGTGAAAGCGGGATCTCCATAACCGCTATTCAACTCCTGGCCTGTCAAGGTCTGATACGCCGGAAGCGTCGAGATGGGAGATCCATTCATAGTGGTTAGTGCCCCACCATTCCCGCCCGCACGGTAGAAGTTGTAGTCGCCGGTAATGCTCTCCCGGAGGAACGCATAATGGTTGACCGCTGAACCGCTTGCATTGGATCGATCATTCAGGATGATATTGTTGCGAACCTGGCAAGAACCAGGTGAACCGACACTCGAGAGACCAAACGTCGATGATCCCCCAGCGAGTACTTCGGTTCCTCCTATATGAATGCTGTTGAAGTAGTAGTTGTTGTTGACCGTCCCTCCCGATCCCATCTCAGTGATCCCGTAGATCGAGTATCCGGTCGTTATCGAGTTACCAGCAGCGTCAAAGCCGAGGCGGATAATGTTGTTCTGATAGTTTGCCGTCCCGCCGAATGCGTGAATGCCGAAAATGAAAGAGCTTGTGATAGGCGTGGACAGACAAAGGCTGTGCACAATGTTTCGCGTAACTGTGTTCGTGCCAGATGTAGGCCCGTTATAGAACAGACCAATGTTTCCTACGCCGGATGAGGAGGTCGTATTCGTCAAGCCATAGATCCTGTTTAGTGAGACAGTTTGCCCGACATTGGTTGAAGTCAGACTGATGCCGATGACAGAAGAACTCGCAAATGAGTTTGAGTTCTTGCTTGTTGTGGACATGCTGCGGACTGTGTTGTCCGCAATCGTGCAACCGCCACCTGAAGTGAGAATTCCAATTACTTGGCCAGCCGAATTCGTCCCCACATAGTTGTTGTTGATGTTTGCAATGACGTTTGAGGAAATCGTGAGCGTGGGACCGGTGGAAGTGTTGTTGATGCCGACGAATCTCTGTCCCGTGGTGCTTGTTGATGAGGTGATGAGGTTGATGCTATTGGCAGTTGCCGTGCTGCCTATGGTGTTGTTTGTGATGTTGACGATTCCGCCTCCGGTATTCTCGATTCCTCGGAATGAGTGTGAGACGGAGGTCGAGCTTCCCATGAGCGTGATCGCGCCAATGATGTTGTTGGTGACGTTCGCCGTAGCCCCAGCTGCTGCATTGATAGCAATCCCGTAGCTTGTCGCTTGTGAAGATGAGGTAACCAGAACGGAACCGGTGCCAGTGGGCGAGCCTATCGTATTGCCCATTACCGTCATCGTACTTGTGCCACCTCCCTGGAGAGAGATACCTCCCCATATACCAGACGAACTTGTATTCCACGAAAGATTTGAGATTGTATTATTCTGAATGCTTGCCGCGGCGTCAGTCGAAAGCGAAATACCTACAAATGTTATTGCAGGGCTCGCGGTGATTGCCCAGGGCGCGCCTCCGGCTTGTGGAGCCGAACCACCAATGTAGTTTCCGGAAATTACATGGTTGCTGCCACCACTAATACGAATACCTTGATACCACAACCCGTACCCCGAAGCTCCAGAAAGTATTGGCGCGGTTTGGTACACGCTGTTCCCTGTTATGATCCAATCGCTGTTACCACTCCACAGGACGACGCCTGCCCCTCCATTAAACATATGTTGCCTGAAATTGAAAATGCTGCAATTGGAGATAGTATCGTTGCTGTTGTACTGTGCAGGCGTTCCAGTCGAGCCGTACGACTCTATTCCGGTGCTTGGATATGACAGACCGTCCCTTAAGTCGCAGAAGTCGATGCAGTTATTATCATTACCCGTGGTGCCCGTGGTAGTGCTGAAACCCACTATCGGGGCTCCACCAGTAGCTCGTAGGATGAGATACATGAGTCTGTTATAGCAGGCATCGTTGAGGAACCGCATAGCATTACCAGCCGCTGAGTTCTCGATCGCAAGCTCCCTGGATGTTCCTGTTCCACCCGGTCGTCCATCGATAGTGAAATAATCAACTCCGTCCAGAGCGACTATCGTTGGATAAGCCGCCCCCACGATGGAGAGGCCAGTTGCTCCGGTTGTTGGTCGCAGTGTGAGTGTGTTCGTCGCACTCGTCGGCAATCCCGAGAACACAAGCGGGAATGTCTCGACAGTGCTTACGTATGTTGACTGAAGTTCCAGGATCAGAGGGCCGGATAGGCCTTGGGTCTGAATGTCGAGGATCGCCGCACCGATAGCGGTGTAGTTACCTGTCGGGCCGATGGTTTTCGTGCCGCTCAGCGCCTGGCCAAGCGTAGTATTCGTAACAATTGCAAGCGCTGCCGCGAGCAGAAGGAGAATTCTGTTTCTGGTACACATGGTACCTCCGTGTTGTATTGTTAATTTGCCATGACACGGCTGCGTGTCGTCGGTGTTGCATGCTATGAACTGCCGCAGCGCAGCTTTAGAAGGAAGTCGACGGTATGATTGAGAGAGGATCCCGATCCCGACAGAGCCGGGACGGGATGACGGAAAGAACATATCGGCAACGCCTGACTTTTGCATCAAGCCACGTCGCGCAGGATTGAATTATTAGAACGAACAGTTTGCGGTGACCGGCACGTGCAAGGCGACGGCCACCGAATAGCGACAGAGCTTTCTTACTTGAGTACAACCAATTTCTTCACGCTCGAAAAACTTCCGGACTGCAGCCGGTAGATGTACATCCCGCTCGCAATTCCGTTTGCGTTCCACCGAACCGTGTAGTACTGTCCCGCCTCCGCGACTTCGTCGAAGAGCGTCATCACGCGTTGGCCGAGTATGTTGTACATTTCTATCACCGCGCGCCCCGTCCGCTCGACGCTGAACTTGATGGTCGTCGATGGGTTGAACGGATTCGGGTAGTTCTGCGCAAGCGAGTACACAAGCGGCGCCGACTCACGCACAGCAGTCAGCACCCGCACGTCGATGGCATCGCTGAAGTGTTCGGTTCCGTCGATGTCCACCTGGCGCAATCGATACGACCATCTGCCGATGCCGACTGTTGAATCGCGGAACTCATAGTCGTGTGGCTCCAGTGTCGTACCATGACCCGCAACGAAGCCGTTCGGCACATCCATCCAACCATCCAACAATCCATTATTCTTTCGCTGCACAAAGAAGCCGTAGTTGTTCGTCTCGCTGAGCGTTCGCCACCGCAGCAACACGCCGCGGCCCGCGAGTTCCACCGCCGTAAACGATGCGAGCTGAACAGGCAGCGGTGAGAACGATGAGCCGATCGCCCAATTGGACCATTGGTTGATCGGGCCGATCCACACGTTGTGGCATGTGCCCTGGTTGAACGTACTGGGCACGCCGCCTTCGGGCGTCCAGAGAGTGCCGCCGGTGTTCCGGTAGAGAATCAAAACCATTACCGACACAGCGTGCGGGTTTTCCGTTGCGCGATCCCAGGCGAGTGAGAACTTGTAGGCATTGAGTGCGCCGCTCGGCGTGACGGTGTAATGGCGTTTGATTGCGCCCGATGTGTTTCCGGCAGGCGGAAACGTGTTCGGATACGCCGTGATGGTGACGCTGAGCGGCGCTGCCAACGAGCCATCCAGTTGGAGGTACGTGCTGTCGTTGGTGAATTGATACAGCCCCGACGCACCTGCAGCAATCGACCTGATGATGGTGCCATTGATGCTGCCGCCGTCTGTCGGTATCGAGACTGCGCCGGGATCGGTGTTGGCGACCGTGAGGGTATTACTGCCGGTGGTCAGCTCTCCGCTTGTGAGCACCAGCCTGCCGTTTACTGTTACGGAGTTGCTGAGCGTGAGCGTTCCGCTGCTGCAAACATCGAGCGTGTCCAGCACCGGCACACCGCTCAGCGTTTGATCGACTCCGTTGAAACATACTGCCGAGCCGCCGACGGATGAGATTACCCCGCCACTCATGAGATTGCCACCCATCGACAACTGCGCGCCGTTCTTGAGCATCACCTGCGTTCCTCCTCCCACCACAAAATCGGCGGGTACAGAAAGCGGGTTGTCGCGTGAAGGGGGGCTGTGCTTCTCTTTTTCTTTCGGACGGATCTTTTCCTGATCGACAGCTCGCGCATCGTCAGGATCGGTTTCGCGACCAACAGCTTTCTTCTCAACCTGAACCTCAGTCTCAACCTTTCTCTTTCCCTCAATCTTATCCTTAACCTTCTCCGGCACTTTCTCAACCTCCTGCGCGTCAAGGCGTGTCGCCCACGCGGCAAAGAGCAGCAGTGCGAGGATGAGCCAGTTGGTTTTACGTTTCGGTTTCATGGTGATGCTGTCCTTTCAAGTGCACCTGCTGTTCACTTCGTGTCCAGTTCGGAGACTTTCACTGCATTGTCCGATGAAGTTTCTCTCTGCAACACAGCCTGTATATGCTCAAGCTTCGCATTCATAGATTTCAACTCTGCCCGCAACGCTTCGATTGTTTGTTCCTGTTCGACGGTTCGCTTCTCAAGAGCTTTGATCGCTATGAGGCTGATCCCGTCCACGTCGCCCGAACTGAGAGTCGTATCGTTGCCGAATGTGCCGACCTTATCACGACCAAAGAGTGAGAACCACTCTTGCGCCATGGGACCGTAATGACGAAACCTCAATGGGTCATGTCCCTTGAAGTTCCAGCTACCGACCTTCATTTGTCTCAACTTGCTTAGTGTTTCTTCGCCGTCAACTGCGCGGTGATTTTCCTTTTTCGTTGAGTCGGATGAAGCTGTGAATGCAACCTGACCTTCGATGTAGGTTACCGAGGAATTGCCGATGCGGACTTTGTTGCTTGCATTCACGATGGCACCGTAACCGATTGCAGTGGCATTACTGAGGTTATTAGCCCAGACATTTGCACCAAACCCGATGGCCGTATTGTAGTTGCCAGTCGAATTCGATCCAAGTGCAAAGTCACCCAACGCAGTGTTGGATTCCCCTATTGTATTGTTCTGGAGCGCCTGATAACCAACAGCCGTATTCTCACCACCACTGGTATTGAAGACGAGCGCGTTGTTGCCAACAGCGGTGTTGTTGATGCCAGTAGTATTGCTTCGGAGTGCAGCAGTGCCATTAGCAGTATTGGCAGACCCGCTGGTATTATCTCGAAGTGTAAAGATACCAGTTGCCGTATTGCCAGCACCAATGGTATTCGACTCGAGTACCTGTGTACCTACACCTGTGTTTCCCCCACTACCGGACATAGTGAGATTTCCTGCACCGACACCAGCAAAGAAGTTATACGTTCCGGTTCCGAATGAATGTATGAGACGATTGCTTCCTTGGTAGATAATCCCAGTTGATGCTGTGGTGGTGGGGATTTTGATGTTGCCATTCACGTCGAGCTTCTGCGCTGGCGTTGTCGTCCCAATCCCGACGTTCCCCGTCATCGTCGCTGTGCCGACAACATCCAGCGTTTGTGAGGGCGTCTGCGTTCCAATGCCAACCTTAACGGAATAGGAGCCTGTTCCGCCAAGCACGAGCGAATTGCTTTGGGCCACTGTGGCGTTGTAACCGATCGCAGTTGCATTAGTGAGGCCAGATGATGCAACGCCGCTAGAGGCACCAAGCGACGTATTGCCAGTACCGGTCGTCATGGAGCCCATTGCACCATAGCCAATCGCCGTATTACTGTTTCCGTTCGTATTGAGCTGGAGAGCCCCAATGCCAATCGCGGAATTTGCAGTTCCATCACTGTTGTACTGAAGTGCGCTATTTCCAAATCCAGCATTATTAGACCCAGTGATGTTTTGTCGTAGCACAGAGAGCCCAACTGCCGCATTGGACCACCCAATGGTGTTTGACACGAGCGCATCCGCACCGCAGGCAGTGTTGTTATATCCGGTTGTGTTACTCGTCAGCGCACGGGAGCCAACCGCAGTGTTGGTGCCTCCCGTTGTATTTGCGTTAAGCGCCTCAGATCCAGTAGCCGTGTTATTCCCGCCAGTCATCGTGAAGTTGCCAGCATTCTCTCCAGCAAAAAGGTTGTTCGATCCGAACGAATGTATGAATCGATTGCTACCTTTGTAAATGATGCCAGTCGTTGCGGTCGTAGCAGGTAGTTCGATGTTGCCGTTCACATCAAGTGTTTGTGATGGTATCGTTCCAATGCCAACTCTACCCGCACTATTGTAGTAAATATCAGATCCGTGTGTCGTCCACTGGCTTGTCGCGGGTGTTTGCCATGTGCCGTTTCCCGATGCGTCAGATGTAAGAACCTTTCCGCTCGCACCCCCGCTGAGATTGAAGCCGGTCATTTTCACCGTACCGTTCACATCAAGTTTTTGCGATGGTGTCGTGCTGCCAATCCCAAGGTTTCCTCCCGGTGTGAAATAGAAGAGTGAACTGCCGGCAGAATTCTGAATCGATACCCCGTCACCGCTCGGCTGCCTGATAACCAAATCGGCGCCATCATAGAACATCTGTCCGAACTTCGCACCATCGTCACGCGTGAATCTGAGTGCAGCGTTGGTACCGAACAGTTCGAGCTTGTCGATCGGATTTGTCGTCCCAAGCCCGACGTTGCCGTTCGGAAGGATCCTCACTTTCTCTACATCATTGATTCCAAACCGAAGGGAGTTCGACGTACTATTGGTTGACAACATGCCTGTCGAGAGATACAGTTGTCCGTCGGTCTGCAAATTTGAATGGAAGAACCCTAGTCCATTCACGTCCAACTTGTACGCTGGCGTCGCAGTGCCGATGCCAACGTTCCCTGTGTTGAAGTAGATATTCGGGCTGCTGGTTGTCCACTGGCTGCTCGTCGGTGTTTGCCATGAAGCGGCGGTCGCTGATGTTGCCGTCAAGACTTGTCCGGTATTAGGCGCTGCTGCTGTGCTCACCACTACATCGGAGCCGCTCGAACGGAGTTGTGAAGCAGCAACCGTGTTCGTCGGACCCGTGATGGATTTGTTCGTCAGAACATCCGTCGTTGTTCTTCCTACCAACACATCCGTTGATGTTGGCAGCGTCAGCGTTCCTGCGTTGGAGATTGTCGAGATGATGGGCGAGGTCAGCGTCTTGCTCGTGAGCGTCTGCGCAACGTCTGTACCAACGAGTGTTGTGTTTGCATCCGGAAGGTTAATTGCACGATTGGCGGTTTGGCTTGCATTGATCGTGGTTTTTGTGTTTGTCGCCGCAGCGCTGACAACAATTTGCACGAGCTTTGTTGGGTCGGCGTTTGCCTTTATGATTGCTGTTGCGTCGGTGAAGGGCGAACCGTTTACTGCCGGGGTCTGCCACGTGGCAGATGTGCCGGATGTTGCCGTGAGTACCTGTCCGGACGTTGGCGCAACAGCTCCGCTGACGTTGACATCGGCGGTAGTCGTCCGCAGTTGCGAAGCAGCAACGGTGTTCGTTGCTCCCGTGATGGTCTTATTCGTCAATGCATCGTTTGTCGCTCGCCCCACGAGATTGTCTGTCGATGTTGGCAGCGTAAGCAGTCCGCCGTTATTGATCGATGCAATACTTGGGGTAATCAGCGTCTTGCCGGTGAGTGTTTGCGTCACGTCAGTACCGACGAGCGTTGTCGTAGCATCGGGAAGAGTGAGCGTGCGATTTGCAGTCTGGTTTACATCGAGTGTAGTTGTTGTTCCTGTTGTTGCTCCTGCGACATCAACTCTCACGAGCTTCGATTGATCTGCACTGTTCTTCACTAATGCTGTTGCATCACTGAACGGCGCACTGCTCACGGTGGGCGATTGCCACGCCGCTGCCGTCCCCGACGTGGCGGTCAGCACCTGTCCCGCAGTGGGTGCGGCCGCGCTGCTCACAACGACGTCGGAACCCGAGGTCCGCAGTTGTGAAGCAGCAACCGTGTTTGTCGTTCCGATGATTGTTTTGTTGGTCAGAGGGTCGGCTGTCGCTCTCCCAACAAGAATGTCGGTCGCCGTTGGCAGTGTCAATGTGCCGGAGTTAACGATGGTCGAGATCACCGGAGAGCTAAGCGTCTTGTTCGTCAACACGTCCACTGTCGCTCGACCAACGAGAACATCACTTGATGTTGGAAGCGTCAATGTTCCGCCATTGCTGATCGATGAGATGACCGGACTCGTCAATGTTTTGTTTGTGAGCGTTTGCGCGACATCTGTTCCGACGAGAGTTGTGTTTGCGTTCGGGAGAATGAACGTGCGCGTCGTTCCGGTCGAAATACCTGATGCGCTGATAATTGCCTGCTTTGTTGCATCGCCGCTTGCCTTCAGCAATGCCGAACCATCACTGAACGGCGGGTTACTTCCAGCGACGGGTGTCTGCCAGTTCGCTGCCGTTGCAGATGTTGCCGTGAGGACTTGCCCGACAGTCGGCGCCGCTGCCGCGCTCACTTCGACATCCGATCCCGTTGTGCGAAGTTGCGAAGCGGCGATGATGTTCGTGGCGCCGGTGATCGTTTTGTTTGTCAATGCATCGGTTGTTGTTCGTCCGACCAACACATCCGTTGATATCGGCAGCGTGAGTATTCCCGTATTGCTGATCGTGGAAATGACTGGCGCAGTCAGCGTCTTGTTTGTTAGTGTCTGAGCGATATCTGTTCCAACAATTGTTGTATTTGCGTTCGGAACCGTAAGCGTGCGTGTTGTTCCCGTTGCGATCCCCGAAAGATTGAATGAAAGCAGCTTTGTCTCATCGTCGCCATTCTTCATGAGCGCCGATGCATCGCTGAATGGAGGATTGCTCCCAGCGACCGGCGTTTGCCACGTCCCAATTCCCGACACATCCGAGGTGAGCACTTTGCCTGCACCCGCGCCTGTGCCGAGGGTGAAGCCGGTCATCTTCGCGGTACCGACAATATCGAGCGCCGAGCCGGGCGTTGTCGTTCCGATCCCGACATTGCCGGAAGCATCGATCCTCAGCTTTTCGACATCATTGATTCCAAACCGAAGAGCATTCGATGCACTGTTGGATGTCATCATTCCTGTCGAGAGATACAGTTTCCCATTGGTCTGCAGGTTTGAGCCGAAGTATCCAGATCCACTCACTTCTAACTTGTATCCCGGATTAGTTGTGCCGATGCCGACGTTGCCATCGGATTGCCGTATGAGCAAAGCGTTGCCAAGATCGCTTTCCCAGATTGCAAAGTTCCGGTTCAAGCCGCTCGAACCGAGGTTCGTGCCGATTCGCCATGTCTTGCCCACTTGGTCATACGACTGAAATTGTATTTGGTCGGTCGATGCTTTCGATCGAATTGCTCCGGCGACTTCCAGTTTGGCGGCTGGATTTGCTACTCCGATGCCGACATTGCCGGTTGTTTTCTTCACGAGGAAGTGATTGCTCACACCACTTTCCCGAATCGTGAAGTCACCCGCCGCAGGATAGCCGCTATACAGAGTCCAATTTGCATCGTCTGTTTGTCCACCTTTCAACTGCAAGCCGACCCGACTGTTTCCGCTTTCGATCATCGGCTCGACAGCGCCTGCTGAACCAAACAAGTGGAAGAGTTGTCCGGGAGAAGAAGTTCCGATGCCGACCTTGCCGGTATTGTAAAAAATGTCCGACCCGCTCGTCGTCCATTGGCTACTTAAAGGAGTTTGCCATGCGGCGGCTGTGCCAGATGTTGCGGTCAGAACCTGTCCCTGTGTTGGTGCTGCTGCGCCGCTCACGACTACATCCGAGCCGGTCGTGCCAAGCTGAGATGCGGCGACTGTGTTTGTCGCTCCGGTGATGGTCTTGTTTGTCAGTGTCTGCGCAACGTCAGTTCCGACAAGAGTTGTGTTAGCGTCTGGCACAGTGAGCGTGCGTGTTGTTCCAGTGGTGATTCCTGAGAGATTGAAGGAGAGGAGTTTTGTGACATCGGTGTTGTTCTTCAATAACGCTGATGCATCACTAAACGGCGGCGTAACAGCGTTCTCCCAGGTTCCAACGCCAGTGGCATCGCTCGTGAGCACTTTACCTGCACCCGCGTTTGTCGAAAGATTGAAGCCGGTCATCTTCGCGGTTCCAACCACATCGAGCGTTTGCGAAGGCGTTGTGGTTCCGATACCTACTTTTACTGCATCTGAACCTGTTCCGCCGAGTACAAGAGAATTGCTCGCGGCGACTTTAGCATTGTAGCCGATCACAGTAGCATTCGACAGTCCGTTCAGAGTGATATCTGCCAGATAACCAATCGCTGTGTTTCTATTTCCCGCATTATAGTTACGAAGGGCATTGGCACCTACAGCAGTGTTTCCGGCGCCTGTTTGGTTGTATTGGAGCGCCATGTAACCATACGCCGAATTGTTGTCAGCGGTAAGGTTCGACCAGAGCGCTCCGACACCTGAGGCGGTGTTATTTGATCCCGTCGAGTTAACGTTGAGCGCTGCAAGCCCAATTGCAGTGTTACGCCATCCTGTTGAGTTAAACTGAAGTGCCTTCGTTCCGGTGGCAGTGTTTTCAGATCCTGTGGTGTTTGATTGAAGCGCCTGTTTGCCCACGCTCGTATTGCCGCCAGGACCCGTCATTGTAAAGTTTCCTGCGTTCGGCCCTGCGAAGAAATTGTCGGTACCATAGGAATGTACGAGTGGCGATGATCCCTGCCTGATTTGTCCCCGTGTTGCAGTCGTTATTGATGACAACACGATGTTGGAATCAGCCGTGATTGTCCCGGCAGCAAATCCGCCCGAGGCATTGCGCTGAACAATCGCGTTAGGCACGTTGTCGGGTGTGCCGGCGGTAGCGCCCGCAATTAGCAGCACCCATGTGGGCGATGTTGACGTGCCCGCGTTGTAGTAGAACCCCGACGGCGCGTCCGTCTGGAAAACAATCAGTCCGGTTGCGGGCTGAAAGATTGCCGTCCGCTCTGACGAGAGCATCCGCGGCACAAGCAGGCCTTTGGTTGTCGAGCTGACATCAAGCATTGCCGAGTTGTCGGCGGCAACGCCTGTGCTATTGATGCTCACACCCTGCGCGTAGAGGGATAACGGAGCAGCACAAAGAAGCACCAACGCCAATATGGAAAAGATGGTACGTTTACGATCCATGGTAATACTCCTTTCGGGGTGGTGATCCGCATTTGGGGACCGTCGAAATGATGTCGAGAATTGAATCCGTTGAAGCAAGCGGAAGGGCAGCAAGTGAGGCGGGCTTATCCGCCAAGCCAACAACATCGCGTAATTCAGGCGGCCTCGAATGCGATAACGCCTAGCAGGCTTTTGAAAAACTGAGCTCTATGTCATTCCGAACCCCGACGCTCTTTGGCGGGGTGAGTGCCGAAGGCATCCCTTAGGGAGAATCTGATCCCAAAAAAGGAGAGATTCCTCAGTCGCGCAGCCTGTGCTGAGCGAAGTCGAAGCGCTCCATCGGAATGACATGTTGGCCTTTTTCAACAGCCTGCTAGTTCAAGGTTGTGTTGATTGGATTCAAAGAACAGTGTGGCGGAATAAACAAACTCCGTGCGGCAACGCGTTAGTACAGGAGTCCCAAAGATTCGTACAGGCGTTCCATTTCCTCTCGGGACGGAGGATTGCACAGAAACCTCATGGCGACTTCAGCATAAGTGAGAACAACAACACCGCTGTGAATGCTGCAACGATCAATCCTGCCCTGTTCCATGCGCGTTGTTTTGTCTCCAACTCTCTTATCGATGTGTATCTGCGGCGATGCCATACCATGCGGTTTCCGAAAAACCCGAGCGCAATTGCAAGGGAGAGCAAAACGAACACACCTTCCCACCCGATGGCAAACGCAGCAACTGTCAGGAGAATAATTGCCAGACCAAGCGTCGTGAAGCCGTGCGAGATCGCCCAGATGGGACCAAGAAAGCAGGAGCCATAGTTGAAGGGCGCGTAGAGTTCGATCAAGCTGGTGACCATGCCCGGCACATCATTCAAATCCTGAGCAGTGTCGCATTTGGGGCAGAGAACGCGTTTCGCTCGCCGCTCGCAGGGAGTCAACATGATACTCTCGCCGCATCTCAGACAGACAATGCAACCCGCGAGCCACGGCCGCGCGGCTGTTGCTGATTTTACACGAAGCAACAGATCCGACATCCCGCCACGCTCAGCAATTTCTGCATTCACTAGCACGAGAGACCTCGCAGTGTGGTCTTCCCTCCGTCCCTTCACGACATTCAGTAATTCCTTGTCTGAGAGAATCGTCACGTCATTCACGTTGAGATCCGGTGTCGGCTCCATTCCGCTGTCCCGTGCTTTCAGTTGGAGACGGATGCGCGTCATTCGGGGCGCCCTCGCCCGAGTGCACTGAGGTCCGTGGGAGAAACTAATGGAGATAAGCCGCCTGAACGTTAGTACTATCGTACCAAATGTTCGTACAGGCGTCCCATTCTATCGATTGGATTCCAAAAATAATGAAGTGACGAACGGTGTCTTGGAGTTGAAGATGAGTGAGTGAGTCAGGGGGCGATCTCTACAAAAGGATTTGTCAGCCCTGTGAAGACGCGTGAGGTCCGGTCTTTTGTGAGGATCGTGTTTCGCTTGGCGTGCAGCTGAACCGTTCACGGTAACAGCGGGTGAAGTAGGTAAGGCTTCCGAAGCCTGTCTGATACGCGATATCTGAGATTGTCCCCGCGCCTTTCAGAATCAACTCGTGTGCGCGCATCAACCGGATGTGCCGAATAAATTCGACGACCGATTGATTCGTGAGGGCATGAAGTTTCCGGTAGATCTGCGTTCGTCCCAACGCCATCTCGTAGCAGAACTCATCGACGCCGAAGTCCGGATTGCCTATGCGTTTTTCGACAACGGCAATTGCCTTCTGCAGAAAGGCATCGTCGAGAGACGTCACAGCAACTTCTCCCGGCTTGAGCGGAACAGTCTTGCCAAACTTCTCGCGCAGCCTGCGTCTTCCTTCAATCAGATTGCGCATGCGTGCAAGGAGTTCACGCGCGTCGAACGGCTTCGTGACGTAGTCATCCGCCCCAATGTCAAGACCCTCGATCCTATCCTTTGTCGCCGCTCGTGCCGTGAGGAGTATAACCGGAATATGACTTGTTCGTTCGTCCGTCTTGAGCGCTTGGCACAATTCGTAGCCATCCATCAACGGCATCATGATGTCACTCACGACGAGATCGGGAATTGTCTCGCGCGCCTTCTCCAGTCCGTCAGCGCCATTCTCCGATTCCAGTACACTGAACTCGGCCAGAAGGTAGCTCCGTACGTACGCGCGGAGGTCGGCGTTGTCTTCAACAATGAGAATGAGCGGTGCGCTCTCCTGCGGGGGCGCGAGGTGACTCTGCGAATTGTCTTTCCTTGAAGCGGAATCGGGGAATGGGCGAATGGGGGCGTCGGTGCTTGGTGCGATTTCACGATTCTCCGTTTCGCGTGATCTCTGTTTCGCCGTTTCGTCGATTCCAATGATCTCATCTTGCGCGAAGGTTTCTTTGTTGACCGGCAGATCCACAGTAAACATCGTCCCGCTTCCGACGATGCTTTCGACTGCGATTGTTCCGTGATGCAGCTCGACAAGCTCTTTCGTTAACGCGAGTCCGATGCCTGTGCCTTCAGTTTTGTGCGATTCATCTGCGCGATAGAAGCGCTCGAAGATGTGCGGAAGATGCTCGGGCGCTATGCCGACGCCGGAGTCGGAGACAACGACCCTCACCCCTCGCTCCCCTCTCCCTGTGGGAGAGGGGATGGGGGTGAGGGCAATCTGGACCATCCCACCCTCCGGCGTGAACTTCATCGCGTTCGAAAGAAGGTTATTCAGAATCTTCTCGACCGTGTCCTGATCGAACCAGCCTTCGATCTTCTCTTCATCTGCGTTGAAGCACAATCGAATTCTCTTCTGCTCAGCCCACGATTGAAATGATTGAACGATCCGCCGAGTGAACGCGACAATATCGCCTTGGGCGAGCGCCAACTTCATGCTGCCGGCTTCGACTTTGGAGAAGTCGAGGAGTTGGTTGATGAGGCGAAGGAGACGGTGGGCGTTGCGTTCCATCATCTTTACGTCCTGAGCCGTAGCGGAGCGGAGGCGAAGGATATTGTCCGTCGTTTGACATCCGGATCCTTCGTCGCTGCGCTCCTCAGGATTGAGAGACTGCTTCAGTTTTTCGATCGGTCCCAGTATCAGCGTGAGCGGCGTGCGAAACTCATGCGAGATGTTGGCGAAGAACCGGGACTTGAGCTTGTCCACTTGCGCGAGACGCTCGGCATGTTCGTGCTCGCGCCGCAGTTCTTCGCGCAACTGCGCTTGCTTCAACCGTCGCGCGTGCGTGGTGAACCCAATGACCAGCGCGGCGATAATAATGACGACGACTGTCACCGGAATCATGACACGCGGATCTTTCGCCAAAGGAATAGTGATCGTGAACGTCGAGCGAGCAGTCTCGAACCTGCTGCTATCAACGCCGAGCAATGGTCTCGATTGTACTTCGTACACATACTTGCCGGGCGCGAGGTCTTGCATTTGCGATTCTCTCTTGTTGCTCCACTGCGACCACGGCTGCGTATTCACACGATAGCGCGTAAGAATGTCGCGGGAAGGAATCTCTCCCCAGCACGCAATTGCTTTCCATCGCAGCAGTGCAGTGCTCTCACTCGTGAGCACTTGATCTAAGAAGACTCGCGGCGCAGCGTCTTCCAGTCCCGCCAATGATAATGCGAGCAGCCCATTGTTCGATCCTACGTACACCTCCTTCGCAAGAGGAAGCACGGGCCACAACACGGTGTTGGGCAACCCCCACGATTCATCGAATCGTGTCCACACTCCATTGCAGTACACTGCAAGACCGGCTTGCGTTGTACACCACACGCGGCCTTTGTCATCAACTTTGATTTCCCATATCTGTTCGTCGGGCAGTCCGTCTTCCGTCGTTAAGCGACGTAACGCACCGTTTCGGTGGAGTACACCCACGACGCTTTTGCTGTCGGCAAACCACACTTGCCCTTCTCGATCAATTGCCAGTGTAAAGACCTTCGCTGCGGAGAACAGCTCATTGCGCGACCAGTGTCTCCACGTGCCCGATTTCCATCGGCTTAATCCTGCGAGCGTTCCAAACCAGAGAGAGCTATCAGGTCCTTCTTCAAATGCGTAGACCCGATTGCCGGGGAGATTCCATTTGGTGATAGTTCCATTCTCGTAAAGAAAAGCGCCGGGCCCTTCTTTCTCTACGGCGGTATGCGGACCTGTAATGCCGAGAAACCAAGTTCTGCCTCGCCTATCCGTTCGCATCCTGTGAATGTAGGCATGCTCAACCGGAGTGCCGACACTGATTCGCTCCCACGAGTAATGATTCCATCTGAATACTCCTTTGAAAACTGAACCGCTGCAAATCAGAATATTCCTTTCTCTATCCTCAATCACTCCCGTGACCGTCCGAATTCTTTGTCCAAGTATGTGTCGGAGGGCGATAGTGTTCCCATCGTGTTGTCGCAC
Source organism: Ignavibacteriota bacterium (assembly GCA_016218065.1). Classification (GTDB taxonomy): domain Bacteria; phylum Bacteroidota; class Ignavibacteria; order UBA10030; family UBA6906; genus CAADGV01. The sequence goes on along the minus strand of JACRFA010000050.1, from coordinate 1,236 downwards.
AGTCAGGCCATCGCCGGTACCGTACCAAAGGGAACTGTCGGAAGCAAGAACGATGTCATTGATGAGGGCGCCAACGTTGCGACGAGAAACATCCGTTTGTGCAAGAAGACGCCATCGTTCCGCTGTGTATTTGAACAAATGCAAGCCTCGCTCCGTACACAGCCAGAGATCGCCGCTCTTTCGGAATCTTAGCATCTCGACCAGCCGAGCCGACAAATGTTGAAGGCGAACCTCTGACCATTGATCTTTCCAGCGAATGAAGAATGTCCCGCTGACATCAGTAACGATCACCGTGCCGTTCGGTGCGATGTCAAGTGTCTTAGGGGAGATGAGCCGCGAGCGCCGAACCGGCTCCGAACCTTTGCTCCACTCCCAACCGCTGAGGGAATCACCTCGACCGGCAGTGAGCAGGATTCCGGACTTGGATTCGTTCTCGGCAAGCCCCTCTTGAAGGGAAGAGCTATTGAAAGCCGCGCAAAGCCTCTGTATCCATTTCCCTTCCTGCCATTCAAAAAAGCAGTCATCAGCCGCAAGCCAGATGGTTTTGCTTTGAGTTCGACAGAGACCCACTCGGCTTGCGAAGTGATTCGAAGGAAGTACAAGCGGTATCAGATCGGCTTCCGTCTTTCCGACGAAGTCGTGCGGACAAAAGTCGAGTCGGGGTTTGCCAAAGTGGTCTCGCAACACCATCAGACTTCCATCAGGAATCGGCACAGCGTGAATGACGTGAGAGATGTTCACTCGCTGAAAGCCGCTTGTATCGCCGACATAAAGTGTCGAATCATGAACAAGAATGATCCTATCATGAGAATCTGCATAGAACGAATACGGTTTTGAAAACGGTGGGCGTGCGGGAAATGGCACTTGATGCCAGATGAAGTCATCATACCACGCAACACCTAATTTGGTAAACACCCACGGCGTGCCGCGTTCGGTTTCGACGATTGCATAGACGTGATTGGAGGGTAGGCCGGATTCGGTTGTGAACTCGATCCAGCGCCACTCCTCGAAGAAGCGCGAGGGCTGCGGAAATGCCGGAAAGGTAAACGCAACGCAATGAAGGATGAGAAGAAGAAGTGTACTGAGACGAAATATCGCAGGACGTGCACATAAGCTCGTATGAGACTGTGGCGTCGCCTCAGCAAACCACGTCCGTGTTCGCCCGTTGATATGCGGTGTGCACGGCATTTCGGTAAAGGGAGTTGAGAGTCGATCTCCGTCGTGCATGACGACAGG
>JACRFA010000055.1 GCA_016218065.1 Ignavibacteriota bacterium | reverse complement strand
TCGCGCTCGAATGGCCTCGAGATACTCTCGTTTTGCTCTGTTGCTCATAATCATTACCCCCATTACCAGGGTAACATCGATTATGAGGCAACGACTTCACCGACACTTCCGCAAAGTTACATTATTAATGAGTCAATGCGCCCTACATCCGCGTAATTGATACTCTGCACTGAAATCGTTAAGTTCATCCTCGCAAATTGTGTAGAAGTTAGCAAGGAACTATTCGTTGCTTAGGGCGTATCGTGATGACACGATTGCAGCAATTGCCACTCCAGTTGGTGAAGGGGCCATCGGTATGGTACGCGTCAGCGGCGCTGATTCAATAGCGGTCATTGGTCGCGCGTTTCGGGGCGGCAAGAATTTGAGTGATGTTCCCTCTCATACTGTTCATCACGGATGGATAGTCGATGTTGGCGGGCGCGAGATCGACGAAGTGCTTGCAGCCGTATTTCGATCTCCCCATTCGTACACGGGCGAAGACTCCGTCGAGGTCAGTTGTCATGGCGGGATGTACGTCACTCAGCAGGTGCTCTCCGCGATTCTCTCAGCCGGGGCAAGGCAGGCCGAGCCGGGCGAATTCACGAAGCGAGCATTCCTCAATGGAAAGTTGGATCTCTCTCAAGCTGAAGCGGTGGCCGACCTGATCGCGGCCAAGAGTGAATCTGCTTACCGTATTTCAGTGAATCAGCTCGAAGGCAAATTCTCAGATCAGATCAAACTTCTCCGAAAGGAGATTCTCGATCTGACCTCATCGCTTGAGCTTGAGTTGGACTTTAGTGAAGAGGGGATTGAGCTTGTTTCCAGAAGTGACTTGATTCGGTCGCTCGACAAAGCTCTTGAACGGATTACCCAAATGGCTGACTCCTATCGGTTCGGAAGACTCAGCAGGGAGGGGGCAATGGTTGCGATCGTAGGAAAGCCGAACGTCGGAAAGTCGAGCCTCTTCAACGCGCTTCTGCGCGAGAGCAGAGCCATCGTCACTGAAATTCCAGGAACGACACGTGACTCGTTGGAGGAGACGCTTGCAATCAACGGAGTCCACTTCAGACTCAACGACACTGCAGGGCTTCGCGAGTCGGCAGATCAGGTGGAGCGGGAAGGGATTGAGCGAACCATGAAGCTACTAGCCAATGCCGATCTTGTGTTGATGGTAATTGACGCGGCAGCTGATGGACTGAATGTTGGGGATGATATTCGTAATCAAATCAAGAATGATGGCGGCAAGTTCATTGTTGTGTTTAATAAGGTCGATCTACTCGTCGACATCAGTCGAGCGTACCGAGAGAGTGGCTTCGAGCATGTCCTGGTCTCCGCAAAGTCAGGTCTCGGGCTGAAGGAGCTGCGGGAGAAGATCTGGCTGGCGGGTTTGGGATCTCCTTACGCTGAGCAGAGCATTACCGTGACGAACGAGCGCCACCACGGTTTGCTTTTGAAGGCAGGAGCGGCTCTGGCCAGGGCAAGAGAACTTGTGAATCAGGGCCTCACTTCTGAATTCATCGGACTCGAGACAAGGTGCGCCTCGGAGTCCCTCGGAGAGATCATCGGCGAGGTGTCGTCGGAAGACACGCTTAACAATATTTTCTTGAAGTTTTGCATTGGGAAGTAACGGTTTCACGTGGAACGCGAGTTGAAATACGATGTCATTGTCGTCGGTGCTGGTCACGCAGGCATAGAGGCTTCCCTTGCGGCGGCCAGAATGGGATGCTCAACGGCACTGCTGACAATGGACCTCAATGCAATCGGGCGGATGTCGTGCAATCCCGCTATTGGTGGATCAGCCAAAGGCCACCTCGTTCGTGAGGTCGATGCGTTGGGTGGCGAGATGGGGAAGATGGCAGACGCGACGGGAATACATTTCCGCATGCTCAACAAGTCAAAAGGCCCTGCAATCTGGTCGCCGAGATGTCAAAGCGATCGGGACTGGTACAGCAGAGAGGCCGCCCGAAGAGTGATTGCTCAGCCCGGACTCACAGTGTTGGCAGATACGGTTGCCGACTTAGCGATCAAAGATGGCGTCGTAACTGGAGTCCTTACGCACAGCGGGTTGAGTCTTGCATGTGAAGCATTGATCATTTGCGCCGGAACGTTCCTCAACGCAAAGATGCACACAGGCAGAAGCTCAGCGACCGGCGGACGATTTGAAGAGCCATCCTCCAACGGATTGTCTGAACTGCTGTTTTCATATGGGTTCGAAACGGGGCGACTGAAAACTGGAACGCCGCCACGCGTTTTGAAAGAGTCGATCGACTTCTCGCGGACAGAGATCCAGCATGGGGACACAAACCCATCCCCATTCTCTCATCAGACCGCGTCGATCTCCAATACCCAGATTCCGATGTTTCTGACTCACACCAACTCCGAGACGCACTCGATCTTGCGGGAGGGATTCGACGACTCTCCGATGTTTGCTGGTCGAATCAAGGGAGTTGGACCCAGATACTGTCCCTCAATCGAAGACAAGTTGAATCGGTTCTCTGAGCGAGAGAGGCATCAGATCTTCCTCGAACCCGAAGGGTACGAGTCGCACGTGGTGTATGTCAATGGATTCTCGACAAGCCTTCCCGCGCCCGTACAAGGACGCGCCCTGAAGACAATCCCGGGTTTGGCGAATTGCCAGATGTTGAGGCCCGGTTACGCCGTCGAATACGATTACTTTCCGCCTCACCAACTCGAACACACACTCGAATCGAAGATCATCAAGGGCCTTTTCTTCGCAGGACAAGTCAATGGTACCAGCGGCTACGAAGAAGCAGCCGCGCAGGGAATTGTAGCTGGTGCGAACGCAGCGCTCAAAGTTCAGAGGAGAGACCCACTCATCATGAGCAGGAGTGAGTCGTACATCGGGGTCCTCGTCGATGATCTCATCAACAAGGGAACTGAAGAGCCATACCGAATCTTCACTTCACTGGCAGAGTATAGATTGCTCCTTCGGCAGGATAACGCCGACTCTAGACTGATGCGCAAGGGCTATTCACTCGGACTCATTTCACGTGAAACGCTCAAGGTACTTGAGTTGAAGGAAGAAAAGATAGAGGCAGCCAAGCGCCTACTCACGGCCACCTTCATTCGACCACAGAGCGTGAACGAGATTCTTGCCCGATCCTCCAGTCAGCCGATCAGCGAAAGCGAATCTGCTGCTAAGCTGCTAAAAAGGCCGGAGGTCAAACTTGCGGATCTGATTCGGGCAGAAGAATTCGATAGCCACCCGATAGTCGTTGCTTTGCGAGATGACCGAGCCGCATTTGATCGGGTTGAGATAGAAGTTAAATACGAAGGCTACTTGAAGCGACAGGCTGACGAGATAGAGCTATTCAAGAAACAAGAGTCAACGACGATACCAACGGATTTCGAATTCAAGAACATCAAATCACTCAGCAAAGAAGGGCGTGAGAAACTGTCTCGGGTTCGGCCTCGCTCGCTCGGACAAGCTTCAAGAATCAGCGGCGTTACGCCGGCCGATCTTTCCGTGCTGATGGTTGCACTACGAACTACACATGAACAGCCTTGGAACCTTTCCCCCTAAGAATTCAGTCGATAGCGAGAAAGAACCATCTCACCATAAGCGAAGAACAGCTTTCTCAATTGAGCAAGTATGTCTCTCTGCTGGTGGATTGGAACTCGAAGATAAATCTCATTGCGCGATCAGATGTCCAGAATGTCTGGAGCAATCACATACTGCATTCCCTCTCGATTCTATTCTTCGTCAGCTTTCCGACCGGAGCTAGAGTGCTTGATCTTGGCACAGGGGGCGGGTTGCCCGGCATTCCGCTCGCCATACTCAGAAGTGATTTGCATCTGACCCTGCTCGATTCCATCGCGAAGAAGACCAAGGCCGTCCAGGATATGGTGGGCAATCTTGGTCTCAGGAACGCTGCTGTCGAAACAGGAAGGGCGGAGTCGTTCGAGGTTCAGTCAAGACTCAAGCTCTCATTCGATGTCGTAATTGCCCGCGCGGTCGCTCCATTGGTTGATCTCATCAAATGGAGCAAGCCGCTTCTGCGTCAGATGGGACATTTGAGTAGCGCTCCGGAATCCGGATTTGGCGGAAGGCACTTCCCGACGCCGTATGTGTTGACACTGAAGGGCGGAGACTTATCTCAGGAGATCGATTCGGCGAAGTTGAAGACAAAGCCGAAGAAGGTTGAGAAGTTGGAGTTAGTTTTCGAAGGGAGTGAAGAGATTGGTTTGCAGGACAAAAAAATAATCATCGTTCAATTCTAGAAAGAGCAGCCGTTATTGCATGAGCAAAGAATTCTCAGATCAGCTAGCCGCACTTCTCACGGAGAAACGCAACCCCGAGTCACGGGAGATAGACCTTCAATCGACCGATGCTATTCTCAGGATCATCAACTCTGAAGACAAGCGAGTTGCACTCGCAGTAGAAAATGAAATTCCCTACATCGCCCAGGCGGTCGATATCATCGTTGAAGCGTTCCGTCAGGGAGGTCGGCTTCTCTACTTCGGCGCCGGCACGAGCGGCCGCATCGGAGTTGTCGATGCTGCCGAGTGCCCGCCGACATTCGGGACGCCGCCGGAAATGGTTGCCGGATTTATTGCGGGTGGACTGGCGGCAATGTTTAAGGCTCAAGAAGGAGCGGAGGATAATCCCGAACAGGCTCGTCGTGATGTCGATGCACAGAAAGTCTCCACGACGGATGTCGTGTGTGGAATTGCCGCAAGCCGACGAACACCCTACGTTGTTGCTGCCGTTGCACGTGCGAGGGAGCTTGGAGCGAAGACGCTCTATGTTACGACAAATCCGCGCGCGACATTTGACCTCGATGTTGACGTCGCAATCTGTCCTGAAGTCGGACCGGAAGTCATCATGGGATCGACGCGCATGAAATCCGGGACCGCGCAGAAGCTCGTGCTTAACATGCTCACGACTGCTTCGATGATCAAGCTTGGCAAAGTGTACGAGAATATGATGGTCGATTTGCAGTTGACCAATGCAAAGCTCGTCGAGAGATCCAAGCGTATCATCTCACTTGTTACGGGCGCCGACTATGATACAGCAGCCGAGTTTCTTGAGAAGTCGGGTGGTCATGTGAAGACGGCAATCGTTATGATCGCGAACGGAATGTCACGCGACGAAGCACGAGCGTGTCTTGAACGAGCAAACGGATTTGTTCGCGTCGCAATCGCGAAGGGAGTTCCGATTCAGTAAGAGAAGGATGAGCATGAGCCGATATTGTGGACGAGTCGTTCTGATTCTTCTGTCTGTTGGGTCCATGGCGTTCGCGCAACAGCGGCAACCCAACATCATCGTCATCATGACGGACGATCATGCGAAGAAAGCAACATCGCTGTACGATGGCTCGCTTAACGCAACGCCAAACATCGATCGCATCGGCGCGGAAGGCGTCACGTTCCGCAACGCGTTCGTTACGAACTCCATCTGTGGTCCAAGCCGCGCCGTGTTTCTCACCGGCGTGTACAGTCACATCAACGGCATGTACGATCACAGTCGCCGGTTCGACAGCTCGCAAGTGACGCTGCCGAAGATTCTTCGCGGGAACGGGTACTTCACCGCAATCGTCGGCAAGTGGCATCTCGTCACAACTCCCACCGGATTCGATTACTGGAAAGTGCTGATCGACCAGGGCGAGTACTACAATCCGAACTTCATCGAAATGGGGGACACGTCCCGATACGAGGGCTATGCCACCGATATCATCACCGACCTGGCAATCGAAACAATCGAGAAACGTGTTGGCGACAAGCCGTTCTTCTTAATGGTGAATGAGAAAGCTCCCCATCGCAATTGGATGCCCGACACAACACACCTGCGGATGTATGATGATCGCGAAATGCCGATGCCGGAGAATTTCTCCGACGACTACAGCGATCGGACTCGCGCAGCAACAGAGCAAGACATGGAGGTGCGCAACATGTACCTCTCCTCCGACATGAAGCTGTACATGCCCGAGAACGAACCGGAAACCGGAACAGGCGGGAAGGCAACGTTCAATGCGAAAGCAGACTGGAAGCGACTCTACGAGAGAATGAACATAGCGCAGAAGAAAGCGTGGGACGAATACTACAAGCCGATCTCCGACGCGTTCTACAAGGAGCGACCTGAAGGCACGAAGCTCGCCGAGTGGAAATACCAGCGCTACATCAAAGACTATCTCCGTTGCATCGCGTCGGTGGATGAAAATGTCGGGCGTCTTCTCGCGTATCTTGAGAAGAAGAACCTGCTCGACAACACGCTGATCGTGTACACATCCGATCAGGGATTCTTTCTCGGCGAGCACGGATGGTACGACAAGCGATTCATGTACGAAGAGTCTATCGGCATTCCGCTCGTGATGCGGCTGCCGTCGATGATCTCACGCGGCACAGATCGCAGCGAGCTTGTGCTGAACCTGGATCTCGCTCCGACGATACTGCAAGTTGCGGGCGTTGCCACGCCGCAGCGCATGCAAGGAAGCTCGCTCGTCCCTCTCTTCAAAAGTGGAGATGTCCCCGAATGGCGAAGCGCCGTGTACTACCATTACTATGAATATCCGCACGGCTGGCACAATGTGAAACGCCACTACGGCATCAGAACGGATCGCTACAAACTCATTCACTTCTATAATGACAACGATGAATGGGAGCTGTTCGATCTGAAGAGCGATCCTTTTGAAATGCACAACCTCTATGGTAAGCCTGAAAGACAAACGCTCGTCTCCTCGTTGAATCGTGAGATGATTTCGTTGATGCAAAAGTACAAAGACACGACGGTAGTTCAACCGTAGATGTGTGTGTTATTGTAAGTCGTTCATACTGTCGCTATATTCTACCATGAGCCTGTTCGAAGCAAACTGTCTTGAGCTTGTTCGCAGCATCGTCCTTCGTCGCGTTGATGCGAAGCGCTTTGCCGTGTTCCTCTTCGGCTCGCGCGCAGAAAACAATGCCCGCCATGGTTCAGACATCGACATTGGAATCTGGGGCGATGAGAAATTTCCTCGTCGCACTATCGCCGAAATCCAAGAAGAGCTTGAGGAGTCCATCATTCCTTATCACGTGGACATCGTTGACTTTGCGACTGTGAACGACGATTTCAAGCAGATCGCTCTCACTCATGTCATTCCATGGAATCTTCCCCAAAATATCAGCGTAAGCTTGCCACTCTGAAAAAGGCTGTCACGAGTCTGCGAGACTTGTCGGGCCTCAATCTTGCCTTGCCCAGTATGAATCTCTCGTTCAGATGATTGATGATCGAAACCTTCTGAGCCACTTGTATGCAGAAGAAGAGTTCGAGCGAGTGATCGGAGTGATGCCTGAATATGTTTCGACGATGCTGGAAACAATCAAGGCCCTTGAGCTGCTACCCACGCAATAGTACCAGAGCATCATTCTGCTTTTGCCTCTCCACGTAATTCCGCGTATCTTGTGATCGAATTCCAAGGGACGGCGATTGTGGTGCGGGACAGTAGTCTCGCACAATGTATGTCATGATTGGATTCTTGAAACCCCTTCCGTCGCAACTCAGCCTTTTGTTGCGTTGGAGGGGTGGACTGCGTTTTGTCAACACCGATGATTGAACATGTAAAAGAAATACTCTCGGAACAGCTTCTCGCTCAACAACTGCTGGTGCGAATCGGCGACCTTCAGCCAGGCGAATCACTCGCGTTCAGCGGACTTGCCGGATCGTTGCGCAGCATTGTTCTTGGCTCACTCTCCGAGCAACTGCGCCGGCAGATACTGTTGATCGTGGCTGATGAAGAAACGGCGCAGAAGCATCGCGATGATCTCAACCTCATCATCGGGCAACAGCATGTCCGCATGTTTGGCGCGGAGAAGCGTCACGGCGTTGACCACGACATCGCCGCAACGAGCGTCGAGGATGTCGAGACTCTCCGATCGTTGATGGATGCACAGGCGCGAATCGTTGTCACGCATGCCGCGGCAGTTCTCCAGCCCATTCCCAATCCGACAAAACTCAAGAAGAACGTTCTGACGCTTGAGCGCGAGAAGGAGTACGGCTTCACAAAACTCGTTCAGCGCTTAACTGAGCTGGGCTTCACGAAGACTCAGTTCGTCTCAACGCTCGGTGAGTATTCCGTCCGCGGTGGCATTCTCGACATCTTTCCCTTTGTCGGCGAGAATCCGTTGCGCATCGAGTTCTTCGGCGACACTATCGAGTCGATTCGCGAGTTCGATGCGACATCGCAACGATCAATCAAGGAGCTGGCTACTGCGAGCATCGTTCCAGATTTGCTCGGCGTCGATTCACAGGCGAGTCCAACCGAATCAACGAGTCAATCGACACTGCTGGATTTTCTGCTGGATAATGCCGTCATCGTTCTCGATGAACCCGAACGGCTGAAACAGATTGCCGACGAGAAGAATGTTGCTGCCGCCATCTCGTGGGAAGAACTAGAAAAAGTGTTGGGAATGTTTCCGCGCCTCTACTTCACATCGCTTGACACTAGCGGCGTTTCGCATTTCGACTTCGACTCAATCTCGCAGCCGTCCATCAACAGCAGCGTCAAGATTCTCAGAACGCATCTCGCTGAGCTTCAAAGCAAAGAGTACACGATCTATGTCACGTGCGACACGGAAGCAGAGCGTGAGCGGCTGAAAGATCTTCTTGCAGAGTTGGAACCTCTCGCGGAGGACGAGGAACGGCAGCATCATGAAAGCGAGCATCACCTGGATGTTGGGCTGCTTCAGTTTTCGTTGGATGCACTTCACGAGGGATTCATCCTTCCGTCGAGGCGACTTGCGCTCTTCACCGAGCATCAGATTTTCAATCGACAGAAGCGCCGCGGGAAAATCCGTCGCGCTCGCTTCAAGGGCATTTCGCAGCGCGAGCTGCACGAGCTGCGCAAAGGCGATTACGTTGTTCACGCCGACTACGGCATCGGGCGATTTGACGGCCTGAAGAAAATCAAAGTCCGCGACATCGAGCAGGAAGTCGTGAAGTTGTCGTATGAGGAAAAGGACACGCTCTACGTCAATCTCAACTATGTCAACAAGATTCAGAAGTACGCGTCGAAGGAAGGGCACATTCCCAAGCTGACGCGACTCGGCAGCGGCGAATGGGACAAGCTGAAAGCCCGCGCAAAGAAGCGCGTCAAAGACATTGCACGCGACCTGATCAAGCTCTACGCGAAGCGGAAACACGCCCAGGGATTTGCGTTCTTCAAAGACACACTCTGGCAGCGGGAATTGGAAGCGTCATTCATGTACGAGGACACGCCCGATCAGGCGAAGGCGACCGCCGAAGTGAAGCAAGACATGGAGTCGCCCTTCCCGATGGACCGACTGATTTGCGGCGACGTTGGATTTGGGAAGACGGAAGTTGCCGTTCGCGCAGCGTTCAAGTCTGTGATGAGTGGGAAGCAAGTCGCCGTTCTCGTCCCGACAACGATTCTCGCGCAGCAGCATTTCAACACGTTCGTTGACCGGCTCTCGAAATATTCTACGCGCATCGACGTCCTCTCTCGCTTCAAGACGAAAAAGGAACAAGGCGAGATTCTCGAGCGTCTGAAATCCGGCTCGACCGATATCGTGATTGGGACGCACCGGCTGCTGTCGAAGGATGTTCACTTCAAAGATCTCGGCTTGTTGGTGATTGATGAGGAGCATCGGTTTGGCGTCGCAGCAAAAGAGAAGCTGCGCCTGCTGCGAGCCGATGTCGATACGCTGACGCTGACCGCAACGCCGATTCCACGCACGCTGCACTTTTCTCTGATGGGCGCACGCGATCTGTCCATCATTGCAACGCCGCCGCGCAACCGGCTGCCGATCGTGACGGATATTCTTCAGTACCATGAAGAGAATATCCGCGAGACGATTCTGCGCGAGATTCATCGGGGCGGACAAGTGTTCTTCGTGCATGACCGCGTGCATAACATGGATGAAGTGATCGGGCGGCTTCAAACCATGCTGCCCAATGTTCGCTTCCGTCAGGCGCACGGACAAATGCACGCGCATGAGCTTGAGGACGTGATGCTCGCGTTTCTTGAGCGCAAGTTCGATGTGCTGGTTGCGACCAAGATCATCGAGTCGGGCATCGATATGCCGACCGTGAACACGATTGTGATCAATCGGGCGGATCGGTTTGGGATGGCGGAGGTGTACCAACTGCGCGGGCGTGTCGGGCGCTCGAACGTTCAGGCGTACGCGTCGCTGCTTGTCCCGCCCATCTCCGTGTTGCCGCGCGAAACTGTGCGTCGATTGCAGGCGATCGAGGAATTTACGGAACTCGGCTCGGGCTTCAATCTGGCGATGCGCGATCTGGAGATTCGCGGCGCGGGCAATTTGCTGGGCGGCGAGCAAAGCGGCTTCATCGAGTCGATGGGGTTTGAGATGTACACGAAGATTCTCGAAGAAGCTGTCGGCGAATTAAAAGAGGAAGAGTTCCGCGATCTCTTCGAGGTGCAAGCGAAGCGCGAAACGGAGAATCAGGCCGTCGTCGAAGCCGACGTTGATGTTCGCATTCCGGAAGAGTATATCGAGAACGACAATGAACGTCTGATGATTTACCGGAGACTCTTTGCCGTTGCGCGAGAAGAACAACTGAAAGAAATTGCCGACGAGTTGGCGGATCGATTTGGGAAAGCGCCCGAGCAAGTCGAGAATCTCTTCGCGCTCGTGCGCGTCAGACTCGTTGCTTCACGACTCGGCTTCCGCAAGGTGAACATCAATGAAAGTGGACTAATGATCGAGTTTCCTCCCGAGTCGGAAACACAGTTCTATGGAGCGGAGAGTTTTCAACGGCTGATGACATTCGTTGCACAACAAAAGAACAAGCGCGTTGCGCTGAAGCAGAACGGTACACTGCTGATACTTGCATGTTCGTTCGGGAAAGAGAAGAGCGCCACCGCATTCTCTCAGGCTGAGGCATTTCTCACTGAAATTGCATCGGTGATGGACATCGAGAAGCAGATTGTTTCGACATAGGAACACACCCCGACTGCTGAAGAGGTCACCCTCTCTCCCGTGCGCATGCTGGCGCTCAGAGGGGAATAGGTGGGAATCGATTGCCTGCGGCGAGGCGGGCGACCGCGTTCCTCGCGAGGTACACTGTCTCGCGTCGCGGCATTCTCCGTCGGTTTGACGGGGAGAACCGGCCGGAAGCCCCAAATTCAACTCTGAATCAACAACCAACGACCATTTTCAACGTCCGCATCACCGACCTTGTTTTTCACCCACGAGTTGGATACTTTTTCCCCCAAGTAAGGAGACTGTTCTACGAAAACCAGACGCATTCATATCGCACGCCTGATACTGGCCGCCTTCCTGACTCTGCTCGCGTTCTCTGCGGGTTGCGACGACGGACTGACGCTCGATCCATCAGGATTTCGCGGGACCATTACGTTTACCAACTGGCCTCCACCCGATAGCGTGTGGGAGCTTCGTCTGGTTGCTTTCAAAAATCCGCCCACCGATAGTTCCGGACTTTTTACAGAGTGGCTCAAAGGTAACGTCCTCGTTTATCCGGCGATCGGAACGCCGGCTTTTAAAAAATTCCGCACCGACAGCACCAATCTTTTTATCGACTCGATTCAGTACTCTGTTACGCTGCACGGCGTTTCTGTTGACGAACCGCTACGGTACGCGTATGTGGCGCTCGCCTGGCGGTACACACAAAACATCTTAACAGATTGGCGGCCCGCCGGTTTGTACGTCGTGCAGCCGAATACGTTCAACCCGCGCCAGCTTATCATCCGCAAACACGAATACGTGCAGGACGTAAACATTCACTGCGACTTCCGTAATCCTCCACCGAAACCATGGCGATAAAACTTTACGTCACTTTCGCGCTCATGTTGTCGATGGGCTACCGCGCACTGTCTGCAGACGGATCGATCCGCGGACGCGTCACGTCGAATGAAGGCGAGCCGCTGATCGGTGCGTCAGTGTTTTTGCAGGGAACGGTGCGCGGAACGACGACGAACGCACACGGCGAATTTCGCATCACATTTGTTTCGAGCGGCACGTACACACTTGTGTTTTCGATGGTTGGGTATCAGCGCGAAACGAGATCGAACATCGTTGTCGGCGACGGGATCGATGTCTCTCTCGATGTGCAACTTACGCAAACTCCGATACCGACGGAGCAGGTCGTCATCACGGCGAACAAGCGCGAGCAGTCGTTGCAGGATGTTCCTGTGAGCGTCGCGGTGATGGACGCGGCGGAGCTTGAGTTGAGAAACTCGCAGACAATCGAGGAGGCGATTCGCTACGTGCCGGGAGTGAACATCACGGGGCGGCAGGTGAACATCCGCGGATCGAGCGGGTATGCCATAGCTGTTGGCAGCCGCGTAATGATGATGGTGGATGGAATTCCGTTTATCACCGGCGACACCGGCGAATTGATTTTCGAGTCCGTCCCTGTTGGTCAAATTGATCGTATCGAAGTCGTAAAGGGCGCAAGCTCGGCGCTGTACGGAACTAGTGCGCTGGGAGGTGTGGTTAATGTTATTACGAAGCAGATTCCCGAGACTCCTGAAACCTACCTCCGGACGTATGGCGGCCTCTATGATGATCCGTCGTTTGAGAGCTGGAAGTGGACTGATAAGCGTCTCTATTTCACGGGCGTGTCGGTGAGTCATGCGTTCAGGGCGGGCGACCTCGGAATGGTGCTTGCTCTTTCGCGGCAAACGGACGACGGTTATCGCCGCAACGACAACAGGAAGCGCTACAACGTGTACGTGAAGACACGAGAAGAATTCGGTTCGGACAACTCGCTGACAATGAACTTCGGTTTGCTCTCGGAAGAGGGCGGAAAATTCAATTACTGGCAGAACCTCGATTCGGCAACATATCCGTTTCGCCTGCAACGCGATGATCAGATTGAATCGTCGCGGCATTATCTCAGCGGCGCATACAATGATGTGTTTGCAGAGAATTTTCTCTTTACGGCGAAGGGACTCTGGAACCACAACAAGTTCGTCTCGACAACATTTCACGATTCGGGTCAGGGACGATGGAGAGATATTCGCGGCTCAACGGCGGACGGCTTCAGGGTTGATGCAACGGGAGTGTGGCTCGCGAGCGATGTACATACTGTGACGTTCGGAGTCAACGGCCAGCTCGACATCGTCAGCTCGAATTTATTTGACAATCGGAGGGCGTACGGCGCGGCGCTGTTCGCGCAGGATGAAATGAAACTGACGGATGACTTCGCTGTTACGCTCGGAGGTCGGTTTGATTTGCAGACACTCTACTTGTTGAACTCAGGTCCGCAGATCAATCCGAAGCTTGGCCTGACCTATCGACTCGCTGAGGGAACGGCGTTGCGTGCTTCGATTGGAAGCGGATTCAGAATTCCTTCTGTAGCCGAAGCGTGGGCAGCACTTGATCTCGGCGTCGGATTTTTCATTCCGAGTCCGGGATTGAAACCGGAGAAGAGTCTCTCGTATGAAGTTGGCGTGTCGCAGCAGCTCTGGGATTTCGGATCGGTGGACGTTGCTGCGTTCGGAACGAACTACGAGAATCTCATCGAGCCAAGACCGTTCACGAAACGCGATACGATCAACTTTGTCGATACGCTCTTCGTTCAGTGGCAAAACATCACGAAGGCTCGCGTGCTCGGCGTTGAAACGTCGATCAAGCTCGGCTTTTTCGACGGCGCTCTCCTGTACAATCTCGGGTACACGTATGTGTATCCGAAGGATCTGACGTTGAGCGACATTCTTCCCTATCGTCCGCGGCATGTGTTGTACACAAACATACTCGGACGCATCGGGATG
>JACRFA010000045.1 GCA_016218065.1 Ignavibacteriota bacterium | reverse complement strand
GTTAAGGTAGGGAACGCGTGTTAAGTCAGTGTTAAGGAGGATTTATGACTTGATGAAGACTGGGATTTGGGATTTGGGATTTGGGATTTGGGATTTGGGATTTGGGATTTGGGATTTGGGATTTGGGATTTGGGATTTGGGATTTGGGATTTTCTTCTGGGCCGCCACAATTCCCCTCTGAGCGGCAGCACGCGCATTGGGGAGAGGGGTGGCCGCTTTAGCGGTCGGGGTGTGATCACGTGCCGGCTCGCGGACACACCCCCGCCTGCCTAATTGGACTCTCCTGGGCGGGCAGGCCTTCGCTTCCCCTCTCTTCCTACACACATCCCATCGCACAGAGGGGAATGCGTTGTGCTGCGTTGTGTTCTTCGGGCGCAGGCGGGCATCATGCTCACACAGCGCGCGACAATGCATCACAACGCTCTCACGGCGCTCGGAAGTAGCTCAGTTGCCGTGACAGCCGAGAAACCGCCTCTCGCGCCATTGCGCCATTGCGGTGAATCTCTCAGAGCAGGGTGTGATAGCCGAGTAGGAGATCAACCGCGAAGACGCGATGACGCGAGGAAGATCGATCAGTTGATCAGTCCAACACTCGCATGCACCAGCGCCTTGAGTCGTTGGATGATTGGATAGTGCCGCGCGTCCACGTACGTGAGTCGCACATTCAGTTCCTCTTCCTTGTTGCGAAAGAGATTGTACGCCGACGCAAACAATTCTTCCGGGCTTTCATCGGGATGGCCGCCGAAGCGCGCATTGCCCGAGTACTCGCCGTCGCGAAAAATGTAGAATAGCGCGCGGGCTTTCAATTCCCGCCACACCGTTTCCAGTTCTTCGCGTTGCGGCGAGGTGAGTCTCTCGTAGTAGATATGTCCATACTCGTGGGTGATGAGCGACCGAAGCACGGCAGGATCGTTGAACATGAAGAAGTAGCTGCTCGACACGTAGATGGTTTGGTTGATGCGCGCAGCATTGCCGATGTTTTCAATGGAATGATCGATGGCCAGCGTTTCAATGCGGGCTTCGTCGCTCAACGGTGTGTTCATCGAATCGACAAACCCGCGCACGCGCTGAAGCTCACGCTTGTAGGTCGCATGAAATGTCGCCGGATCGAATCGGGAGTAGAGGTCGATGACGCTATCGGGCGGCAATGGAATCAGCGACTCGAACAACTGAAGTCCTTCGACAAGCGCGACGCGATCAGGCTGCGCCACCCGACCGCCGGTCGTGCAGCCCCAATACTGACATGCGCCTGTTCCCGCAAGGAGGAGCAGGACGAATCTGATCCGAGTGTGTGCCATTACTGTTTACATCCCGCTCAACACGACTTCAAGATTTTAATGTGAACTCGAATGTGCTTCCTTCGCCCACAGTGCTCGTCACCGCGATGCGGCTTCCGTGAGCTTCAACGATATGCTTCACAATCGCGAGACCGAGACCCGTCCCGCCGACCTCACGCGAACGGTTGCGATCGACACGATAGAAGCGCTCAAAAATTCTCGACTGATGTTCCGGCGCAACGCCAACGCCAGTGTCGGTAATGCTCACCTGCACTGCGCCATCGCTGCGCCGATACGAGACGACGACCGAGCCGTTCGGTTTGTTGTACTTGATCGCGTTCTCAAACAGGTTCTCAAATACAACACGCAACCGCTCTTTGTCGCCGAGCACTTCTACATCATCCGATAATCCTTCAGCCAACTTCAATGTCACTTTGTTCAACTCGGCGGTCGGATGAACTTCGCTCACAAGTCCTGAGAGGCATTCGTGAAGATTGAAGTACCGAAAGCTCATTTTCATCTCACCCGATTCAATGTGCGAGATCGTAATCAAGTCGCCGAGCAAGCTGTTCAACCGCTGGGAATGACTGTATGCTTTGCGCAGAAAATCTCGGTTCACCGACGGATCATCGACGGCGCCTTCGAGCAATGTTTCGAGAAATCCTTGCAGGGAGAAGATCGGCGTTCGTAATTCATGCGAGACATTGCCGAGAAACTCGCTGCGCACGCGTTCGAGCTTTTTGAGTTGAACAATATCCGCTTTCAACTTCTCCACCATCTCATTCACAGCCTGTGCAACGCGTCCGACCTCATCGTCGCCTCTGACCGGAATTTGTGTATCGAGATCGCCCGACCTGATCTTTTCAATTGCGTCGGCGATCTGCACCATGGGACTTGAGATTCGACGCGAGACGAACCAGCTCGCCAATGCAACGAGTGCCAGCACGATCGCGCCAGTGAACAGGATGATGTTCTTTTGTTCCCGCGCCGTTCGTTCGATGTCGCCCAGATGCACGCTCAGCCGCACGAACTTCAGTCCGCTCAGACTGCCGGCTGTGGTTGGTGAGCGAACCAACTTTGCAACATACACAAAGTCCTGATCGACGGTCGCGCTGTGGCGCGTGTTGCTTCCGAACGCAGCGCGGAGCGCTTCCTGAATCTCCGGCCTTCTCAAATGGTTTTCCAGAGCCGCAATGCGGTCGGGCGGAACATCGGAATCGAACAAGACGCGGCCGGCTGAGTCCAGAAGCGTGATGCGCAGATTCATCGCTGCGGCAAGCGTGCGGATGTGTTTGTCGATCGCCTGTTCCGACGCGATCGAATCGGGGACCAGCAAGGAGGTGAGCACGTCGATGCGCTGCGCGAGATCCTGGATTTTCTGATCGGTGAGATAGCGTTGAGTGGAGAGATTCGCCAGCAGCGCGAATACCGAAACAACAATGAGCGTCAGCCCGACGAAGGTCAGGGTGATTTTGGACTGAATGCGAGTCATCTATCCTCGCATCCGATAGCCGACACCCTTGACGGTCTCAATGTGCTCGCCGAGCGCCCCGAGCTTTTCGCGAATCTTGCTGATGTGCACATCGACCGTCCGATCGACAACACGAACATCTTCCCCCCACACAGTATTGAGCAGCGTTTCTCTGGTAATGACACGGCCCCGGTTGCGTGCAAGAAACACGAGCGTCTCGAATTCACGCTTCGTCAGCGTCAATTCCTTGCTGCCGATCGCGGCCGAGTAGTTCGGAACGTTGATCTCGAGCTTGTCAACTTTGATGATCTCGGGCAACGAGCCGTTCTCCGCGGCCGACTCTCGTCGCCGCAAAACCGTCTTCACTCGTGCAAGCAGCGTCCGTATAGCAATCGGTTTGACGATGTAATCATCAGCGCCAAGTTCAAGCCCCAGCACTTCATCGAACTCAGTTCCTTTCGCGGTCAAGAAGATCACCGGAATGTGTGCTGTGCGTCGGTCTCGTTTGAACTGCTTGCACACTTCCCAGCCATCCATTTCCGGCATCATCACATCAAGCAGCACGAGGTCAGGAACATGTGAGGCCTGCTCCAGCGCCTTCTTGCCATTGTGCGCCATCAGAACTTTGTAGCCCTCTTTCTCAAGATTGTACTTGAGCATGTCCAGAATGTCTTTTTCGTCGTCGACGATGAGAATTTTCTTTGCAATCATATTGGGGGTTCAACTGGTGTGAACGAACATGCGAATATACATGTTCGTGGGAGAGAAAACAAAGGCGGGCTGAATTGAACGCGCGGGCGTCACTTCACGACGATCATCTTCTTCACGGCAGTGTAGTCGCCTGTTGTGAGTCTGTAGATGTAGGTTCCGCTCGAGAGGTTCGACGCATCGAAGCGGACAGAAAAGACGCCGACATCCTTTCGCTCATTCACAAGTGTAGCAATCTCACGACCAACAAGATCGTACACAGTCAGAGTCACAAGTCCGGCATACGGAATTTCGCAGCGTATTTCTGTTGTGGGATTGAAGGGGTTGGGATAGTTTTGCCGAAGTGCGTACGTGCTCACGAAACTATGTTGAGCAACTGACGTTGACGTGCTCACGGTAATTGGTTCGCTGAAGTGAACGGCTCCGTCGAGATCGATTTGCTTCAGTCTATACTGAAGAAGCGCTGCGACGGCGTTCACGTCCATCCATTCGTAGTCGTGGGGTTGGATTGTCGTCCCGTGCCCGGCGAGAAAGCTGTTGGGCAACGTGGCGAATTCGCCTTGCCCGGCCGCTTTGCGCTGCACTTCGAAGCCGAAGTTGTTTACTTCGCTGATCGTCTGCCAGCGCAAGAGGACGCGAGCATTGCTCATGACAAAACCTGAGAAACTCGCGAGCTGAACCGGGAGCGCTCCATTTGCTCCGACGACTTGCGCATAAATGTCTCTGCCGCCATTGCGCGTGTCGTCCCATGCGATGATCGCGCCGCCGAAGCCATCGGGCGCGACAACAGGATTCAATTGATCATTGAACGCGTTTGAGACAACAACTCCGTTGGTTCCCCACAGCGGCACTCCGAACGTTGTGACACGCTGAGCGTAAACGTCTGCGTTGGTTCCGGATCTTCCATCCTGCCAGACTATGATGGCTCCACCGAAGCCATCGGGAATCATGCGCGGCGCCATCTGATCGTCATTTGCGGAGCAAACGGAAAATTCCTGCTGGCCCCATTGCGGAACTCCGTTCACGTCGAGGCGCTGCGCGATAACGTCGATGCCGTGCTGGCTCGTCTTCGTTTGAAACGCGACGATGACGCTGCCGTCGTTGCCTGCGACCATCGACAGATTCTCAACCAAAGAATCCGATTCAAACACATTTACACCTTTCGATCCCCAGAGCGTTGTTCCGGTGGAATCGAGTCTCTGCACATAAACGGCCCTTGTTCTGTTCTTGTCATCGAACCACGCAATCGCCGAACCCGCTGCCGGCAACTTTACGATTCGCGGTTGGAATTGAGAGCCTGTAGAATCCGACACCCTCGACCCGATCTCATCGCCATGCCACAGTCGTGTACCATTCCCGTCAACTCGCTGAGCATAGATGAGATCCCCCGCTTGAAACGCGACAATCGTTCCACCACATCCATCCGAAACCAGTTGAGGATAGCCAAGCAGTCTGTTTTCGGAAAATGCGACGAGATAATCTGTAAAGATTGCACTCGATGAATTGGGAGGGGTAGCAACCATATTGCGAGCAACGAGAATGTTCCCCGAATCATCTGTGCTGATATCGTAACTCCACGAGTACGCCGGGCCGCTTCCGAATTGCTGCCACAGCGTTGTTCCGGAGGAATCAACGTGCTGACTGGAGAGGCCGTAGTAGAAAAAGCTTCCCGGTCCGCGCCAAAATGTGTATGCACCGCCCGTATGATCTGCAACCGACCGGAGGTCTCCTAATGTCGGCCAACTGCTTGCATTGGTGTTGAGAACGACGCCGGCAGAATCCCAACGGATGATGCCCGCGGAAGTAAGGCGCTGCGCCCGCGTCTCGGTGCTTGACATCGGCGGGGAATTTCTCCACGCAATGATCGCTCCTCCTTTCCCATCAGTCACCATCTCCGGCATTTGTTTGAGTGAAGTGTTGACACACACTCGCGTGTTCTCTGCCGGGTTCGATGACCATTGTGCGAACAGGAAAGTCGAGCCGCAAACCCAGAAAAAAATGAGAGCGACTGATTTCTGCAAAGCTGAACGGATAGGATATGTGTTGATGCGATCTCTCACGCGGCGATTCATAGGCCAAAGGAAATTCTGAATGACAAGATAGAAAGCCTGTCGGATCTCAATCCCCCAACGCGCCAAGTCCGAGATCACTTTGAATATAAACCCGTCGCGAAGAAGAAACAACTGGGCTGGCAGTTCATTAGTAGGGCGTTGAAAAACGCGAGTGAAAAGCAGAACTCATCCCCCGGCCCCTTCTCTTGGGGAAGAGAAGGGGAGGGTTGTGCGCAGATTCGATAAACCCCTCTCTTGCCAAGACTTGCCAAGAGAGGGATTTAGGGTGAGTTCCATCGAGCACACAGTTTTTCTACACCCTGCTATAGACAAAAGGGCGAACCACCGTTCGCCCTTTTCGAATTTCGCGTACTCTACCGATTCAGCTATTCCGGCTGAAGCTGGGGATGAAGATCGGGAATCTTCTTTTTGAACGGCAGTTTCGCAGTCCAGGCAACACGCTTGAACAAAGCCGGAATTCTCTCTCGCAGCCCGTCGACATACGTATAGACAACCGGCACAAGCACGAGCGTGAGCAGCGTTGAGCTTGTCAGGCCGCCGATGATGACAACCGCCATGCTCTGCCGGAACTCCGATCCCGCGCCAAGCGCCAGCGCGAGCGGCATCATACCAAACACCATGGTCGCCGTCGTCATGATAATCGGACGAAGGCGCGTCTTTCCTGCTTCGAGCAACGCTTCGCGCATCGCCACGCCGCGTTCGCGCAACGTGTTCGTGAAGTCGACGAGAAGAATCGCGTTCTTCGTCACCAACCCCATCAACATGATGATGCCAATCATGCTGAACGTACTGAGCGTCATTCCGCCCAGCGCGAGTCCAAGCAACCCTCCGACCAACGCCATCGGCAGCGAGAACATAATCGTGAACGGATGAATGTACGACTCGAACAAGCTCACCATAATCATATACACAAACAGAATGGCAAGTCCGAGCGCGATCATCATATCGCTGAACATGTCGCGCATATTCTCCGCATCGCCGCCGAAGAAAATCTTGACGTCGTCGGGAATGCCTTCCGCTGTCACGGCGCGCTCCACTTCGGCAGTCACTTCACCGAGCGCGACCTCGCCCGAAAGATTCGCCGCAACAGTAACCAGACGTTCACGATCTTTGCGCTGGATTTCCGACGGACCTTTGCCCATGAATACCTCAGCGATTTGATTGAGCGACACAGCCTGGCCTGCCCGATTCAGCAATGAGATCTGCCCCACATCTTCCGAGTGCACGCGGTTCGCCTTGTTCAAGACAACGCGGGTATCGTACTCCGTATCCTTCTCTTTGTACTGAGTCGGGATATCGCCTTCCACAGCCGTGCGCACCGCAAGCCCGACTTCTGCAAGCGTTAAGCCCTGGCGCGCCATCTTCTCGCGATCAACCTGTATTTGCACCTCGGGCTTCCCTTCTTCCCACGAGCTCGACACGTCAACTGTTCCGCGGGTGCGCGCGATGATTGCCGCGACGCGGTCGGCAAACTTCGTCACCTTGTCTAGATCGCTGCCGATGATTTCCACTTGTAGCGGCGACATGTTGGCCGAACCCCACATGCTGATGCTCGCGAAGCTGGTCTTCAGTCCGGGAATGGAGGCTGTCTGCTTCTGAATCTCCATCATGACTTGCTTCGTCGAGAGCTTGCGCTGCGATTTGTCGGCGAGCTTCACCTGCACCTGACCGAGATTTCCCTGCTCCGCGTTCTTCCATTGACTCTGCTGCTTGCCGATGGTCGAGAGATAGCGCTGAACTTCCGGCATCGATGCGACAACTGATTCCACCTTCTTCACTGCTTCGTCCGTCTTTTCGATTGTCGTGCCCAGCGGCATGTCGATGTTGATGGCGAACTCGCCGCGGTCTGCTTCGGTCATGAACTCGCTGCCAACGAATCCCAGAGGTACCAGCGCAAGACTCATCACGAGCAACGTTGTGCTGACGCCGATAATCGTCTTGCGATGATCAAGCGCCCACGCCAACAGATTCTGATACTGCTCGCCAAGACGATCCTGCCACGCTTCGAATGCGAGAATGAAACGCCCGATACGCGTCTCGCGCGTGTGGTGCGTGAGACGCGACCACTTCGATGCAAGCATCGGCGTGAGCGTGAACGACACAACGAGCGAGAGAAGCGTTGACACAACGACGGTGATGCCGAACTCGCTGAAGATGCGTCCCACCAATCCCCCCACCATAGAGATTGGCAGGAACACAACGACGTCAACCAGCGTGATGGCAATGGCAGCGAACCCGATTTCGCTTCTGCCCTTGATCGCGGCCTGGATAGGCCCCTCACCTTTTTCGAGATGACGGTGAATATTCTCCAGCACGACGATCGAGTCGTCGACGAGAATGCCGATCACCAACGCCAGCGCCATCAGCGACATCAGGTTCAGCGTGTACCCGAACAAGTACATGAAGAAAAATGTCGTGATGAGCGACGTCGGGATCGAGAGCAACACAATCAACGAGTTGCGCGGACTGTGCAGGAAGAGAAACAGCACCACCGCCACGAGCAGCACGGCAAGAAAGAGATCGCGCTTCACTTCTGCCAGCGAGTTGCGCGTAAACTCCGTGATATCCTGTGCGACCGTGAACTTGATCGCTCCTTTGTTCTTGATTTCCAGCTCCTTCATTGCCTCCTGCACGCGGTCGCTCGTCTTCACCGAGTTTGCATCCGACTGTTTTTGAATGACAAGTGCGATGGCGTCTTCGGAGTTCAGTCTGCTGAGCGTGAAACTTTCCTTGTAGGTATCCTTGACCTCGGCAATGTCATTGAGGTGAACAATGCCCGATAGGGTCGCGGCAATGACCGTGTTCCCGATATCTGCAACGGTGCGGTACTTGCCAGCAACGCGCACGATATATTGGTTGATGCGCTCATCGATCTTGCCCGCGGGAAAATCCAGGTTCTCGCGACTCAACGCCTGCGACACTTGCAGAATCGAGATGCCGTACGCCTGCAACTTCTCGTTATCGACTTCGACGCGAATCTCACGTTCCTGTCCGCCGACTATCGTGACCGCAGAAACGCCCTCGACCTTTTCGAGTTCATTCTTCACGACATCTTTCGTGAACTGATACAACTGGCGCGGATCCATCTCTCCCGTCAGCGACAATCGCAGAATCGGAAATGCGTTCAAGTCTGATTTTGAAATCTTGGGCGGGTCGGCATCTTTCGGAAGCTTGCTGCGAATCTGCTCGACCTTCCGTTGCACTTCGTTCGTCACCTCATCAACGTTCGATGAAAACCCGAACTGCGCGAGTACAACCGAGACGCCTTCGTACGAATACGATCGCACGTTGTCCAGATTGCTCACTCCGCTGACGGCTTCTTCGAGCGGTTTGGAGACGAGCGACTCGACTTCTTTCGGACCAGCGCCCGGATAGACTGTCACAATTGAAACGATCGGCCAGTCCATCTTCGGCAGCAAGTCAACGCCCATGCGCGAGTAGCCGAAAACCCCCAGCACTGCAAGCGCGACAAACACCATGGTGATGAAAGCCGGACGTTTGATGGCAAGTTCTGTAAGCTTCATACTCTTTCCCTCACATTTACATTCGTTGTTGTTCTGTCTCAAGTCCACCTTCACGGCGGCTGAGCCTGTCGAAGCCGAGCCTGTCGAAGCCGCTGTCCATCTTCACGGCGGCTGAGCCTGTCGAAGCCGAGCCTGTCGAAGCCAAGCCTGTCGAAGCCGCCGTCCTGCTCCAAGGCGGCTGAGCCTGTCGAAGCCGAGCCTGTCGAAGCCGCCGTCCCGCTACTGCTCGAACGAGATTAGCGCGCCATCTTTCAGCTTACGCTGTCCGAACGACACGACAAGCTCGCCGGTTTTTAATCCCTCAAGAATCTGTACTTTGTCTTTTGAACGGACGCCAAGTCGGACAGTGCGTTCGCGCGCAACGCCGTTGTCGGCAACGAACAGGGTCGGCTTCGTGTCTTCATTCACGATGGCTTCCTTCGGAACAACGAGCGCGTTGTTCGCAGTGCTTATCCGAATAGCGACGCGGCCCAACATGCCCGCCTTCAACGGATGCTGCTTGCTGTTCGGCAGGGTGATCTCGACAGGCTAGAGATGCGCGGCATCGCCTTTTGCACTGATCGTTGCAACCGTTCCGGCAAACGTCGCGCCGGGATAGACATCCGTCGTCACCTGCACCGGATCGCCCGCCTTCAGCTTAAAGACATCCTGCTCAGGAACATTCAACTTCACCTTCAGCTTTGAAATGTCCACAACGTTCGCCACGACCATCCCCGGCTGCACCATTGTTCCGATATCGACCGGACGCGACGTGACGACGCCTGAGATCGGCGTGCTGATTCTGGTGTCACGATACGCCTTGCGAGCGCGTACGTATTCTGCCTCGGCGATCTTGAAACCCTGCCACGCGTTTTCCTTTTGCCATTCTGTGGCCGCGCGTTCCTCGCGCAACGCCTTGAAACGCTCGGCATCCTTCTTGGCGCGATCATAACTCACTTCCGCCTTCATGAACTCCGCCTTCCGCAACTCATCATCAATATGCACGAGCATCGATCCGGCGCCTTTGTACTCGCCAACTTTCGCGTTTACCGCCACGACTCGTCCCTGCGTCTCAGAGACAATGGCAACGTCAGTGTTGGCGTTGATCGTGCCGACTAACGAAAGCGACTCGGACAAGGATTCGTTTGTGGCTTTCGTGACCGAGACGGGGAACGACGTCACGACGTTGGTTTTCGATTTTGCCTGCATTTGGATTTTGTTGTTCCACAAGATGCCGATGATTGCGCCCAGCACCACGACGCCGATCGCTACAACCTTCACCCGTTTCATGTTAACTCCTTCTTGAGAATTTTTGTGGCTTGAGAATTCTTATGGCTGAAAATTTCTTGTTGAATCGAAGGTGTCTTACTCACCCAGAACTTTTTGCAGACGCGCCTGGGCGAGTTCATAATCGACTAAGGCCTGCGTGTAGTTCGTTTTCGCTTGCAGCAGCGCAACCTCCGCGTCGAGCAAATCGCTGTTCTGCGCGAGTCCTTCCTTGAAGCGTCTGTTCGTTACGCGATAGTTCTCTTCCGCTTGCTTTACGCCCTTATCTGCAACCGCGGTGCGCTCTTTCGACTGATTCAAGTTCAGGTAGGTCTGCGTCGTCTCCAGCGCGATACCGTCCTTCAATTGATCCAGTGCATCTTTGGCCTCCTCGTACTGAGCACTTGCCTGATCTGTCTGGTGCAGGGTCTTTCCCCAATTCCAGATGTCAAGTGACACGCCGATGGAAACGTCCCAGGTATCCTTGAAGATATCTTGCATCGGCTGGATGCGTTGGTTCGGTCTGTTGTAGTAGTAGTTGGCGTTCAGAAACACCTGCGGCCACCAGCTGCCCTTTGCTGCTGTGATGCCCGATTCCGCCGCCTTCACACGATACTCCATCGCCTTCAGTTCTGACCGTTGTGTCGTCGCTTTCTCGACCAGCGTGTTGAGATCGGAAGGTTGGGCAACAGTGGCATTGTTCATATCTGATTCGAGCGTGAGTTGCGTTTGCAGCGGAATGCCGATGACATTGTTCAATCCGATAGTTGCGAGCTGCACATTGTTGTTCATCTCAATCTGACGCAGCTGCGCATCGGAAAGCTGAACTTGTACTTTGAGCAAATCGTTGGTCGTCGCCATTCCCTGATCGAGAAGATTCTGCACGTCGTTCAAATGCGCTTTCACCTGTTCGACATTCTCATCGACAACTTTCTTGAACTCCATCGCTTTGAACAAAGACCAGTACGCCTGCTTGACATTATAGATCAGCTCGGATTTATCCTTCGCATGATCCTGCTCTGCAGCGCGAGCCGAATACTCTGCCGCGTTCGCCGCTGCGCCCAACCGAAACCCTGTGAAGATCGGCTGCTCGAGAGTGGCCTTGATCGTGTAGTTGTTGGCGATCGTTGGCGCCAGCGTGAACGAGTTGACGCCGAAGACCGGCGCGAGCGACGCGGGTAACGAGATCGCAAACGGGGGAACGTCGCTGAGCCTCGTGTATGCGCCGCCAAATTTTACCGAGGGTAAGCGCGACGCATTCACCTCTGACGACTTCGCATCGGCATAGTTCACGCGCATCAGTGATGCGTGAAGCGACTTGCTATTATCGAGCGCGAGCTGAATCGCTTTCTCAACACTTAATGGAAGATTCTTTTGCGCCGTCGTCGTTCCATTCGTGAGCAGAAACGCGAGCAACGCAAGCAACACTTTTCTCATGAGGCTATCTCCTCTGCTGTTTTCAACGGTTGAAACTTGTGTTTTCCCTTCTTCGTCATCATTCCCTCCAAAATAAATTCGTATGAGCGCTTCAGCGTCGATTCCAGATCAACATTCAACTGTTTCCAGTAGTCGCTGTTGCCATCGATCTGCCGCATCATCGCATCACTGATTGCCCACAGCATCACGATCGCCTCGACCGGCGCAACACGCGACTGAATCAGCCCTTCATCAATTGCTTGCTGCATCAAATTCACGCCCAGATTCCAGATGCGCTGATCCTTCGCCTTGCATGCCCCAAGCATTTCTTCCGAGACTTGCTTGTGAACCTGTGGATTGTCCATGTAGCGGTACATGCGGAAGTACTGTCGGTGCTTCTGGAAAAATTCGAAGTACGCATCGCCGAGGCCCTTGATGCGCTCGAGCACCGGCTTCTGAGGAGATGTCGCTTCGGCCATCAGCTTGTACAGAATCTCCCCGCCTCGCATCGTCACCGCAACGTACAAATCCTCTTTGCTCTTGTAGTAGAGGTAGAGAGTTCCTTTGCTCAGTTCGGCCAACTCGGCAATCTCGTCCATCGTTGCGGCGGGAAGCCCTTTTTCCATGAAGACCTTTTCAGCGGCGCTGATGATCTCTTCCCTTCGTTGCTCCTTTTCCCTCTCTTTTCGCTCAATTATGCCCATGTTCAATGCACTCCAATTAAGTCGCTGACTGATAGTCATTTGATTGGGCATAATATAGCAGACGACACGCGGTTTGTCAAGACAATGCTTCATTAAATTTAATTGATTGAATCTACTGACTGTCGGTCAGTTTACGGTAGGCAAAATCGGAAAGTTACAGCTACACGAAGATTTTTTGTGGGGGCTTCCGAGTGGTTCTCCCCGTCAACGCATCATCCAATGCCGCGAAGCGGAACTGTGTACTTCGGCGCAAAGCCTGTCGCCCTGTGCTCGGCAGAGTTTCTCTCACCCACTCACCCATTCCCCCATTCTCTCATTCCCCCATTCTCTCATTCTCTCACTCTCTCACTCTCTCACTCTCTCACTCTCTCATCGAAGAACCTTCGTGCACCTTCGTGCCTGCACACCGGAGTGCAGCGTTTCGGCACGCAGGCGTGTTCTTCGTGGATCGTTTCTTTCTTTTTCAACATCCTGCTAAAACAATCCCTCCGGCAGGTTCCAGCGAAGCTGAAACGCAGTCTTGATGATCGCAGGCTCGCTCCCAAATTTTTGAAATCCGGCAGCGAACTCGAGCCAAAACGCGCTCACGGGATTGATCTCTCCCCCGACGCTGAAGAGATAGAGCGCGGGCGAATTACTGACCGCCGCGATCTGTCCTTCACCAAAAACTTTGATGTCATTTGAGCCGAAGTAGAAACGCGAGTCCATAATAATCGCGGTTGAGTCCATCGCGCCTGCAACGTTGCGCTCGAGGCTTCCCGAAAGGTTGAAGATGAACTGTCCCCACTTCGCGACGCTGAACGATCCGGCGAGCCACGCCTGATACTTATCGGCTCTGGCATTTTTTGCGAGCGAGTCAAACGATGTGAAGCGGACCGCAGCGGCAACCTCGGTCATGTTCGCGTTCCATTTTGCATCGCGTTGCTTTGCCCGCGCATGCTCGACTTCCTCTTCCAGCAGTTCAATGTCCGCGCTCTCGACAGTGATTGGCCCCGACTCTGTCGGGGGAGCTGATTGCAGTTTACGTGCAACGGCGCGATTGATCTGCTGCGCGAGATCAGAGAGATTCTGAATGAACTCAGCATCCGTGCGAGGATCGGCATCATCCATCAGCGTCAGCCGCACGCCAAGACTTGCCTGCACACGACCGGTGTTGTCATCGAACGATCGGCTCGCTAATGAAATGCGTGCGCGATACCAGAACGGTTTCGCCTGGTACTCGCGAATCGAGAGCGATCTGCCGCCGATGAGAAGCCCCGGCGAAAACTCGGCCGCGAACGCTCGCGGCAAAATACTGCCGCCGCGAACGAAATCTGTTGCAGCGAGCGCAACTTCCGTTACACTCACAGGACGAAGTATTGATG
>JACRFA010000042.1 GCA_016218065.1 Ignavibacteriota bacterium | reverse complement strand
TCGCACCGGCAAGAAGGAATATCTCGTCGCGGCTGAGAAAGCAATGCAGTACATCTTTACATCGATACTCCCTGAAAACAGGTGGTACGATTTCGAGACGTTCTTCTCCTGCTCACGCAAGCCCCTCGGCTTTTTCGACACCTACACGCAACAACATCCGCAGAACACATTGTCGATGTTTATGGCAGCCGAAGCCTGCTACACTCTGCATCGCATAACGAATGAATCACGCTACAAGCAGACCGGCGCGGCAATACTGGATTACCTCTGTCTCTATCAGCAGGTGTGGAGCCCGAAATGGCTTTCGCGAGAGTTGTTCGGCGGTTTTGGCGTGCAGAATACTGATGGCGAATGGAGTGACTCGCGCCAGGGATATTTTGCAGTGACACTCATGCACTACTACGAACTCACGAAGCAACGCGAGTATTTCGAGCGTGGTGTTGCAGCGTTGCGGGCGATGTTTTCGTTGTTCGAGTCCAGTGAGTCGCCGAGGACCGCAGAGAATTATGCTCACGGCTCACAGGATCAGCTTGCGGGAGTAACAGGCATTCATTGGGGAACGGGAAGTTCTGTCGTCTCGATTCATATTATCCGCCAACAATATGGCGATGCGTTCATCAACGTGCAACAAGGCTGGGGTGTCGGGATTGACGGCTGCAGATTCGATGATGTTACGGTCAACAGTAATGATATTCGGTTTTCACTGCGCGATGTGGTTCATTCCCCTCGTAAGGTCCTTGTGAGATTTGGCGATCTCATGTCAGATTCCTACAGAGTTACCATGAATGGAACACCCGGGGTTGCATACTCCCGCAAGCAACTTGAAGAAGGCATCGAGGTACAGATTTGAATCCCTCTTGCATTGTTCGCGTATCGTTGATTGCCACGCTGATGTTCATCGTCTGTAGTGAGACGATCAACGCTCAGCAGGCAGATAACACATCCAAGCGAGTGTTTGCTGCGGTGTTGCTTGTCCGTGGGACAGTGGCGGGCGGCAATATAGGTGCGTACGGTGTTTACGTGCGCGAAGGCAACGACTCAACGTGGACCAAAGTCACCAAATCAAATGTCATCTCATTCGGACTCGGTTTCTTTGAACAGGGTAGAACGCGGCGGTATTATCTCGCGGGCGGCAATGGTCTCCATCGCTCGACGGATGGCGGGAAAACATGGCGAGTACTGACCTCATGGACGACCGAGGAAATTCTCGGCGTCGTGCCTGACCCTGTGGACTCAGCGCTTATTTATCTTGCGACGCCGTTTGGTGTGTTCAAGACAACCGATGATGGCAACTCCTGGGTTCGCAAGATGAATGGATTCAAGAAATGGTATATCCAACGGATTATTATGGACAGCCGTGATCGTCGCACGCTGTACGCTGCCTCGGAAGACGATCTCTACAAAACGATGGATGCCGGAGAACATTGGATTCCCATGCACGCCGGTGCCCAATATCCGTTGGCACTCCTGCAAAATCCTAATGCGCCTGAACAATTTATCGGGGGATTTGAAGACGTCGGACTCCGCTTCTCATTTGATAACGGAAAAACCTGGAAGACTTCAACGGGATTGAGTGATTCTACCATTTACGCGTTAGCTGCATCTGCGAATGGAAAAGATCTCTATGCAGCAGGATGGCATACGGGACTTTGGCGAAGTGAAGATGGCGGAGCGACATGGAAACCTGTTTGGTCAAGTCAAGCATTCGAAGCGATCTACTCCATCAGTGTTGATCCACAGAACGTATCGCACATACTTGTCGGAACGGTGGGCGCGGGATTGTATGAATCGCACGACCGTGGCGCAACATGGCGTCACGCCGGATTGAAAGGCGCACAAGTAAAACAAATCGAATTCTATCCATGAATGGACGACCGATGACTAAACGAAAACTCTCTCCAGCAGTTGTTTTCATTCTTCTCTGTTCCCTCCAGCCGCAGCGTCTCGCGGCGCAGGAATCGACTGTGTATGCGTCGGTGCTCTCCAGCAAATTGTTTGTGGTCGGCGCCGCAAATCCGAACACGGGTCTGCACTATCAACATCCATCGGAAGACACTACGTGGCACCACATAGGCGCGGCTCGAATACGGGCATTTGGTGTTGCAACGGATGAGTCGTCCAAAGGGGAGACATTGTATATCGCCTCCGGTAATGGTGTTCACAAGAGTACGGATGGTGGAACGACGTGGCGCATAACGACCGGATGGGAAATCACCGAGGTCCAATGCGTTACTCCAGATCCGGGCAACAAGGATATCGTCTACATCGCAACAGCATACGGAGTGTACAAAAGTACGGACGGGTGCGCGACGTGGGAACAAATGAACGAGGGCCTTGCGTTCCCCTACTTCACGCAGAGCATCATTATTGACCGCAGCGATTCGAAAACTCTGTACTGCGCCTTCGAAGAGGGTGTGTATGTCAGCCATGATGCAGCAGCGAGCTGGAAGCGCACCGGTTTGCATGTCGCAAATACACGCGTGGTCGTGCAACATCCCAAAGACCCCAAGACACTGTTTGTCGGGACTGAAGACGAGGGACTGTATGTTACTCACAACGGCGGCAAGTGGTGGTCAAAAACAGAAGCAGGAATTGACCACACAACGTTTTATGCAATTGCATTCGATCCGAATCATCCCGATACGATATACGCCGGCGGTTACGTCTCAGGTGTGTACAAGTCCATTGATGGCGGCGTGAATTGGAAACGGAAGAGCAACGGTCTCGAGTACCAGACCATCCACTCGATTGCTGTGGATCCGGCGAACAGTAGCCGCGTCTATGCCGGAACGATATTCGGAGGCATCTACCACACGGAGAACGGCGGTGAAACGTGGAAAAGTGCCGGACTCCCCGGCGCGCAAATCTATAGAATTGTCATCCAACCTAATTGATTGAGGGAATGTCACGATGAGGATTTCCAATTTGATTCTGATGCTGCTCGTGCTCGTTGCAGGCCTTGCAGTTGCGCAGCAGATTTCGAGAGACGAATATCTCAAAGAATACGAAGCGCGCGCGAAGTATATGACGTCGATTTACGACACGGCGTCGGGCATGAGTTTTAATAACATCGCCGTTCGGTATGCTCACAATATCGATATCGCCTGGGCGGACAGTATGTTCATTGATACATTGAAAGACCCGCACGGAGATATGTTCTGGATGTACCCATGCATTAACACCTATGTTCTCGGGAAAGGGAAAATGTCCGACGCGACGAAAGCCGCAGTGCGCAACGCATGGAAGACCTATGCGCCGTACCGGGGCGATACGGAGAATCATTGGGCAATGTACTATGCATCGTTGTTCATCGCCGCAGAGCAATGGCCCGGCCTCCCGGGGTCCGAGTGGTACAACGGAAAGTCATCGGATGAAAACCGGATGGAAGCAAAGGACTATCTTATCCATTGGATAAAGATCACGACAACAATCGGGCAAGGTGAGTTTGATTCTCCCGACTACTTGCCTGAATACATGAATGCGATGCATCTGCTTGCAAACTTCGCGCAGGATGCCGAGATGAAACAGCGGGGAGTCATGATGATGGATTATCTTCTCGCCGACTTTGCCGCGGAACATCTGGACGGGCAGTATCTTGGCGGCTTCAGCCGTATCTACGAACCGGCAGTTTATAAGCCGCTCAACTCGGCAGGCTCAGCGTTCGCGTATCTCTATTTTGGGACAGGCGCCCCGACGTATTCCGGCTGGGCGACATTTGCTGCCTTAGGTTCCTACCGTCTTCCACAAATCCTCTATTATATAGCGACTGATCGCAGCAAGCCTTACGTAGAAAAGGAGCGGAAGAGAGTTCGTAACGTTATTCGCTTTGGCAATGAGAAGAACCCGCCGGTGTACAAGTACACATACGTAACAAAGAACTATGGACTTGGATCGTTACAAGGTGGAATTCTGCAGCCAATCCAGCAGCACACATGGGGAGTGAGATACATCTACGGGCGTCCGTACACAACAATTTTTGGTCTGCATCCCTACTGGTCGTCTCTTGAGCTTGGAATGTTTTTTCCTGAAGAGATCAAACCGCTGATTGCGGACGTTGTCGCGTCGAAAGGCACCTACAACAATCCGGATAAATGGACTGGAGGTTCGCCGTTTGAGCGGACGTTCCAACATCTGAACACACTGCTTGTTCTCTATGATATTGTCCCGGGCACTACGACTGAGCACATCGATGGCTTCTTCCCCGCGAACCTTGAGCAACGCATCGTCGATCCGTCCGGTTGGATCATATGCAAGGCAGGTGATACTTATGTGGGATGGTATCCCTTGCAGGAGTACGAATGGAAAGCGGAAAAATCCAAAGAGGCGCAAGTAAAGAGTGGCACGACCGGTTGGCCGGGTGCGCAAAAAGAGGAGAATGACTTCTGGCGGCTGCGCAGCCATGAGCTGCAGAATGGCTATGTCATTGAAGTGCGATCGAAATCCGAAATCGGTTCGTTTGAAAAATTTGTTGCCTCGCTGCGAACCCGGATCCCGAAATCAGTATTGAAGCCCGGGAGTGTCTCTGTTCGGTACACCACGCTGAACAACGACAAGATGTACTTTGCATTTCCTGATGTGCGCACACTGAACGGCAAGGCTGTTGACCTTTCAAAGACGAAACTGTTCGATAGTCCGTTCCTTCATGCTGAAGTCGGGAGTGAAATGCTGACCATGACGTACAAAGGAGAGAAGCGGATATTGGATTTTAAGAACCTGAAGATAGTCGAATAAAGGAGCATTCGTGGTACTACGATTGGCATCACCCCGGCGGTTGGACGTTGTTGTTGCGGGTCTCGCTGTTGCTGATGTGCTGGGCCGTCCTGTGCAATTCAACGCGCTGCCGGAGTCGGGCGGCTTGAAGTTGCTCGATTCCATCTCGCTCAGCACGGGAGGGAATGTCTCCAATGTGGGCATTGACCTCGCGAAGCTGGGCTTTCGCATCGGCGCGATAACGCGAATCGGTGATGACGCTTTGGGAAGATTCATCTTGCAGGAATACAAGCGTCATCGAATCGGTTCAGAGGGCGTTCTCGTTGATCGCAAAGCGCAAACGTCAGCTACGTTTGTCGGGATAGGAAGAGACGGAGAGCGAACATTTCTCCACACGCGCGGCTGTCTCGCCAACTTCCGGGCGGCGGACGTGCTCAACAATATCCAGCTTGTCAAGCGTGCGAAGATTCTTGCATTCGGATATCTCG
Source organism: Ignavibacteriota bacterium (assembly GCA_016218065.1). Taxonomy (GTDB): domain Bacteria; phylum Bacteroidota; class Ignavibacteria; order UBA10030; family UBA6906; genus CAADGV01. Next base: position 9,809 of record JACRFA010000042.1, on the reverse strand, counting down.
GGCTTCTTCCGGAAACGGAGAAGGAACTTGCGCTTCTGTTCAGAACCATAAAAAACAAGACCGGGGCAAACATTCTGTTGGACACGGGTGGCAATCCGCGCAGGCAACCGAAACTCCTCGCCTCGTTTCTCCCGTACGTGGACTACTTCATCCCGAGCTACGAGGAGGCAGTCGTCTTGACGGGTCGCAAAACGCCTGAAGATATCGTCCGGTATCTCTATGATGAAGGCGCGCCGAATGTCGTGGGCGTAAAGATGGGTGCGCGCGGATGTGTTGTTGCTACACCGCGTGCGACAGAGTATGTTCCTGCCGTGCGGGTGAAGCGTGTAGTGGATACCACCGGGGCGGGTGACGCGTTTGTTGCAGGATTTCTCGCCGCCACCATCAGGGAGTTCAGCCCGTTTGCCGCGGCACGGATTGCAAATGCGATCGCTGCAGATTCCATCACTGCCGTTGGGGCGTCCTCAGCGGTCAAAAGTTTTGACCATTACGTGAAGAGATGAAACCGACTTATCATATTGTTTCGCATTCTCATTGGGACCGTGAATGGTACAAGAGCTTTGAGCACTTCCGCGCGATGCTTGTCACTATGGTGGATGACTTGCTGGATATTCTCCATCATGATCCGGATTTCATCTGCTTTACTCTGGATGGGCAAACGGTGATCCTCGAAGATTACCTTGCCGTCAGACCCGAGCGCGAGCACGAAATCCGCGAGTTCATCGCAAAGGGGCGGCTCGTCATTGGACCGTGGTATATCCTGCCGGATGAATTTCTGGTGAGTGCGGAGGCGACGGTACGCAATCTTCTGGTTGGAACGAAAACGGCGGAGGATTTTGGCGGAGAGATGAAGGTGGGCTATATCCCCGATTCATTCGGCCACATTGCGATGATGCCCGCGATTCTGAAAGGATTTGACATTGATACGGCACTCGTGTACCGCGGGTTCGGCGGCGAACCGGATCAACGGACTTCAGAATACTGGTGGATGGCTCCCGATGGATCGAAGAGTCTGATGATTCATTTGTACAAGAACGGATATAGTGCCGGGTACTTTCATCAGGAAACGGACGATGAAGTTGTCGGCAGATTCAAGGCGTTGAAAGATGAGCTTGACGAGCGCGCTACCACGTCGCACCGATTGCTGATGAACGGGGGCGACCATCACTGGCCTGACCCGAAACTTCCCCGAACGCTGGAGGTGCTTCGCCAGAATTTTAGCGGGGAGTTCCTGCATAGCAGCATACCCCAGTATGTCGATGCAGTGAAGAAGGAAATCAACGGCTTGCAGGAGGTTCAGGGCGAGTTGCGATTTGGTTACCGCTATGCATTTGCCGTACTCGGAGGTATTTATTCCAGCCGAATGTACATCAAGCAGGAGAACTGGCACAAGCAGAACTTGTTGCAGCGGTATGTCGAACCGTTGCACGCACTCGCACGCAGTGAAGGGATGAAATCGCAGTTGCCTCTCATCCGGCACGCGTGGAGGACGCTGCTGAAGAATCATCCGCACGATAGTATCTGTGGATGCAGCATCGATCCGGTGCATCGTGAAATGATGACGAGGTTCAAAGCAGTCGAAGACGTGGCAACGTCCGTTGTCGAAACGAGTCTTCAGCATATCATTCCGTATGACGACCTCGCCTCACGAGACGACCGCTATTTGTTCTTCTTCAATCCTTCTCCGTTCCAACGAACGGAGGTGGCACACGCCGACGTGAAGTTCTATCTGAAGGATATCGTGGTCGGGCTGAATCCTGATGTGAAAGTCGATACGAAACTCCCGTCGGTAAGCGGATTTGTGCTTGAAGATGCCGATGGACGGGAAGTTCCGTACCAGATTGTCAGGCGCACTGAAGGGTACGACATCACATATACAAAATACAATTACCCTAAACAGACATTCGTCGATACGTTCACAATTCTTGTCGATGCACAAGACATTCCCTCGATGGGCTATCGGGGTTTTCATATCAAGAAAACTGACCGCTTCACAAAATATCCTTCTCATCTCAAGACAGGGAAGAACTTCATCGAAAACAACTTCCTGCGTGTTGAGGTGAATGCGAAGGGACAGGTGAAGCTCAGGGATAAAGTGAACGGGCAGACGTATGAAGGATTGAACGTTTTTGAAGATTCCGGCGATGTTGGCGACGAGTACAACTACTCATATCCCCGCAAAGACAAGTGGATCAATTCAACTACGGCAAAAGCTAAAGTATCATTGACCGAACGCGGACCTCTGCGTGCGGCGCTGCAAATCCAACTCACGATGCTTGTACCTGAGTCGGCGACACGTGATCAACAAGCGCGCAGCAAGAAGAATGCAAGGCTTCCGATAACATCAACTATCTTTCTTACTCCTTACTCACGGTACGCTGAAATAGTGACCACGGTCGACAACGTGGCGAGGGACCATAGGCTCCGAACGCTCATTCCTACAGGAATGAAAACCGATAGCATTTTCGCGGACTCTCAGTTTTGCGTGGTGGAGCGGGAGCAGAAGGAGTATGATGTACGTGAATTCACTATCGAACATCCGGCGAAAGTTGCTCCTATGCAGCGGTTCGTTACGGTCCGGGACAAGACCCGGGCGCTCACGGTGATGTCGTATGGCCTGCCGGAATACGAACTGAAACCCGATGGCAAGGGGACGGTTGCTTTAACATTGCTCCGCTGTGTCGGATTGTTGGCGGGCGAGAATTTGCTCACGCGTCCCGGCGGAAAGAGTGGATGGCATAATGAAACGCCGGATGCTCAATGTCCGGGCACGCACACGTTCCGCTACGCCATTCTGCCGCATAGCGCGCATGATGTGGATTCGTTTGCGAGTGTGAATGAATTGAGTGAGTACTTTCATCTTCCGCTTCTTCCTGTGTGCAGGAAGAATCCGGCGGCGCTTCCGATGCAAGGCGGCATGGTCTCGATCTCTTCAAGCCAATTGGTGTTGAGTGCGTTGAAAGCAGCAGAGCAGGGGGATGGAATCATTCTTCGCGTGTACAACCCTGCACGCCGCGATACGGATGGAGTGATTCATTTCGAGCGAAAAGTAATTAGAGCATGGCATGCGAAACTTAATGAAGTAGTCGGCGAGCCACTGGATGTTCAAGGGGGACATGATATTCCTGTGCGTCTTGGCGCGTGTGGGATATTGACACTGAAGATTGAATTGGAAGATGCTACGCAAGGTTGATATTTCACCCTTACAGGGTTCCTTGCCGTTTGGCTACTGAGATGGTCGGGGCGTTGCCCCGACCTATAATATCTGACGCTTTCAGCGTCAACGAGCGACAATCGCTGTCCCTGAAAGGGACGAATACTGTAGCCGAGGGCAACGCCCTCGGTATTAGAACAAACAAGGATGCGCAAACCCTGAAGGGGTTTCATACAAGCACAGAAATGGCCTTGCGTAACATCAGTGAAATCTTGTTATCGAGTCCAGAAAGACATCGTTCAGTAACGGATACAAATCGTATCAACAACTATTGCCCACATCGGAAGACAAACTTATGTCAACATTTGCAGGTTCGAAGCTCAGACAAAGCAGGATCATCAATCCTGAATCAGGAAAAGGAATCGTGGTTGCCATTGACCACGGATTATTTATCGGGCCGTTGCCGGGAGTGGAAAGCACGAGTGCTGCCATTGACGGACTCCTCCCCGGAGCGCCGGATGCAATTCAAATGACACCGGGCACTACGCGGGCGAACCTTGCGAAGTTTCATGGCAAGAACAAGCCGGGCGTGGTCGTTCGTCTCGATGCGACCAACATCTGGCGGAAGAAGCCCGCGCCCAAAGAAGGCTATTACACGCAAGTCGCGTCGGTGAAAGATGCAATGCAACTCGGCGCCGACGCTGTGGTGACATTCCTGTTTGCCGGCTACGATACCGATGCCCAGGAGGCGGACAATCTCCAAACCTTGCAGCGCATCGGCGCAGATGCGCGCGAGTATGGCGTCCCGTTCATCGTTGAACCGCTCGCAATTGCGAAAGGCTCCAATGTTGTCCGCGATTTTGAGATCATGAAACTCATCGTGCGTATGGCATCGGAAATCGGTGCCGATCTGATCAAAGCGGATTTTCCGGAGAACAAGAAACAGTTTGAAGAATTGGTCGGCGTTGCGTCGGCACCAATTCTTGTGCGCGGCGGACCGAAGATGGATTCGGACAAGGACATGCTGCAAATGGTGAAGGATGCCATCGACTGCGGCGCCGCGGGGATCGTGTTTGGACGAAATGTGTGGCAGCATGACAAGCCCGCGAAGATTCTCAAAGCGCTTGCGGAAATTGTTCACCACAATGGCAGCGTCAAGCAAGCGCTAGCAGTCCTCTCGTCTTCGAAGAAAGGATAACAATGCAGAAAGAGATTCGTGTCGGGCTGATCGGGTTCGGTCAGATGGGGCGCATTCATTCGTACGCATACCGCGTTATTCCTTTCTACTATGATGGACAGCCGTGCAAGATCACGCTCAAAGGTGTGTGCGATGCGAATGCTGCGCTTGCACAAAAGGGAGTTGACCAGGCTGGATTCGAATTCGCAACAACGGACTACCGCGAGTTGATTGACCGGAAGGACATTGACGTCATCAATATTTGTACGCCGAACAATCAGCACGCGCCGGCGTTGCGGGCTGCGTTGCAGAATGGCAAACATGTGTACTGCGAAAAACCGCTGGCGTACAACGAAGCCGAAGCGAAAGAAATCGTCACGCTCGCCGATACGTCAGGCGTGAAGCACCAAATCACCGCCGAGTACCGCTTCATTCCTGCCATCATGAAAGCGAAGGAGTTGATTGATGCGGGATTTGTGGGACGCGTGTTTCAGTATCGGGGTGCGTATCTGCATGCTGGTTACATCGATGCGAAGCGACCGCGCGAGTGGCGCATGCAAAAAGATGTAATTGGCGGCGGCGTGCTTGTCGATCTCGGTCCTCACCTTCTGGATATCATGCAGTATCTCATCGGAGAGGTCGACGAGGTGTCGGCAACGATGGAGACATTCTTCAAAGAGCGTCCCTTGCCTGAGGATCCGTCGAAGATGGGGAAGGTCGAAGTGGAGGACGCGATAACGCTGGTGCTGAAATTCAAAAATGGCGCTATCGGCACTGCGGACCTTTCGCGGGTTGCAACGGGCGCCGAAGATGAGATGCGTTTCGAAATCCACGGACAACATGGCGCGCTCGCATTCAATCTCATGAAACCCAATGAACTGCTGGCATTCAATGCTACCGAGCCGAAGGGAATGCAGGGATTCAAGACAATCAGCACTGTGCAGAAATATCCTGCGCCGGCGGTGATGCCCGCACCGAAGTTTACCATGGGTTGGATCCGGTCGCATGTTGCGGCACAATTCAGTTTCCTGAAAGCCATTGTGGATGACACAGCGCCGTCGCCGGATTTTCACGACGCGTTGAGATTGCATCATTTGTTGGAATCGATTTACAAATCAGCAGAAACGAAGAGCTGGGTAAAGGTGTAATATGAACGATAGGTTGCGTGAACTGACAACATCGCCCATGCTGCTCGCCCCTAATCGCGTGTGGCGGATGTATAAAGGCGGCGCGATGATTGACCGATTGAAAGGTGTGGCTGATCCAATGGACTCGGAATTTCCGGAAGAATGGGTGGGGTCAACAGTCCAGGCGAGCAATCCGGGAACACATTACCGGCAAGGTGAAGGCCTTGCACTTATCTCGGCGAACATTCCCGAACCGGTTTCTATCAAAACTATTGTGGAACGCTACCCCGAAGAAATTCTGGGAGCGCAGCACGTGAAGACGTACGGTACGAGTTCTGCACTGTTGGTGAAGCTGCTCGATGCAGCCGAGCGGCTCATCATTCACGCTCATCCGACGAAGGCTTTTGCAAAAGATCACTTGAATTCCTGTTTCGGGAAGACTGAAGCGTGGTTCGTTCTGGAAACTCGTCCTGATGTTGAAGAGCCTTACGTTTTGATTGCGTTCAAAGAAGACGTGCCCAGGCAGCGTTATCGCGAGATGCTGAACAAACAGGATATCAATGAGATGATGCGGGTGATGCACCGCGTGCCTGTGAAAGCAGGCAGTGTAGTGTACGTGAAAGCCGGGTTGCCACATGCGATTGGCGAAGGCATGTTTATCGTGGAGCTGCAGGAGCCGACTGACTATTCGATCATACTCGAACGATCCTGTTCGAATTACAATTTCAGTGTTGAGGAATCGTTCCTTGGTCTTCCTCAAGATCTGACGCTCTCCACTCTCGATCATCGCGTGTATTCGCCTGAAGAAGTGCAGAACGAACTGGTGATCAAACCGCACGTGGTGAGGCGTGAGGGCGAAAGCACGGAATCGCGGCTTCTCGGATACGAAACGACGGAATGTTTTGCAGGCAATCGACTGGAGATCGTTGGTGAAATGAGTGATGCAACAAACGGCCGCTACTCTGTCTTGATTGTACTCGATGGCGAAGGATCACTCATTCATGCACATGGCGAGATTGCATTGAAGCGTGGCACCGAGGTGTTTGTGCCAGCTTCAGTTGGACAATATGTGTTTCGCTCGAACAAACATCTTTCCGTTTTCAAATGTTTGCCCGCGCAGGCGTGATTACATCGCTGATGTTAGTTGCCATTATTGGGGGACAGTGCGAGCTTGAAACTTGATTGCAAGAAACTAACTTTGACAACTCATACTATCACAGAACCATATAAATCAACTGCTATGACAAACGATTATTTGGACAGCGTAAAGAAACAATTTGAGTATTATAAGATGCTTGGAGAAAAAACATTTGCTCAAATGCCTGACGACAAATTATTCTGGCAATACAATCAGGAGAGCAACAGTATTGCGACAATCGTTAAACACCTTTGGGGCAATATGCTTTCCCGTTGGACAGATTTTCTGACTGCAGACGGAGAAAAAGAATGGAGAAACAGAGACGCTGAATTTGATAACGACATTAAGACGAGACAAGAACTTTTGGACAAATGGAATGAAGGGTGGACGTGTTCTTTCAATGCAATAAACTCTTTGACGACAGAAGATTTACAAAAGGCTATTTCAATTCGCAGTCAAGCACACACCGTTATGGAGGCAATTAATAGGCAGCTTGCACATTACCCATATCATGTCGGACAAATTGTCTTCATTGGAAAAATGGTTTGCGACAAAACTTGGACTTCACTTTCAATACCAAGAAACAATTCAAAGAGTTCAACGCAGACAATATGAGAGGAGGTTCATAAGAATGTCGACGACATTGACTGTGCAGCAGAACCTTGAACTGCTTGGCAAGTACCAGTATGTCGAGGTGCAGATGATGGAACTGATGGGAAGCTGGGCGTACACCATGGTCGATCCCGAGATCAAAATCGGCTTTGGACGACAGATGTATCAGGATTCTGTCCATGCGGATTTGTTGGGCAAGCGCATTCCTGAGTTGAAAGGACGCTCTGCGCATTTCCATTACATTGCGCCGAGCGATGAGTTCACGCGACTGTTGGAGAGAATCTGGAAATTGGAAGGCGATCTGCTGCGCATGATCGGACTCTACCGCATTGCAAAGCCCGCGCTCGTTGACGCGTATGAGGCACATCTTCAATCCGTGGAGTTGCCTGCTGATGAACCCACAGCATATATTCTCCGCCATATCACTGATGAGGAGAATGACCATATCGCGTGGGCAGAGCAAATACTCGCGCGGCTTGTGCATGGGTCCGGTATTACCGAATCGATTGCTTCTCTGCAAGCTGAGCTTGGCAAGGAATTGAGCGCCTCTGGTGGTGTGTCGGGCAAAGGCAAGCAATCCGGTACCTACACGTTCAAGAAAACGCATGCATACAGTGTTGCTCCTGTTCGCGATGCACGATGGAAGATCATTGATCGGCCGGATGAATTTACGGAGAAGACCTGGTCGTTTGATACAACCGAAGGCAAACAGCACCTGCTGCACGATTTGCTGAACAGCGAGTTCATTACTGTGGAAAGGATGGGCCGCATCATTGCAGACTGCCCCGACATTCCGTGGCAAATGAAAATGGATATGGTGCACCAGGCATGGGATGAAGCGCGCCACGCAGAAATTGTCCAACGCAGACTCGAAGAACTCGGCGGTCACGTCGGCATGTTTACGACGAGTTGTTGGGGATGGGAACAGGATGTCAATCGTGAGGATCCGCTGGAACGTCTGGCGCTCTCGAACATGACGTTTGAAAGCGAAAGCTGCAAGCACCTGCGCGATTGGATCCGAAAGGCGAAAGCACAGAATGATGCTCGCTCACTGCAACTGTTGGAGTTCCTTCTCGCCGACGAAGTCAATCACGTGTTGTACGGCGTTCACTGGATTGACGAACTCACGAAAGACGACCCCGAGCGAAGGAAGCGCGTCCTTGCCTATCCCGATCAGGTTCTGAAGAATCAACATCCGGTCGGCGTTTACTTCGACGAAACCACTAACGCACGTGAAAGGATCGCATGAAAGTCGCACAATTCGAATACGAAGACGGTGGTTGTGTCGCGGTGGAACTTGACGGCAAGTGGATAAACTACAGCAAGGCATTTGCAAGTTATCATCTGCTGGAGCACGATGTTGCACTCCGTCAACCTGTAAGTGTTACAGAGATGTTGCAGCTCGGCATCTGGGACGTTGAAAGCATGAAAGCAATTTGTGCTCACGTGAGAAAGAACAGGCTCCAACGATATCTGTCGCTTCCCCAAGAGGCTGTTCTCAAAGCGCCGATTTCCCGTCCACCCAAAATCGTCGCGCTCGGATTGAATTATGTACTGCATGCCAAGGAAGGAAATTTTGAAGTCCCGAAGGAGCCGATACTTTTTGTGAAAGTGGGTTCGTCCGTTATCGGACCGAATGAAACCATACGCATTCCCCGCGGCCTCGGGCGAATGGATCATGAAGCCGAGCTTGCCGTGGTGATTTGCCGGACCGCAACGGAAGTGAAGAAGAAGGACGCGTACAAGTATATCGCCGGTTACACAATCTGTAACGATGTGTCAGCCCGCGATCTTCAAACCAAAGATATTTTAGAGAAGCATCCCTGGTTCCGCTCAAAGAGTTTCGATACGTTTTCGCCAATCGGTCCGTGGATAGTAACGCCGGAGGAGTTTCGTTCCCCTGTTCATGTCGGGGTTGAATGCCGCGTAAACGGAAAAGTGCGGCAGAAGGCGAATACCCGCGATCTTGTTTTCGATATTCCGACAACGATCGAGTTCATCACGAAGTATATCACGCTCGAACCCGGAGACATTATCTCGACAGGAACACCTGAAGGGATTGGCCCAATAAAGCACAGGGATACTGTCGTTTGTCGCGTTGACAAAATTGGGGAACTGAAAAATCCAGTCCGATACCGATGACGATTGAGAAAATACAGCTCACGCATGTCCGGGTTCCGCTGGTAGAGCCATTCAAGATCAGCAATGGCGTAGTGAACGAGAAAGATGGCATCATCGTGGCGATACATTCGGACGGGCTTGTCGGAATCGGTGAGGCCTCGCCGATGTCCGGTTCGTTCTACTCTGACGACACGCCGGAATCGACATGGGATTATCTGCGTGACACACTTGTTCCGCTTGTCAGACAGCGGCAGCCCTCATCGGTCGATGAAGTGAATACATTGCTGGACCAGGCCGGTGGCAATTTCTACGCGCGTGCTGGAGTCGAAACTGCATTTTGGGATCTGAAGGCGCAGCGTGAGGGTGTTGCTCTCTACAAAGCACTCGGCGGGACACGTGACGAAGTTGAATCGGGACTTGCGGTCGGCATCTATCCGACGGTCAAAGAACTTCTTGACGCGATAGCGCGACATCTGAAAG
>JACRFA010000046.1 GCA_016218065.1 Ignavibacteriota bacterium | reverse complement strand
CGGCAAGGAGAAGGTCAATGTGGAAACCGGACTCGCATGCCTTGCCCACAACATGAAGCGACTCTTCTCAATGATGAACTGAGGAGTTACATGGACCACATTCAACCTCACCGTGCAAATGATACTTTTTGGTCAACCCCGGCAGGGGGATGAGGTCAATTAAGGCAAAACACAACAATCTCAGTTTGCGTAACATCAGCAGGTCATTCATTTCAATGACCTATTAGCTGTTTACACTTCGCATCACACCTTTACTACAACATTGCACCGCAACCCAACAAATGCGTTCCTGAAATCAGACTCAAGTGCAAAACCTGGCCCGAATGCGAGATCAAAGTGCCCAAGATGATAGACTGCATTGATATCGAATGCCACCGAGCGAGAGAGTTTGCTTTCCGTGAAGAGCCGCATCGGCACGCGCATCTCTACCCTTGGACGAAAGTACGTGTATGCGAACGAGGCCACGATTCTTCGCGTCGCCAGTTCTTCGAGAACTACGTGCAGTCCCACTTCAAAAGCGATCCCCTTAGCTGTCAGTTCGAGTGGAAAGTCCTTCCATAACTCGGTGCTCGACGATTGGGACACGTAGCCGCCGCCCACCGAGATGAAGTAGCGTTTCGGCTTGGGCGCAAAAATCCTCAGGAAGAATCTGTGCTCGAAGTTTAGCACAGGCCCTTTCGTCAAAACGGTCGATCTCGCAAACGATAGTTCAACAACTCCCTTCAACACCAATCCACATCCGAAGCCAAACCGGTTGTCGGTTGCATAGCGGCCAAAATGCACATCAGTCGAAAACGCAAATTCATCTGCGACAAGCTTTCCTTGCGAGTATGCTGAGCAGAAGGAAAGCAGAGTGAGAAGAAGTAGTTTCGCAACGCGTAGCATGAAGAATCCTCCTTACGTTGGGACGCCGTGCTTCATCAGATGGATTTGATCGGTGTTCACTTGTGAACTATACAACTCAACGCATCATGCTGGCGTCACCTCGTCACTACGAGACACGAGATGCGACGGCAATTTGTGCAGACCATAAATGGTCTGCCTATTGTCATACCGTCCCTCTGGGACGGGCTTACGCTGTGCGATCTGCCACGTAGTGGCAACCCGAAAGTAGCCCGACCTTTTCAAAGGTCGGGTAACCGCCGAATAACCAAGTCCGTCGCGTAGCAACGGAATGGCTACAATGAGATATGAATTGCGTTCTTGCGTACCAGCAATTACTCATGAATCGATGATGAGTTGATGTTCGCTTCACCCTTTCTGTTTCATCTCTTCGACAAGCCTGCGTCCATGATCCCACACGCGCATATCGATGAGCTTCATTGCGTGAAGTTGTCGCGCTGTTTCGAAATTGAATCTCAGAGCAATACTGCGACAGACCGCTGCGCAACAGAGCGACGGGGCAAACAAATTCTTTCAACTTGTGTTGAAAACACTTCAAGCCCGTGTTTCTTGGAGTTGATTAAGATTGGATGTGTATGAGAAGGAACGCGTACAGACAAATGTAGATCGGTGAAGGCAACGGTGCATCGGCGTTCTTCCTCAATTTCAGTCTGATGGTGTGAACGCTCCGCTCTGATTGAATTTGCCGAATCGAAACCTGAGAATCAAGTCCTGGGTGAACTGTCTTCCGCAATCAGAGAGGCTCGGCTCTACTCTTCCAACACAGCCAGCAACGCGTTCAGATCAAGCGGACGCGTGTACATGACAAGATTGCCCGCCGTATCGCGAGGCCACGCGTCACGCGCACGATCGACGTAGATCTCAATGCCGTTCTCGTCGGGGTCACGAAGGTAGATTGCTTCACTCACGCCATGGTCCGACGCGCCATCGATGGGCCAGCGATGCTCGGCCAGGCGCTGCAATGCGCGGGCAAGTTCCCTGCGACTCGGCACGAGGATAGCAAAGTGGTACAAGCCCGTGTTGCGCGGCGAGGGGGGAGACCCTCCCGCGCTCTCCCATGTGTTCAGCCCAAGATGGTGATGATATCCGCCCGCAGAGAGAAATGCAGCGCTGTCCCCCAGTCGCGCCATGACGTCAAACCCCATCACTTCCGTATAGAACTTCACTGATCGCTCAAGGTCTGAGACTTTGAGGTGAACGTGTCCAATTCTGGTTTCCGGATCAACGTGTGTGAGAGTATCGCTCATTGCTCAGCCTCCTCGCATTTGATTTCTTGTTCACTGCTTGACCTTCACGAGACATTGCAATATAGACGGACGTCCACATTCCTGCAACTCCACTTCCCTAACTCCACGCATCGGCGCGAAACGAGAGACCCTCAAGAGCAATGCGTGAAACCGATGCCGGGATGGAGAAGTGATCCGCGATTGCCGCGACAAGCTCGTCAGTCGTTCTCAGCGTTGTAATCCGAGCGGCCTCCCCCCGAATCTCGGTACACGTCAGGTTGCGCAGAACAACAGAGAAGTCAGGCGCGTGTTTCGTAAGCAGCACTGCATTCATGAACGTTGCTTCCGGTCGGAACGAATCTGCTACCACTTGACTGAATTCTTGAATGCCTCGCGGCTTTGGATTGACCCGGTAGCCGTGACGTTCAGTTCCATTTTGGTAGAAGACGAGTCGCGAATGCCCGAGCGAATCTTGAGGATGCAGCACGTAGCGATCGTCGCCATGAGAGATCACGTGATCGAGCGGCAAGTGGCGAGGAAGCGGATCGAGAAACGGCGCTCCGTATCCTGCATCGACAATGTATTCTCTTCCCTCCACCTTCACTATGCTCACGACATGCACATCAGGCTTGCTCATGTCGGCGCCGCAGAGTACTGCGTCGTAGCCCAGCGAGACGAGAAGCTGGCAGAGGTGATAGTTATTCGAGTAGCACGTTCCACCGAAATGGAATTGCTCAATGCCATCGAGAAACTCCGTGCAACTCGGCACATCAGCAGCGCCCGATGTTTTCCAGCGATAGAGTTTCGAAATATTCTCGAACGGCATTGTTGCCAGATGCGCGCGGATGATTCCCCTGAGCGCGTCCAAGGTGGGCGCACCAACAGACACGTCAAGTAACGAGAGATACCGCTTGACCTCGTCGCGATGAAGCTTCATGTACTTACCCGAATCACTCATTGACCGTTGATGGCCGCTCTCCATCATCAACAAACAGCGAAGAAAAGAATGGCTGACTTGGTTTGTGCATGCAGGACACTCATGATTCGACTCGTCATTTCGAAAACCACTCTGGCCAGAGGTCAGAGAGAATTGTCTGAAAGAGTGCGTTCAACTTCTCAACCGATGCAGGCTTGAATTGTCTGTCTGGTGCTTCATCAGCAAGCGTTTGGATCTCTGCCTCAATGAAATCGCTCAAGATCGGAATCCGGGGCCCACGATCAAGATCTTGGCCCGCACGCTTCTGTTCAATGAATCGATCTATCGCATCACGAACGGGGCCGCTCGGAACCGTTGCTTCAACGACACGAGCAAACTCGATTGGCACAGGCCCAAGGCCCTGACGAATCCATCGAGTCGCCAGCAACGGTCGCAAGACGTAGAGGTACTTTTTCCGCCACACAACGTCGCCGCGTAAATAGTCGCGGAAGTTGCCTTCTGCCATGTGCTTGTAGTGAAAGAAGCTCGCAATCGGGGAATAGAAATCAGGCAAGAACTTCCGCATTTCGTTCGCGAAAAACGATTGCTCTCTGTAGATGATCGGACACTGAAGCCACTCGAGCAACGGCGGATTGGATTTCTTGAAGAGCGTTAGCGCCTTCCGGATATCCCATCCGCTCAGATCAATCGAGTCTTCAATCGGTCGCTCGATTACATCCGGCTGATCGGCGAGATCAATCGAGAGATAGAACTCCGGCGATCGGCAGTAAACGAAGCGCACATCGAAATCGCTGTCCGCGGACGGGAAACCCCAGGCGCGACTGCCAGACTCAACCGCGAGCAAGATCACGACTTGCTCCTGCTGCTGAATTGTTTCGAGGCGTGAATTGATCAGTTCTATAACGTCGTTCATAGAGGCCAAGAGTCGATGTAACACATGAGTCATTCATTCCCGATCCTTTGTCATTACTCGTGCAATGAAATAGCCGGCACAAATGCTGAGGAATGTTGCCGCCACATCAAGCCAGTCGAAGGCATACTTTACATACGCCAGGATTCCCGGTCGTGGGAGGAGTTGGACGAACTCGAGACCAAACGAGATTCCACCCACGATGAGTGTCAGTTGAAGCAATGTCAGACGCGATATTCTGCCTGAACTCGATAGCAGAAGGAACAACAAACCGGCTGGTCCGAACAGACT
>JACRFA010000044.1 GCA_016218065.1 Ignavibacteriota bacterium | reverse complement strand
TACAAAATTCTATCAGGCGAAGAACTCTTCAAAAGCAAGCAGCAGAGGAACGGGAGTAGGACTTGCACTCGTGAAGGCGTTGGTCGAAGCGCATGGAGGCCGGGTGTTTGCGGAAAGTGCGGTGGGTGAGGGAACCACGTTTACAGTGGAGTTGCCGGTAATCAAGGAAGTCGCGATGCCCAGCTTTGCGGCGATTCCACAATCGGTCAACTGAATCAAAGTGCCTGAAATGAAAAAGCTGCTGTTGCTCACGGCGCTGGTTGCGTGTCTCGGTGCAGCGCTGCGCGGGCAGGAAAAAGATGATCCTGATTCACGCGCGACCTACCATCTTTCGTTTGCCGACAGCTTGGAAACCGCCGGTGCGTTTCAAGGCGCAGCATTGGTGTACAAGATGGTCGCAGAGTTGTATCCCGGCACGATGGCCTACGCCGACGCGGTGCGGAATCTTGCTCACCTGTATGTGAATCCTTTCAACTCCGCACGCAACGATAGCATCGCGTTGTCCTGGTTCGTCAAGCATCTGGAAATTCCATGGCTGCCGCGCGGCGAGCGAACGCGATCGGTGATCATGGCATCGCTTGTTCGCGAGCGCATGCAGTTCAGTACAGTGGAAGGGCGACGGTCCAGCGTCGTGGATAGCCTTCGGACTCTTGCGCGCATTCAGTCTGCTGAGTTGAATGCTCAGTCGAAAAAAATTGTCGAGCTTTCTTCCGAGTTGGAGCAGACCGACAACGATTTGCAGATTCTGCTTGAGTTCCAGAAGAACCCGACTGTCGCAAGGAAGGACACGACGATCCCTTCCTCTACGGCCCAGAAGCTTGCTGATGCCAACGAAAGCACAACGCAAGCCAAGCGCAAGACTGACAGGACTGAGCAATCGAACGACCAGCTGCAAAAACTTCGCGAGATTGATCTGCGGGCTCTTCAGCGTCGCGCGAAACGGTAATTGTTCGCGCCCGATTTCCAAGGGACGTCGCCCGGCGCCCCTTTTTTTGTTCATGCCTATGACGTTCAACCAATAGAGAGAAAAGAATGAGACGGACATCCACTCGCCTTCTGGCAATTTTCTTTCTTGCCAACAGCTTCAGCTTCGCCCAGCAGATTCAATATCCCGGCACACAGAAAGTCGACGTAGTCGATGAATATTTCGGGGTACGTGTGCCCGATCCGTATCGGTGGCTTGAAGATGAAAACTCGCCGGCGGTTGCAGAATGGGTGAACAAGCAAAACGCCGTCACCTTCGACTATCTCTCCAAAATCTCGTATCGGGAAAAGATGAGAAAACGTCTTGAGCAGATCTACAACTACCCGCGCTATTCGGCGCCGTTTCGTAAGGGCAAATACTTCATCTTCACCAAGAACGACGGACTGCAGAACCAATCTGTTTACTTCATTCAGGAGGGAATCAACGGAACGCCGGAAGTCTTGTTGAATCCGAATCAACTCTCTCCCGACGGCACTATCAAGCTTGCATCGCTGGGCTTCTCGCATGATGCAAAATATCTGGCGTATGCGATTTCACGAGGCGGCTCTGACTGGCATGAGTTCTTCGTGATGGAGGTTGCGACACGCAAGCTGATGCTTGATCATGTCCGATGGGGAAAATTTTCCGGCGCTGCGTGGCAGGGCAACGGATTCTACTACAGCAAGTACGATCCGCCCGCTGATACGGCAAAAACGCTCACTGCACGCAATGAGAACCACAAGGTGTATTACCACGCTGTGGGCACAGAACAAAGTCAGGATCAGCTCGTCTTCGAGGACGCAAAGAACCCGCTCCGCTTTCACAGTATCGGTCTGACTGAGGATGAGCGGTTCATGATTCTGTACGTGACGGATCGGGGTCGCGGCAAGAAAGGGAATGCGATCTGGGTGCGCGATCTCAAAAAGAAGGAGTCGGCATTCAAGCCAATTGTCGAGGGATTTGATGATGCCTTTGGCGTGATCGACAACATCGAAGACAAGCTGTTGATGTCAACGAACCGCAAGGCGCCGAACGACAAAGTCGTTCTCGTTGATCCTGACCATCCGCAGGAGGAGAACTGGAAAGTGATACTCCCTGAACAGAAGGAGCCGCTCGAAGGCATTTCGACGGCTGGGGGGAAGTTGTTCGCGACGTACCTGAACGATGTTAGGCACCGGGCATACGTGTACGACCTGGAGGGACGCAAGGAACATGAGATCGAGCTTCCTTCACTCGGAACCACGGGCGGCTTCGGCGGCAACAACGACGATGCATTCATCTTCTACACGTTCACGTCGTTCACATTCCCCACAACGATTTTCAAGTACGATATCGCGACGAGGGAATCTGAACTCTATCGTTCGTCCGCTGTGGCTTTCGCGCCGGAAGATTTTGAAACGCGGCAGGTCTTCTACAAGAGCAAGGACGGGACCCGTGTGCCGATGTTCATCACGCACAAGAAGGGGCTTGAGTTAAACGGGAAGAATCCGACGCTGCTGTACGGCTACGGTGGCTTCAACATCAGCGTGAAGCCGTCGTTCAATGCGCTGCTCATTGCATTGCTTGAGCAAGGCGTTGTCTATTGCGTCGCCAATTTGCGCGGAGGAGGCGAGTACGGCGAGCAATGGCATGACGCCGGCACAA
This sequence comes from Ignavibacteriota bacterium, assembly GCA_016218065.1. GTDB lineage: Bacteria > Bacteroidota > Ignavibacteria > UBA10030 > UBA6906 > CAADGV01. The sequence continues at coordinate 34,758 of JACRFA010000044.1, read as the reverse complement.
AGCTGCAGAAGCAAAATGTGTTTGATGACTTCATTGCCGCCGCGGAGTGGCTGATCGCCAACAAGTACACATCGCGAGAGAAGCTTGCGATGCACGGCGGAAGCAACGGCGGACTACTCGTCGGAGCGGTGATGTGCCAGCGACCGGAGTTGTTCAAGGTGGCGCTGCCGGCTGTTGGGGTGATGGACATGCTGCGCTTCCACAAGTTCACGATCGGATGGAATTGGAAGCCTGACTACGGCAGCAGCGACGACTCGACCGAGTTTCAGGCGCTCTCTCGTTACTCGCCGCTGCACAATCTGCGCGCGGGCGTCAGCTATCCCGCGACACTTGCTACAACGGCCGATCACGATGATCGCGTTGTGCCTGCGCATTCGTTTAAGTTCATCGCAACGCTGCAGGAAAAGCATAGCGGGCCGAATCCTGTACTCATTCGCGTCGAGACGAAATCAGGACACTCCGCCAGCAACACGGCCAAGCAACTCGCGACGACAGCAGACATGTACTCGTTCTTGCTCTGGAATCTCGGCGTCGAAATCCAAGAGACAACACAATGAAGAATCGCATTCCTCTTCTCATCATTCTCACGTTTCCCGTCGTCGTGTGCGTGGTTGCGTGGTACTTCTGGTTTTCGCCTGCAACAACCATCATTCTCGTCCGGCATGCAGAACGGCTGAACAGCTCGGACACCACATCGATTTCGGAGATCGGAATTGAGCGAGCACAAAGGCTCGCCCACGTTCTCAGCGCATCCGGCGTGACGCGGATCTACGTCTCGGAAAAATATCGGACGACGCAAACCGTTGCGCCGACGGCAATGTCGGTGCATGTGTCGCCTGTTCCGATTCCCTTCAATGCAATTGGCGCGTACATCGATTCGGTGAAGGCGCACCGCGGCGAGGTGATTCTGATTGCAGGTCATTCCGATAATCTCACGCTGATCATGGCCAAGCTCGGCATTGCCAATCCGCCGGTGATCGAGAGATCACAGTACGACGACATCTTCATCGTCACGCGGCTCCGTTTCAGATCGACTTTGACCCGCGTGAAGTACGGCCATCCATCCTTCTGACCGACAAAAAGAATCCCGCTGACCGGTTGACAGTCAGCGGGAAAGCAAGTGGTGCTTGCTGTCTAGAGCAGGGGAACCCTTGAGCTTCCGCGCTGAACACGTCCGTGCTGTTGGTCGGAAGCAAGATCTCTTGTCAGCGTTGGGGGGAAGGTGGACCGTTTGTGTTCGGGAGTTGTCAGGTAGGTGATCCACGAAAGCAGTTCGCTCAACGGTCTCCCTTTCTTGAAGAAGCCTTCGAGCTTCGGATTGCGAATCATGTCAATCGTGCTCTGATCATCATAGCCGGAGATGAAGAGAAAGGGAAGCGAGCGCTTATCGGGTATCTCGCGTACAACGTTGCGCAATCGCACGCCGTCCATGTTCGGCATGTACACATCCGAGATAATCATGTCGAATGTGTGCGACGCAAGTTTGGCGAGTGCATCTTCGCCATCGGCCGCGGTACACACCGAGTGTCCCTCAGACGTCAACAACGTGCGCATCGACATTCTGACAACAGAGTCATCATCGACCACGAGCAGGTTCATAGTCATCTCCTTCAATGAACACAATGCCTTCTGTCTGGTTATCGGTAGAAATCGGATAGAAATCAAGTTTCCGAATATTAAATTTTCTCCGGACTTGACATGGGCAGAACGTGTCGCGGTCAACCTGAGTTCGGAAATAGAAGCGCCGATGACGCAGATAGGGCGGACAGGTTTCAAGATTCAGGTTTCAGGGATTCAGGATTCTGGGATCTATCTTCAGTCGCCGCATGGCGACCGCCTGCCTGCCGGCGCGGATTTCGGATTGTCGATCGGATGAAGTCACCCTGGAATCCGACATCGTTGTGCGCGAAAATTCAATTCCGTATCTTGAGTGCGAGTTCTTTGCAGATGGGAGCGTGAAATGAAACGTGTTGTAGTTGCGATGAGCGGCGGCGTTGATTCGTCGGTGGCCGCTGGAATTCTCGCGCAGCAGGGGTATGAGCTTGTCGGCATCACGATCAAGACGTATCGGTACGAAGATGTCGGCGGCAATGTCGGGAATGAGAGCAGCTGCTGCTCGCTGGATGGCATCAACGATGCGCGCGCAGTGGCGACGAAGCTTGGATTTCCGCATTATGTTCTGGACTTCAGCGAGAAGTTTGGCGCAGAGGTGATTGAGAACTTTGTCGATGAGTATCTGAACGGCAGAACGCCAAACCCGTGCGTGATCTGCAACCGAAAGATCAAGTGGGAGGAGTTGATCCGCAAGTCGGAGGCGCTGGGCGCCGATTTGATTGCGACCGGCCATTACGCCAACATTCTCTTCAATGAGAACAACGGCCGCTACTACGTGTCGCGCGGCCGCGACGAATCGAAGGACCAGTCGTATGCCCTGTGGGGCCTCACGCAGGAGTCGATGAAGCGAACGCTTTTTCCGTTGGCGGGGATGACGAAGACGGAGTCGCGTGCGCTCGGCAAGTCGCTCGGTTTGCCGAACATGCAGAAGCCGGAGAGTTTTGAGATCTGTTTCATACCCGATAACAACTACGAGCGCTTTCTCAAGGAACGAATTCCCGGGCTTGAGGCGAAGGTGGCAAACGGAGAGATCGTGATGGATGGAGAACTCGTCGGACGCCACCGCGGATTTCCGTTCTATACAATCGGTCAGAGAAGAAACCTCGGCGTGTTTCGGCCCGAGCCGCTTTACGTGACAGCGATTGATCAGACGAACAACCGAATTGAAATCGGTCGAGAAGAGAAGCTCTACAAACGTGGATTGATTGCGAGAAGCGTGAACATGCAGAAGTACTCCGACTGCAAGACGGAGTTGCGTGTTGATGCGAAGATCCGATACAAAGATTCCGGCGGCGCTGCGACGATACAAGAGTTGCCTGATGGGCGCGTGCGAGTAGTGTTTGATGAAAAGAAGCGGGCGATTACGCCCGGTCAGTCAGTTGTCTTCTACGAAGAGAATGATGTTGTCGGCGGCGGAGTAATCGACGAGATTGTCGAGTAACGACGTCAACCGATGCAGGCGGCGCAAATTCATAGATAGGCAGATTCCTCTCACTGCAGATGAGTCATCTTGCCTGAAGATGACTCTTCCATTTTTCTTGAGACGATGGACATTTCCTTCAAAGAGTACCTCCGCGAGTTTGAGTTTGCGGAGACCTTCAAGTTCACTTTTCAGCACATCAAGGGCGATCTGGTCGGCGGCTTGACCTCGGCGATCGTTGCGCTGCCGCTCGCGCTTGGCTTTGGCATTCTCGCGTACAACGGCGATCCGCGTGGCGCGGTAGCCGGATTGTACGGCGCGATCTTCACGGGCTTTCTGGCGTCGTTGTTTGGAGGAACGCAGCGCCAGATTACCGGCCCCACCGGCGGCATGACCGTGATTCTCACGCAGATGTACATCCAATACGGCGGCGCCGATGCGCTGCTCGGCGCTTGTCTCATCGCCGGCTTGCTGCAGATTCTCTACGGCTTCATCAAGGCCGGACGATTCATTTCGTTCATCCCGTATCCCGTTATCGTCGGGTTCACGAACGGCATCGCGATTCTCATCTTCACGCAACAACTCAACCTGTTCGCGGGAGCGCCGGTAATTGGCCTGATTACGCTCGCCGTGATTATCGCCGCGCCGTACGTTCACAAGAATCTCCCCAAGGCGCTCATCGGGCTTGTGGTCGGCACTGCGGTTTCGGCCTTGCTCTACTCGCAATGGGATTGGCTGCGCGTCGCGATTGATCCCGCCAACTTCTCTCTCTCGTTTGCATCGTCGTTGAATTTGATCGGCGAAATTCCGCGATCATTCTCGCTTCCGAGCTTCCCGTCGAACGATTGGCAGACGTGGTCGAGGCTCTTTCCTGCCGGACTCACGATCTCGCTGCTCGGCGCGTTGGAAACACTGCTTGCCTCAGTCGTCGCGGATAGCGTTACGGGAGATCGACACAATAGCAATCGCGAATTGATCGGGCAGGGAACAGCAAACTTTATTGCCGGATTGTTCGGCGGAATAGCGGGCACCGGCGCCATCGTGCGCACGAACGTAAACATCAGAGCGGGAGGCGTGACGAAAATCTCCGGCATGTTTCACGCGGTGGTTCTCGTGTGCGTTATGCTGCTCTTCTCTCCGCTGGTTGCGACCATTCCGCTTGTGGTTCTGGCTGCCGTGCTGATGATGACAGCGATCGGAATGTTTGAGTGGGAACCGTTGAAGCTCCTCCCCAAGACTCCACGTCCTGATGCAATCGTCATGGTCGCGACCATGGTGATTACCGTCGTGTCCGATCTGATCACTGCCGTGCTGGTCGGCTTCGCGCTCGCGGGATTTCTCTTTGTGTACCGCATGAGTGAGCTGGGGATGACGAACATGCTCGACGAGAAGCATGCTGATCGTCTGCCGAGCGAACAGGAGGAAACTCTGCGCAAGAATAGGATTGTCGCGTTCGACGTGGAAGGACCGCTCTTCTTCGGCGCGGCGAAGAATTTTGTCAGAGAAATCGAAGCGGCGACGGATTTCAAAGTTGTTGTTCTGAATATGGAGAACGTTCCTGTGATCGATGCCACCGGCGCACTTGCAATCGAAGACATCGTTGACCGGCTGAACAGGGACAAGAAGAAGCTGATCATTGCCGGCTTGCGCAAGGACGTCCGCTCCGTTCTGCATCGGCTGGGCGTAACGACCAAGATCGGCGTCGGCAACTTTGCGCCTGATCTACACCAGGCAATTCAGTATGCAGTGAGCTACGCGACCGGCGAAGTTGAGCGCATGCACCTTGGCAAGTACGTGTCGCAGGATTTGATTTTGCTGAACCTGCCCGTGGTGACGAAGGAGGAGTTGTTCACGAAGATGGTGGAACGCGCAAACAAGCATGGCTACATCAGCAACAAAGCAGCGTTTCTCGACGAGTTATGGGAGAGAGAAGAATCAGGCTCAACCGGACTTGATAAGGGCATCGCTGTTCCGCATGCACGCTCCGGCTCCGCGGGGAAGATCGTGATTGTCTTCGCGCGGCTCGAGGAGCCAATTCCGTACGAAACGCTCGATGGCAAGCCGGTCGATCTGGTTTTTATGATCGCTGCTCACAATGAGAACAATGAATATCTGCAAACGCTCTCGTTGCTTGGCCGCGCATTAAAACGTCCGGGCGTGATTGAACAACTCCGGCACGCGAAGGAAGCGCATGACGTGTTCGATCTCCTCGCCCACGAGCTGGGCACAGAACCGGTCACTTCAACGGTGCGAGCGTGACGGGCCAGCGTGTAAGCGTCGGGATACTGGGAACAGCCTCCGTCGCGCGGTTCCTCTGTGGACAGAAGTTCGAGCATCTGCAACTCGCAGCCGTCGCAAGTCGAAGCATCGAGAAGGCACACCGCTTCGCAGACGAGGGCAGCATTCCGAAACGATATGGCGCCTACGACGATCTTCTTGCTGATCCGGAAATCGATGCAGTGTACATTCCGCTGCCGCAGCATTTGCATTGTGAGTACACGCTTAAGGCTGCACGGGCCGGCAAGCACGTGCTTGTCGAGAAACCCGCCGCAGTCAGCTCACGAGAGCTTGAGTTGATGAAGGCTGCGTGCGAAGCAAGCAATGTGCTGTTCATGGAAGGATTCATGTATCGCTTCAAGCGCGTTCACAACAGAGCGAAGGAGATCGTCGACGAGGGAACGATCGGCAAACTCCGATACATGACATTCGCCTGGTCGCATAACATTGCCAATCGTGGACATGATGGATTCCGGTTAGAGAAAAATCTTGGCGGCGGCTGCTTGCGCGATCTCGGTGTGTATGGCGTTGATTGGATTCGATTCATCACCGACTCAGAACCGCGGCTGCTGAACGCCGTACTGCATCGCCGCAACGACGGTCTCGATGTGTTTGCTCATGCGACATACGACGCCGGTGGCGTCGTGGCGACGATGATTGCCGGCTATTCAACAGATGCGAACTACTACTTACTGTCGGGCGAGAAAGGATCGATCTACTCGCCTGTGTCGCTCTCCGGGCGCGTGCTGCCAAACGTGCTCACCATTCACCTGCTCGGCCACGACAAGCACTACGTCGAGAAATTTCCGGCGGAGAATGCGTATGTGCGCGAGCTGGAGTATTTCGCCCAGTGTATCAAAGAACAGTTCAGGCCGTTTCTCGATGCGGAGAATTCGCTAAAGAATCTTCAGCTCATCGAGCAAATCGAGTCGAGTGCCGATCCAATCTGACGCAAGCTTATGCAAATAACCACGGAGCAAAAGATCGCCCTCCTCGCATTTGCTGCCGCGCTCGTCTTTTCGCTCGTCGTCTTTCCGATCATTGCCGATTCGCAGCGGGCACACATCGATCCTGATCGCTTCGGCGAACTCGGACTTAGCATTGCCGACGGCAACGGATATGCATATTCAGCGGATGGCCCGCCGGTGTTTGAACGAGCGCCGTTGTATCCGTTTCTCCTCGCTGCGCTGTTCAAGCTTGTCGGCCATTTCTCGCTGACGGCTGTTCAGATTCTGCAGGCGTTCTTCCATTCTCTCACATCATATCTTGTCGTCGTCGTAGCCTCGAAGTTCTTTCGGCGAAGAGCAGCGTTGACCGCGCAATTGCTTTATGCGTTTCATCCGATTGCGCTCTGGTACACCGCGCGCATTTGGGTGGAGTCAACGAACACGCTGCTTCTCTGCGTTGTTGTGCTGACAATGACGTTGCTCTTTGAGCGACCCAACCGCATGCGAGCAATCCTCACAGGCATCGCCATTGGCGTCTCGTGCTTAGTAAAACCGCTGCTGCTGCTTTTTCCGTTCGTTGTCGGAGTGTTGATGATTGTTCGGCTGGAGAAGCGTCGGTGGTATGTTGCAATTCTTCCCCTCATCATTGCGGGATTGGTCATACTTCCCTGGACGCTCAGAAATTATCGCGCGGCAAACGATGTGCTTCTTGTGAACACATCGTTGGGCTTCAATCTCATACAAGGAGATGTGATCGGGGAAGATTGGCCTTCGGCATACAACACAATACTTGACTATTGGCAGCGAGGATTCCATCGCGCCGATTCTCTTCTGGCGCCGTCGGGATTGCAGTGGGAGAGTGTCGAGGGCGACAGAACGCTTATCTCGCACGCGACTGAGCAGTACCTCTCCAATCCGACATCGCTGGCGAAAAAGGTGGCGGCAAACTTTTTCACATTCTGGTATCTGAGTGAATCTTTGGCGAAGTCGATCTTCTTTGGCATCCTGCAGTTTGCACTACTCATTGCAGGCGTGGTTTCGTACATTCGGTTGGATGGAAAAGAGAGAAGGCGGGTCATTCCTATCTCTGCGCTCGTGCTGTACTACATTGCTGTCAATGTCTTCATTGTCGGGTGGGCGAGATACTCTATGCCGCTAATTCCGCTTCTGCTGATTGTTGCTTCGCCATTACTCAGCCGGGTCATTTCATTCGGTGAAAAACATGAGTGACGTGGCCAATGAACGTGATGAAGCGTCCTTCTCACTTCCTGCGACCTGGGAATCCGAGAGGCTGCTTGCGCGTCAATATGTGCCTTCGGATGCGCGCCTGCTTGTCGAAGTGTACCGGGCGAATCGCGACAGACTCATCGACGATTTTCCTGCACGCGTCAGTCAGATCGTCGATGTCAAGAGCGCCGAGACTTTCATTCACGAACGGGCACAACTTTGGAAGAAGCGAAACGCTTTCTTCTTCGGCGTTTGGGACAAGGCGACGAAATCCTACGCGGGCGAAGTCTGTTTCAAAGATCTTCTCTGGGCTGTCCCTAAAGCCGACATCGGCTATTTTGTTGTTCGGGAGTGTGAGGGGAAGGGAATCATGTCGGCGAGCGTTGCAATGCTCTTGCCGTTTGCATTTGAGTGGCTGCTGCTGGAAAAACTTCAGCTTCGATGTTCGGTTCAGAATGTCGCCAGCAGACGCGTCGCGGAGCGTTGCGGCTTTTTGCTCGAGGGTGTGTTGCGCAACGATGTCGTGCGCGGAAAAGAGCGGACTCCGATTGACCTGGTGTACTATGGCATGACGCCGGAAGATTTTCGCCGGCTTCAGCTGAAGCCCCCGACTCGCGAAGGCTCCAACTGATGTGATAGCTACAGGTGCTTTGCTTTTCTCTCGGCAATGAAGTAGAAGAGAACCAGACCCAGGCCGCCAAATGCTGCAATGAGTCCGAAGAATATCCCTTCTTCAAACAATAATACTTGGTGCATCCACATGCCGACGAGAATGGCGAGTCCGATGCAGACGAGAACCATTCCCCATTTGAGCGACGAGAGGGGACTGACTTGAAACGTATGGCGCTCGTAGAGTGATTTGATGTCTTCAGCTTTCAGTCCTCTGTCGATCATCGTCATGCGCTCTTTGTGTCGGGTGAAGATGATCGATCCCCAGATAAGCGCGATTGTGGTGAACATGAATACGATTCCGAACACCGGTGCGAGGTCTTCCATGATAGCTCCTTCGTTGAGTGTGGCAGTTTCCTGACTTCTGTTGACTTAGACTTCAGGGATTCGCAGTGGGTTTCACATTTTCCGATCTCTCAGAATAGGATTTTTGTGAAACAAATCGCTTCATGTCGTGGTCTAACGTACAAAGCGACCAGGTCAAGTATTGAATCTAACGGACGACGAGATCATCGAACATATCCGGCGGGGCGATGCACGCAAATTCGCCCTTCTAGTTGACCGCCACAAGGACAAGGCGTTCACGCTGGCGGTGAGGGTGATCGGCGATCGACACGAGGCTGAAGAATCTGTGCAGGATGGCTTTATGCGTGCGTACAGAAATCTGGGTCAGTTTAGAGGCGACGCGAGGTTCAGCACATGGCTGTATCGGATTGTGTATAACGTCTGCATGACGAAAGTGACCCGCAAGCGCCAGCGGCCCGAGAGCATGGACGTTCAAAGTTCGCTGGTCGCCAACACGTTTGTCGATGATGAGGATGTTGCTTCGGACATTCGACTAGAAAATGAAGAGTACCGGGCCATCTTACGCGATGAGGTCGAGATGCTGCCGGAAAAATTCCGGACAGCCATAACGCTCTTCTATCTTGAAGAAATGAGCTATGAGGAAATGACCACCGTCCTCAATCTCCCGCTCGGCACCATCAAGACGAATTTGTTTCGTGGAAGGGCGCTGCTGCGTGAGCGCGTGCAAGCACGACTACGAGGAGAACTGGTATGAGCAGTGAACATGTTCGCGATGAACTTCTGCAGATGTATGTTGACAGTCGATTGGATGCAACTGAATCGGCGGCTGTGCGGCAACACCTGCTGACGTGCAGAGTCTGCTCGTCGGCGCATTTCTCGCTAACTCAACTGGACAGAGGACTTCGCAGCTTGCCGACGGAGCGCCTGGCATCGGATTTTTCGTCGCGGGTGATGACGAAGCTGAGCATCGCGCCGCGTTCGCCTTTCTTGTTCAAGGCAATCGAGAACATGGCGTATGTATTTGGATTGATGATCGTCCTCGGCATTATGCTTACGGCGTTTGTGTTGACGGGCGCCGTGAGCATGGAGCAATTCGCCGAGTCGCGCACTGTTGTGAACTCATTCACCGATTCAATGAGCCTACACTTGCGATCAGCGATTGACGCACTGACATTGACGTTGGAGACGTACCTGCCGTTCGTATTCAGGCATAGCAGTATGAAAGTCGCCGCGATGGCAACGGTAGTGATCGGCATGCTTGCATTGATCGACAGGATTGTGAGAAGACGAGTGTTGTAGTCGCCGCTGATCTCAACCGATTACTTTGCTGCGCTCAGGTATTGCACTTCTTCTTTGCCCACCATTTCCGCCCAGTGAACCGTGTTCTTCGGAAGGTCAAGCCTGTCACCGGGTTTCATCAACCACTCACCCTGATCGGTGCCAATCTTCATCTGGCCCTGAACGATGACGATGAAATCGTCGAAGTCGTGTTTGTGTCTGCCGTACTTCGTGCCGGGGCGATCGGAATACAAATCGCTTTCCAGTCCCGCTCTCTTCAGGATGGATTTCAATTCATCGACGGTCGGTTTTTTGGATTTTGTTATATGAACGATATCAATCATGGTTCTACCCTGTGCCTCAATTAGTTTCGTAACGCAAGCTCACCCGCGAGGCATTGTTCGTAGTGTGCTTCATATTGATTGACGATCTTGTGAACGTCAAATAGTGTGGCCCGCTTTCGTGCGGCCTGTGCAAAGGTTCTGTGTTTTGGCTCGTTCGTGAGAAGCTCGATTGCGTAACGCGCCATGCGATCGATATCGCCGATCTCGGCAATGTAGCCGGTCTCTCCGTGTACTTGCAGCTCAGGCAACCCGCCGACGCTCGACGAGATAACCGGCACCTCGCATGCCATCGCCTCCAACGCGGAAAGCCCGAAACTTTCTGACTGACTCGGCATCAGGAACAAATCGGCGGCCGAGAGTATCGGCACAAGTTCAAGTTGCTTGCCGAGGAATTTCACCTGCTTCGTGATACCCAACTCGCGCACCAGCAACTCGCATGCTGATCGCTCCGGCCCATCGCCGACAAGGATGAGTCGAGACGGGATTTTTTTCAAGACCTCGTTGAAGATCCTGATGACGTCCTGCACGCGCTTCACGGCGCGAAAGTTCGATACATGCACGAGCACGCGTTCACCTCTCGGCGAAAACTTGCTGCACTCTTCTTCAATGGGCAGCCGCCGGTATTTCTCCGTATCCACAAAGTTGGGAATGACCGTGATGTCTTTGTCAATGCCGAAATTCGTGATCGTCTTTTCGCGCAAGAACCGCGATACCGCCGTCACGCCGTCGCTGCGCTCGATGCTCAGCTTTACCACCGGAAGAAAGCTCGGCTCCAATCCCACAAGCGTGATGTCGGTGCCGTGAAGGGTGGTGACGATCTTCAACCCATTGTTGACGATTTCGCGAGCGAGGAATGCACTCGTCGCATGCGGAATAGCGTAGTGGGCATGGATGAGGTCGAGCTTCTCGAACCGCGCAACCTCGACCATCTTGCTTGCCAGCGCCGGAGTGTACAACGGAAATTCAAAGAGCGGATAGTTCGCCATCTCTACTTCGTGGTAGAAGATGTTGCCCACGTACGCTTCGAGGCGCATGGGCATGGCGTAACTGATAAAATGAATCTGATGACCTTTGTCAGCGAGTGCTTTGCCCAACTCTGTTGCCACAACTCCGCTGCCACCGTACGTTGGGTAACACACGATGCCGATTTTCATGGGGGACGTTTCCTTGTGCCGATGAAGATAGTGAGTGAAGGTATAATCTGCAACAGAATTCTATACGGCGTCGCATGCCGAATGTGTCACCGATCTGAATGCTGCATCTTCGTCGTAAACCCTTTATCTTACACCGTGCACGACGAATACACGACAATCAAAAAGAAGTCAACGGCTGAGATCAAAGTCATCGGCTCCCGTTTCCTCGCGACTGCGTTCCCAATCGCTTCGAAGCACGATGCCGAGCAGTACCTTGCGGCAGTTCGTAAGGAATTCTGGGATGCCACACACAACTGCTTTGCGTACAGAATGGGTGTAGAAGGAAGTCAATTCCGATTCAACGATGATGGCGAACCGGGTGGAAGTGCGGGCAAACCCATCCTTGCGTCGATCGACAAACTGGCGCTCACGGATGTACTCGTCGTCGTTACCAGATATTTTGGAGGAACAAAACTTGGCGTCGGCGGTCTGGTGCGTGCGTATGCCCAGGCCGCAGATCAGGCGCTGACGAACGCCGAGAAACTCGTGAAGTATATGACGCAACTGCTCGTCGCCACGTTTCCGCACAACCAGATCAGCAATGTCATGCATGTCATCTCCCGGCACGGCGCACAAATCGTCGATACCGTGTACGACGAGGAGGTTCATGTGACGCTCGAAATCCGGTTGTCGCGAGTCGAGGAACTGCGCGCCGCTCTGGTGAATCACACGAGCGGCAACATTGCGTTCAAGCCCTCACCGACACAACACGCGTAGTTATTGTTTCGTCTGCACGATAGTTTTCGTATCTACCGCAATCACCAACTCTTCGTTCGTTGGAATGACGAACACTTTGGTCTTGGAATCGGCAGTCGAAATCAGCTTCTCTTTTTCCTTTGATTCGTTTACAGCGTCATCGATCCGGATGCCGAAGTACGCCATGCCGTCGCAGCAGTCTTTTCGCACGTCGACGCTGTTCTCGCCAATGCCGCCGGTGAACACCACGGCATCGAGTCCGCCCATTGCGGCCGCGTACGAGCCGATGTACTTCTTGATGCGATAGCAGAAGACATCGAATGCATACTTTGCTTTCTTGTCGCCGTTCTTCATCTCCTGCACGATCTCACGCATATCACTGCTCACGCCGGAAATTCCTTGCAGTCCGCTATGCTTGTTAAGCAGCGTGTTGGCTTCAGCAAGCGTAATTCCCTCTTTACCCATGATGTAGAGAATGATCGAAGGGTCGATGTCTCCGGAGCGGGTCCCCATCAACAAACCTTCCAACGGCGTGAATCCCATTGTCGTGTCAACCGAGATGCCGTCGTTGATGGCCGCCATGCTGCATCCATTGCCGAGATGACAGGTGATGAGCTTGAGCTGCTTGAGTTCAGTATTCATCAACATTGCGACGCGTTCACTCACATAGCGATGCGACGCTCCGTGAAATCCGTAGCGACGAATCTTGTACTGCGAGTAGAGCGAGTAGGGGAGTCCGTACAGAAATGCCTTGCGCGGCATTTGCTGATGGAACGCGGTGTCGAACACAGCCACTTGCGGCGTTCCGGGCAAGTTCACCTGGCATGCATTGATGCCCCGCAAGTTGTGCGGATTATGCAGCGGAGCAATCTCGAAATTCTCCCGAATACTTTTGATCACTTCATCGGTGATCAGCACCGAGCTGCTAAAGGTTTCGCCGCCATGAACAACGCGATGCCCGATTGCGTGAATATCGGACTTGTCATTGATAACGCCGTGATTGCGACTGAGCAAAACGGCAAGGATGTATTCAATTGCCACGATGTGGTCGACGATCTCCCCGGCGATGGTGATTTCGTCGCCGTCGTGTCGGATATTTTTCAATGTAGCGCCGCTCATGCCGATTCGTTCGATGCCGCCTTTCGCTAACCACTTCTGCGTGTCGGCTTCGATGAGTTGATACTTCACGGAGGAACTGCCACAATTCAGAACGAGTACATTCATAGAGATTTTGATTTCAGATTCAGAGGATACGTTGATGATGGGTTGATGCTATTTCAAAAGAGTCATGCGTTTTGTTACGAAACTGTTTCCGGATTCGAGTCTGTACAAATAAATTCCGCTGCTCAGGTTCAGCGCAGAGAAGTCCGTTTCATAAGAGCCTGGCGCCAGATTCTCATTCACGAGTGTGGCGACTTCGCGGCCAAGTACATCATAGACCTTCAATATCACCCTCACCCGTTCTTCGAACACCCTCTCCTGCTGGGAGAGGGACGGGTTGAGGGCAAATCTGATGGTCGTCGTTGGATTGAACGGATTCGGGTAATTCTGTTCCAGTTTAAGATCGCTTGGCACTACTTCTTCTGCGACGGAGGTTGTTGTGAGAATGCCGAGATGCTTTCCGACGGCGATGAGAATCGCGGAGGCCGTCGAATCGTATCCGCCTGCGGCCGTGCAATTTTTATCTTCATACGTATTGGCGAGAACAGCCTCGTGATGATTGTACCAGAACCAACTCTCGGGATATTGTGTCGGCGGGGGAGTGCTGGGCCAGCTTGTGAAGTATGTGTATGGTTCGATGCCGCCCGGGAACGCTGTTCTCGCGTAGCCGATGAATGTTTGTTGCATTGTTGCAAACAGGCTTGAGGTTCCCGCGGCTGTATGATAGACGAAGTATCGCTTGCACGCGTAGGCGGAGTGCATGTTCAACGCCACGCGTATCGGATTGGGTTGCGCCATCAACTGAAGGAAAACTCTCTTGAGCGCCTGCACTTCAGCTTGGGGAGTTGCTGCGTTCCAGTTGCTTTCCAGATCGATGTTGTTCGCGTTTTCCCTCGGCTTCGCAAGTTCAACTCCATCGGGATTGTACATCGGCATGATGTTAAAGATGCAGCTGTCGCGAAGCTTGATCGCTTCGGGTTTGGACGAAAGGAGGAACCGGATGATTTCGTTCGTAACCCACGTTCCCTGCACTTCATTCGGATGCGTTCGCGCATGAATCCAGACGCGTTTTCGTAAACGTGTCGTCGTGTCCTGAATCGTCATCATATACATCGGGCGATTCTGCACCGTTGCGCCAACCGAGTCGACGCGCACGAACGGACTGAGCGACCAGCGGGCAAGATCAACGCGAAGCGAATCGAAGCTGTAGCCCCAATTCAATGCTGCGTCGGATTTGTATTGCGCGCTGCTTGTGTCGGGATAGCCGCAAGGGTCTTCTTTTGGGGCAAAGAGGGACTGAGCTGAGGCGGGCACACAGTGCATCGCCATCAAGACAATAGCAACCGAAGCGATAATTGATCTCTTCAACGTTGGTTCCGTGCTCAATTGGTGTTGTGGGTCCTGCGTGACTTCTGCTCAGCCTTCACCCAGCGCCTCATTGAGGTTCCCACATAAGGAGCGCTCAACTGTCCGAAAGCTGCAACCATTGAGTGAATCATTTCATCCATTGTGCTGCGAGCAAGAGTATTTCTGTTTGGATGCGAGCTTCGCGAGCGGTCATTTTCCGAAGATCGTTGAGTTCTTGTTTGGCGATGTCCCTATATCCGTCGAACGGTTTCATACCAACAAAACGCGATTTTTTCTTGGCCGATGCAATCTTGTTGCTTTTCCTTTTCATCTTAAATTACCTCACTCAACAGTTCTTTCCGGGGAGAAGGAATCACGACCTTGTTCACAAGCAATCCTTTCTCCGCAACCACCGCAGCGCCCGCATCGACTGCTGAACGCACAGCGGCAACATCGCCTGTCATTGTGCAAAATGCTTTTCCGCCGAGCGCCATTGCCAAACGAATCTCAATCAGTTCTACTGCTGCTGCCTTTACTGCGGCATCAGCCGCTTCAATCAACGATGCAACCGAGAATGACTCAATGATGCCCATCGCGTTGAAGCGATCAACTTTTGACGCGCCGGAGATGGCGGGAAAGACGGACTCGTGCACGTTCGGTATGACGAACGTGTCGATCACGCATCCTCGACCGATCGCCGTTCCAGCATCGACGCTTGCTTTCACAGCGGCAACATCCCCGCCGATCAGCACCATGTATTTACCGGAACAGATCGAGCGTGCAAGCAGTATCTCGACATCGGCGGCCTTCAGCATCGCGTCTGCCACCTCGAAGCCGGCAGCGATGCTGCCCAGCTCAATCAAGCCGATTGAGTTTTTCGTCATACTCTCACCCTATAGAGATGGAACCACGAATTACGCGAAACCTGCACGGATGTTCGCGAAGTGTTTTTGAGATGTTGTTTTCAAAAATCTGTGTCGATTCGCGCCTCTTCTGTGTCATTCGTTGTGAATTCTCCTAAGATGGAACCACGAATTACGCGAAAACTGCACTGATGTTTCGCGAATTGTTTTTTTGAGATGTTGTTTTCAATAATCCGTGTCGATTCGCGCCTCTTCTGTGTCATTCGTTGTGAATTCTCCCGAGATGGAACCACGAATTACGCGAAAACTGCACTGATGTTCCCGAATTCTTTTTTGAGATGTTGTTTTCAATAATCCGTGTCGATTCGCGCCTCTTCTGTGTCATTCGCTGTGAATTCTCCTAAGATGGAACCACGAATCATACGAAAACAGCACGGATGTTCGCGAATTGTTTCTTGAAATGTTGTCTGCAATAATCTGTGTCGATTCGCGCCTCTTCTGTGTCATTCGTGGTGAATTCTCCTAAGATGGAACCACGAATTACGCGAAAACTGCACGGATGCCTGCGAATTATTTCTCCTCTTCGTCATTCGTAGTGTCTTCTGTGTCGTTGGTGGTGAATTGCGTCTTTGCAAGAAGATTTTTTCGATTGTTTGTGAATATCCTTCGAAGGAATTCGGGCTTCGGACCGAAATTGAAGAGTAATCCCAACTCGATCTCGGTCGCCTTAAGGTAATTGATGAGCTGCGCTTCATGCACTGGAGCAAGCGAGTCTACTGCCTTCAATTCAAGTATTACAAGATTGTTTACAATGATGTCGGCGTAATATTCGCCAACATTTTCCCCTTCATAGAATACATTGATTTGCTTCTGTTGCTCAACCTGAAACCCAAGTTTCCTAAGTTCGATTCGCATAGCATTCTCATACACCTTCTCCAGGAACCCAAAACCCAATTTGTTGTAAACAGTATAGTAGGCTGAGATGATCTTATGGGACAATTCTTCATGAAGCATGACGATACTCCTGTTCGGTGTTAGGATGTAGTGAGTTCGAAACTTCTGAAGACAATCAATACCATTTGCGGTCGATTCTCAGGCAAAGCAACCACGAATTACACGAAAACTGCACGAATGATCGCGAATTGACTGTCCTAAACATCCGTGTCGATTCGCGCCTCTTCCGTGTTATTCGTGGCGAATTCTCCCGGGATGGAACCACGAATTACACGAAAACAGCACGGATGTTCGCGAATTGCTTTTTGAAATGTTGTTTTCAATAATCCGTGTCGATTCGCGCCTCTTCTGTGTCATTCGTGGTGAATCACCACGGCACTACCCACATTCTTCACAACTCCACCAATACTTGCATGCACTATCGCACCGAGTTGACCGTCCGCAATCTCGCCGATGACCTGACCCTTGCGCACGGAGTCGCCGGGTTTCACCACGGCTGTTGCGGGCGCGCCGGCATGCTGGGCAAGTGGGATCTCGACTTTGCTCGGTTGGCGAACGTCCGTCACGAACTCCGACTCGCGATCGTACTCAAGAACGCCCAGTCGCTTCATCAACATCTTCAGAGGCGTCCGTCGGCCTTCGTACATCGGGTGAGGTTCGACTTCCGTTTTGCCCGACCACGTGATTCCCTCCGTTTTCATATCGCGCTTGCTTTTGTCGCACGCTTCTTTGGGGAAGAGAGCTTCGGGGCACGCATACAATGTGCATAAACCGCAAGCGCAGCAGAGCGCCGCATACTGATTCCAGATCGCTTCGCCCGTGGCCGTGAAGCTCAGACTGCGCATCACTTTGTGCGGCTGCACATCGTAGCCGAGAACATACCGCGGACACAGCTCTGTGCAGTAACTACATTGATCGCAAGCGGACTTGCCGATGCGATGCATGGACTTTTCCGGCTGCGACTTTCGCTGCACGAGCGTATGATCGACCGGAAGCACGACGAGGCCGGCTGTTGTTTTCGTGATGGGGAGATTGAAGTCGAACTCAAGCTTGCCCATCATGATGCCGCCGACGAACACAGCATACTCAGAAACAGTCGCGCCGCCAGCTGATTCGATTGCCTCGCGATACGTCATCCCGATTGGAGCAATGAACGTCGCGGGATTGCGGACAGCGCCGGCGACAGTCACAAATTTCTCCGTCACCGGATTCCCTTCGCTTGCCTGCGAGATGTTGTACAGCGTCTCGACGTTGTTCACGACAACGCCAATGTTCAGCGGAATACCTTGCGGAGGGATGAGTCGCTTCGTTGCTTCATAGACGAGAATATATTCGTCGCCGGAGGGATAGAAATCGCCGAGCTGGAAAATCGTGAGCGGCGTTCCGGCAATCGCTTTCTCGAACGCTTCAACTGCCGCCTTGTTTTTCGACTTGACTCCGATGATGCCGGTCGTCGCTCCCGTCGAGCGCATCTGCAACGTGAGTCCGTGAACAACGCGGTCGGCGAAATGAATCATCAGCTCAAGATCCTTGTGGATCAAAGGCTCGCACTCGGCGCCGTTCGCGATGACGGTATCGACTTTGGACGCGGCCTTGACATGCGCGGGAAATCCCGCGCCGCCCGCGCCCACGACGCCGGCACGCTGTATGGACTCAATAATGTTCATGCATTCCCATCGGATCACGATTCAACAATTACAACTCGGCTGCCTTCTTCTTCGTCTCGCTCATCCGCTTTCCTTCTGCATCGTACTTGAAAAATCCTTCGCCGACTTTCTTGCCTAATCGCCGCTCACGGACCATACGGCGCAAGAGCGGACAAGGACGGAAGCGCGATTCACCGAGTTCATGATGCAACGTTTCCATCCACATCAAAACTTCATCGAGACCAATGCCATCTGCCATTTCCAGCGGGCCGGTTTGCATTCCGTAGCCGAGCTTCATGGCTGTTTCAATCGCCTCTGCCGACGCGATGCCCTCCATCAGAATGTGCATCGCTTCATTGAGGAAGGGAAGAATCGAACGCGTCGTGATGAACCCGGGATACTCGAAGACCTCAACGGGCGTCTTCCCAATCCGTTCACCAAAACGTTTGACGAGCTTGTATGTCTCGTCCGATGTTTTCATCCCGCGGACAATCTCGACGAGCGGAACTTGCGGAACAGGATTCAAGAAGTGCATGCCGATGATGCGGTCGGGCCTCTTGCTCGACTGCGCCAACTTTGACAGACTAAGCGTTGCAGTGTTGGAGATGAAGACGGAGTCTTCTTTGCCGATAGAGTAGAAGGCTTCGATCAGTTGTCGCTTCGCTTCAAAGTTCTCATCGATTGCCTCGATGAGAATGTCGCAATTCTTGAAGTCGACGAGATTGGTCGTCGGCTTGATGCGCGAAAGGATTGCTCTTTTTTCGGACGCGGTCTTGCTCCATCGTTTGATCTCTTGGTCGAGAGTTCTGCCGAGGGCGTCCATTCCGACTTTGAGAGCCTTCTCACTCTTTTCAATGACGAGTACGTCAATGCCCGCCGCGGAAATCGTCTCTGCAATCCCCTGTCCCATAATGCCGAGACCGATAACTCCGACGAGTGAGAAATCATCCTTTCCTTTTCGTTTCGAAAGTAGTGGTGATTGCAGGTCTTCCAGTTTTAGTCGTTCTGCCATGTCCTATCCAATATAGTTTTTCACACCCGCTTTGAAGTCAGCCCGAACTGCGAGTGCGTACGGTTGTCAAATCAAGAAATGCATCGTCTCGCGCAGAAATCCGATCGTTCCAATATTAAAAAGAAGGTACACAAACCACGCGAGCAAAACTGCCAGTAGAGACTTCGGGAAGGAGAGTTCGGTACACTTCAACACCCCAAAGATCAGCAGCGCAGTGTAGCCTAACGTAAAAAAATTGAGGGAGTTATACAATGAAAAGGTGATAATATCATTTGTCGGGATGAAAGCGGCGAGACTGAACGGAATGAGCGAGGTTCTATTGGTGATGGTGTCGTTGGCTACGTAGAGGCTGATCAGTGTTGCCGTTTTGCCGAGGAGCAGAATGAATTCGGCGTGGAGCGTCAGCGTAAAGATTTTTTTGAACTGAAGACTCGATAGAGGAGAAAGGGATCTGACGATAAGATACAGCGTGAATGCAAATGCCGCCCATCCCGCCAGAAGCCTGATCGGGAGAAAGAAACATTGCTTGATCAATTCGTGCTGCAGGAAAAGTCGGATCACTTCTTTTTCGTGCGGCGTTGCCGAGTCGGGCAGATGGGCAAGTGTTTCGTTGGCAACAAACGGATGAAGCAGAACAGTGAGCGCAATGGTGAGTGAGGCGAGAATGGCAAACGTCGCAAGCCACGCGGGCCTGGCACTAATCTGAGCAATTGTCTTTCGAGGCGCGAAGAGGAAGGTGAAGACGGTCAGCATGTCAAAGCCATGAGAGATGTTTCTTCTTCGTTCTGTCGGAGACGAGATCGACAAACAGATCTTCCAGCGAGTCGTACGTCGTGTTCGCCAGCTCGCTCTTGACCTTCGTACGTATTTCCGCCGTCATGCATTGCATCAGGACCTTGCCTTGATGCACTATCGCGATTTCGTCGCAGAGCCGTTCGACCGTGTCGAGTACGTGAGACGTGATGAAGATGGTCGTTCCGCTTGCTGCCATCATCTTCAGACTCTCCTTGATCGAGCTTGCAGCCAGCGCATCGATGCCTTCGAGCGGTTCATCCAAAATGATCAACTCAGGCTTATGGATGATCGCGGCCGCGAGAGAGACCTTCTTCTTCATGCCCGTCGAAAACGTCTCGATGGCGTCGTCGCCTTTCTCGGTGAGGTCGAAGAACTCAAGCAGCTCGGGAACTCGATGCTCAAGAGCTGTTGGCGGCAAGTCGTACATCGTCCCGACGAATCTCAAGTACTCGCCGGCAGACATCCAATCAAAATACAACGGCTCATCCAGCACGAAGCCAATCCGCTGCTTATGATCGTAGTCGTGCTCGGTGATTTCGGCTCCGAACATTTTGATCATGCCGGAGTTGCGGCTGTTCAGTCCGGCAAGGATGCGAATCGTTGTCGTCTTGCCGGCGCCGTTCAGCCCGAGAAAGCCGAAGAGAATTCCCTTGCGAACGGAAAGAGTAAGTCCGTCGAGCGCGGTGTAGCCGCCTTCGTATGTCTTTCGTAGATCGTCAATTTCGAGTATGTTCACCGGTTCGTGCATATAGAGGTCTTAAGGAGTTCGATGTTGATGGCGGTGCGAGGCACAGATCGCTTGAGCCAGTACCAGGCTGTTCCCGCGGCGTACACTATCGTGAGCCACTCCTGATCGAGGAGGACGCTGAACAGGATGTAGGGGAATGAGAGCGCCGTAACGAACAGAAACATCCCGACAGCCTGAACAAGATCACTCACACTCCAGCCCGACGATCTTCGCGGCGCGGAGACGGACTCCCGATTTCCGATGTGAAGCAGCAGGAAGATGATGGACGAAGCAAAGACAATCGAGTCGCGGAAAGTCTGCCAGCCGATGTGCTTCGGAGTGAAGTAGATGGTTGCCATCGAAACGATCAGCGCAACGATGACAAACAATGTGAGAGTCGCGAGATTCTTCACGAGAACGATCTTCTTCCACGAGAGGGGAAACATGCTGAGTGCTTCAAGCTCATGGGGCGTTCGAAAGAGAATGTTCGTGAACTGTGATTCAAGTATGGCGAAGACTGCGAACAGAACAATGAGCATGGTCGGAATTTCGCTTTCCTGCACGATGAGCCGAACGGCGATGAGTATCAGCAGAATGAAGACCGGAAGCCTCTTTACCGAGAAGCATTGTTTGATTTCCATCGCAAACAGCATGTGCTCACGGCGGCGCGTCATCCTATGTCAGCTTCCTTCCGGCGATGAACATGAGAATCGAAATGACGAGCAAAAGCGCTGTGCTCAAGAGTGAGACTGACCATTCTCCCCGCGCCGACAAGAGAACTCCTCTCACAATGAGATCGATGACCGGACCAAAAGCCATCGTCGTCGTCCCAATGTGAAATACCACCGACGCGACAAGAGTTGTCAAGATGAAGATTGCCGCGACAGCCAATGCGGCCTGAACCGGCAAGCGCTTTCGCTCCAGAATCAAAAAGAGAAGTGTCCCGACGGCAGCAATGGAAATCATCAAGAGGAGATATGATGAAGCAAGCAATGCAGCCGTGCCCAGCTTCTCCCTGAAGACAATGAACGCGAAGAAGACATTGCTCGCGAACAATCCAATGGTGAAGGGGTGGCGAAGATTGCTGGCGAGCGTGAAGAGAAACCGACTCATCGAGTTTGTGGGAAAGATCTGAATCTTCTGCAGGATGTCGCGGCCGCTTCCCGTGAAATATGTGAGTGAGAGGAGGAAGTAAACCGCCGAGTGACAGAAGAGAAAGAATGCAAGCGTGTACCCCGATGCATCACGCCGCAAGAACCCTTCAGAGAGTCCGCATGGAATGAGGTTCAGCACTGCCAACGCAAATCCATACACTTTCGCATTCGGAAGGAGGGCGGCCGTTTTCTCTCTGTCGAGAGTCAGAAGCGAGTGCGTTATTGCCGGCGTCGATCTCACTTCTTTTTCTCCCAAGGATTTTTCGGAAACGTCCAATCATCAGGGAGGGCGAAGGACTCCGACTTTCCTCCGCTCCCGACAATCGGCACTCTGATATAAAGTGGTTGATGAGAGATCGAGTAGTCGATGTGCATCATCGTTCTCGCGTACGAAAGAAAAGCGCTGAACCCGTCGTCGGCCACAACATGAGAGAGCATGTCTGCGTACCCCTTTCGCTGCATGTCGAGGCGAAACTGCTTTCGAGCTTCAAGTTGCGGAGACGTGAGTTTTGAAACTGCGGAGTTGAAGAGCCGGCCGAGACTGTCAAGGTTTCGCTTGGTAGGCAGCTGAGCATCACCCTGTTGTCCGGCAACCAAGCAAAGCGTTAGGAAAAGAATGGCAGATCGTCTCAAGGATTATTCTTCTCCCAAGGATCAACAGGAATCTCATCGCCTATTCGCCTATGAGAGACCAGAACAACGCAGATAGCAAATGAAATGATCGTTTTCACCTCATTCTCCGGTCAAGAATTCAGAAGTCCTTTCTTCTCATGAGCAGCGCGCTGATACCAAAGAAACCCGCGGAGGAGAGAAGCGCTTGCGCGAATGGCTTCCACTCCATGGCTCTATGAGTGATCTGCATGTCGAGGTTCCGTTGCATCGCGGCAACTTGCGGGAAAACATAATAGAGTGTGTCGAGCAGGCCGTGAACGACCTTGTTTTGAGTGAAGACAAAAATCTCCTCACGGTTTTCAAGCATGTTGTCGAGAAACATCAGATAGATGAACGACCCGATGATCGGAATGGCCGTGTTGCGGAAGACAACGCCCAGCAACAACACGATCGAAAAGATGCAGCCGAACATGAACGACATCGTGAGCGCCCCAAGCAGCAACTGGTAATTCCACACGCCGGTCTTCACTCCGAACACAAGCCAGAGTCCGCCGACGAAAAAGAGAATGTTCGAAAGGATGACCGCTTCAGCGCCAAGATGTTTGCCGAGCAGCAGCTCCCAACGAGCAATCGGCTTTGAGAGGTACAGATCGACCGTTCCTTTCTCCAGACTGTCGGGGATGATGCTTGCAGTCGCGAACACGCCGAAGAGCATGATGCCGATGAACAACCCTCGAGCAAATCCGGCCTGCATCTCGCGGACGAGCAGCTCGAATTGGTCAGCCGGCACAGGCATCTTTGTGGGATTACCGAAGAGGCTGAGTGATACTTCGTCTCCATTTCGCTCCGCGGAAATTCCCGCAGCAAGTCCAAGAAGAATGATCACCGAAATACCGATCAGTATGTAGAGCGTCGCTTTCGAGAAAAGCTCACGGAAGGTTGCGAGAATGAGGGATAGGATTCTCATTGTCGCACCTCCGGCTTCTTCTCATCCGAGACGGGCTTGATGAGATTGATGAACGACTCTTCGAGCGTAGTTCGCTTCTTCGCGATGTGCGTGATCTCGATGTTGTGTTTGCGGAGAAGATCGATCAGTCGATTCAATTCGGCGGTACTTGTCAGATCGGCCGAGATGGTGCTTTTGTCAAGTTGGAACTTCAGCACGGTTGCAGCCGCTTCATGGAAGAACGCTTCCGTTGGATGGGTTGCGACGCCGATTTCGTAATTTGCATCAGTCGTGGTCAGTTCATCGACGGTCCCGACTTTCAGCAGTTTTCCCTTGTTCAGAATCGCTACTTGATCGGAGATCAATTCAACTTCGGAGAGAAGATGCGAGTTCAGGAAGATTGTCTTGCCTTCCGCACGAAGCTGCTTGAGCACGTCGCGGATTTCTTTTCTGCCGATCGGGTCAACACCATCTGTTGGCTCGTCGAGGAAGAGCACATCGGGGTTGTTGATCAGCGCCTGCGCGAGGCCGAGACGCTGCATCATACCTTTGGAGTACTTCTTCACTTTCATCTTCGACCACTGTTCCATCCCGACAAGCTTCAGAAGCGAAGCCGACCGGGAAGCGATTTCGGCGCGACGCATGCCGCTCAGTCCGCCAAACAATTTCATCACCTGATGTCCGGTGAGGTAGTTCGGATAGCGATGATTCTCCGGAAGATACCCGATGCGTTTGCGTATCTTCACGTTCGGAAGCTGCGTACCGAGTATGCTCGCCCGGCCTGAAGTTGTATTGACAAGCCCGAGCAGGATTTTGATGAAGGTGGTCTTTCCGGCGCCGTTCGGACCAAGCAGTCCGAAGATTTTCCCTTGTTCGACATCGAGCGTGAAGTCGCTGAGAGCGGTGACGGAGAGTTTCTTGTTGACGAAATCAGAATAGATCTTTGTGAGTGATTCGGATGAGATGGCGTTCACGTAACCTCGGCAGTTCTAGTTTCGCATGTGTGGGAAGGATGATGAAAGAACTTTCATTGAAAAGGTATCCAAAACAATTTCGGGAAGCAATCCCGAATGCCTCTCGCGCGAAAGGAAGGGCGAATTGTCAATAGTCAATCAATTGTCAATGGCAACGATCGTGGGCGGCCCGCCAGTAGGCAAAAAAAGAATCATGAACAATTCATTGCTTGAAAGTGAATTGTCGAATGACTATATTTTGTCGAGTTCTCTGAGAAAATTTTGACGCATGGGAACTTGAAGTCAGAGTCAATTTGTTGAAGAGAGTGTGAGAGGCGAAGGCCTCAATTTTTTTGGATGTAAATAAGACTCATCAGGTCGGAGTTAGAGTTGGTTAGATTATCAAAGAGGGTCGAATACGGCTTGATTGCAATTCGCCACATCGCCACGCAACGCAACGAAGGCATTGTGACTGCGAAGGAGATTGCGGACTGTTACCAGATTCCGTATGAGCTTCTCGCGAAGGTCTTGCAGAAACTCTCACGCGCCGGACTCATTACGTCGCATCAAGGAGTTCGCGGCGGCTACGCACTCGCGAGAAATCCGAACACAATCTCGGTGTCGATGATCATCAACGCCATCGAAGGATCGAACATGGGCATTGCGCGGTGCATGACTGAGGGTCCGGAAAGCTGCGATGTGTTCAGCGTCTGTACGATCAAGTCGCCGCTTTCGAAAGTTCAGGCGAATATCATACAAGCGTTCGATACGATGACGCTGGCGCAGATAGTCTAAACTCAATGCTGAGCGAAGCGAAGCATCTCGTAGGAAGAAAGCGAGACTGCGACCCTTCGCTTTGCTCAGGGTCAGAGAAGGTGAACATGGAAGAGCTTCGGTTTCCAATATATCTCGATAACCACTCGACAACGCGGGTTGACCCGCGGGTCTTCGAAGCGATGGTACCTTACTTTGTCGAGAACTATGGCAACGCCGCGAGCAAGCATCATGAATTCGGCTGGCATGCGGAAGCTGGAGTCGAGACGGCGCGAAAGCAAATTGCTAATCTGATCCACGCGGAAAGCGATGAACTTGTGTTTACGAGCGGCGCCACCGAATCCATCAACCTGGCGATCAAAGGAATTGCAGAGTCGTACAGATCGAGAGGGAATCACATCATCACTGTCGCAACTGAACATAAGGCAGTGCTTGATACTTGCAAGCGACTTGAGAAATATGGATTTGAAGTGACGGTTCTTCCTGTTGATGGTGAGGGAGTTGTTGCGGTTGATGATTTGGAAAAGGCGATCACAGGCAAGACGATTCTCGTCAGCATCATGATGGCGAACAACGAGATTGGAACTGTAGCGCCGATTCAAGAGCTAGGCCGGGTTTGTAGGGAACGGGGAGTGCCGTTCCACACAGATGCAACGCAAGCAGTCGGGAAGATTGCCGTCGATGTGAAATCGATGAACATCGATCTCATGTCGTTCAGCGCGCACAAGATGTACGGTCCCAAAGGGGTCGGCGGTTTGTTTGTGCGCAACGCAAGTCCGAAGCTGAAGGTGGCGGCGCAGCTAGATGGCGGAGGTCATGAACGAGGCATGCGTTCGGGTACGCTGAATGTTCCCGCGATCGTCGGCTTCGGTGTGGCGGCGAAAATAGCAGAGGCTGAAATGGCGGAAGAGGGCAACAGGATTTCTCAGTTGAGAGATAGACTCGAAAGCATTATTCTGGCTCAGGTGGAAGATGCTTCAGTGAACGGAAGCGCGACTCGATTGCCGAACAACTCGAACATCACATTCAAGCAGGCAGAGGCAGACAAGGTGATGATGTCGATGAAAGATATCGCGGTCTCGTCAGGGTCGGCATGCTCGTCGGCGGAACCCAAGCCATCGCATGTGCTGCGCGCAATCGGACTGAGCGATTTGGACGCAAAGTGTTCGATACGATTCGGCCTTGGACGATTCACGCTTGAACAGGAAATCGATTACGCCGCCGAACGTGTGAAGGAGGCGGTGTCGAGTGTGAGAGAAAAGAGAATGCGTTACGCATCATAATCAACCAAACGATCATTCGTCTTACATCAAAAAAACATAACTGACATACCATGAAACAGCTTGACTACATACTGAACAATCAAAAAGAAGTCCTGGGATTTCTGAAGAGTCATTACCCGATGTATCATCTCTCGAACATCTTCTTCCGCGACATACAATATGGCGTGATGAAGATGCTCGAACGCCGTGGTGAGAAGGTCACGTACGTCGAGGCAGAGAAAATCGCGAAGGCTTTTGCCGATAAGTTGGAGAAGGAGAAAATCTTCAGTCGCATCGACAGGCAGAGTTGGGTGCTGAAGTATCCTGAATTTAAGAAGCCGCAATCGGCGCCGCCGGCGCCTGCGAAGCCTGCGCCGGGCGCTGCGCCGGCGAAGTCACCTGCAGCTACCCCTACAGCGGCTCGTCCGACTTTGCCTCCGCTCGGCAGTGCGAAACCTGCGGCGACGTCTGCGGGTGCCAAGCCTGCATTGCCGCCGCTAGGAAGTGTAAAGCCTGCCGGAACTCCGGCAGCAAGACCTTCGCTTCCGCCATTAAGCAGCGCCAAGCCGGCAGGTGCGGCGAAACCATCACTGCCGCCC
Source organism: Ignavibacteriota bacterium (assembly GCA_016218065.1). Lineage (GTDB taxonomy): Bacteria > Bacteroidota > Ignavibacteria > UBA10030 > UBA6906 > CAADGV01. Next base: position 7,982 of record JACRFA010000044.1, on the reverse strand, counting down.
CTCGCAAGCGCGAAGCCGGTAGGTTCTGCAACTCCTGTCCCGGCGCAGGAGAAGAAAGTTGAGGCTGCAACAGACGCGTCGCAGAAGGTTGCATCTGCCGAACCTGCGAAAGCAGACGCGCCGGTTTCAGAGCCTGAGAAGCCGACGCTTGCCGCGGCGCCAACGACAAAGAAGACGCTGCCGCCACTGGGAGGAAAATATACGCCGGCAGCGAAGAAGTAACTTTGAATTGATGAGGGAAGTGTATGGCAACTGAAAATCAGGAAATAGAACAGCTAGCGAAGCAGGAATACAAGTACGGCTTCGTAACGGACATTGAGATGGATGTCGCGCCGCGTGGATTGAGCGAAGACATCATCCGTCTCATCTCCGAGAAGAAGAACGAGCCGCAATGGATGCTCGAGTGGCGGCTGAAGGCGTATCGGCATTGGCTCACGATGGAAGAGCCGACATGGCATAATGTTCATTATCCGCCGATTGACTACCAGATGTATCGCTACTATGCTGCGCCGAAACAGAAGAAGACGGTCAAGAGCTTTGACGAAGTCGATCCGGAATTATTGAAGACGTACCAGAAGCTCGGCATCTCGCTCGTAGAGCAGAAGCTGCTGAGCGGCGTTGCAGTGGATGCGGTGTTCGATAGTGTTTCCGTTGCGACAACGTTCAAGGAAAAATTGTCAGAGCTGGGGATTATCTTCGGTTCGTTTACGGAGGCAGTGCACAACCACCCCGATCTCGTCAAGAAATATCTTGGCTCGGTCGTGCCGTACACGGACAACTTCTTCGCGTCGCTCAACTCGGCGGTGTTCAGCGACGGATCGTTCTGTTACATTCCGAAGGGCGTTCGATGTCCGATGGAGTTGTCGACGTACTTCCGTATCAACGCGGCTGATACCGGACAATTTGAGCGAACGCTGATCGTTGCCGATGAAGGTGCGTACGTGAGCTACCTTGAGGGCTGCACGGCGCCAATGCGCGACACGAATCAGCTGCATGCGGCTGTTGTCGAGCTTGTGGCTCTTGACAATGCACAGATCAAGTATTCGACTGTACAGAACTGGTACCCGGGCGACAAGGAGGGAAAGGGCGGCATCTACAACTTCGTGACGAAGCGAGGCAAAGCCGGGAAGAATGCAAAGCTGTCGTGGACTCAAGTCGAGACCGGTTCATCGATTACATGGAAATATCCGAGCTGCATTTTGCAGGGCGATAATTCTGTTGGCGAGTTCTACTCGGTAGCAGTGACGAACAATTTCCAGCAGGCGGATACGGGAACGAAGATGATCCACATCGGCAAGAACACGAAGAGCACGATTGTCTCGAAGGGAATCTCAGCCGGATTTGGGCAGAACTCATATCGCGGTTTGGTGAAGGTGGCGAAGGGAGCGACAGGCGCACGCAACTTCTCACAATGCGACTCGCTGTTGCTCGGCGACAAATGCGGAGCGCACACTTTTCCGTACATGGAAGTGAAGAACACGTCGTCGAAGGTTGAACACGAAGCGACTACGTCGAAAATCGGCGAGGATCAAATCTTCTATTGTCAGCAACGCGGCATCTCGAAAGAAGACGCAGTGAACCTGATTGTGAACGGTTTCTGCAAGGAAGTGTTCCGCGAGTTGCCGATGGAGTTTGCAGTCGAAGCGCAAAAACTTCTGGGCGTGAGTCTGGAAGGAAGCGTGGGATAATCATAAGGGCGACAAACAAGGAGCAATCAGATGGAAGGCACAACGCTAATCGAGAAAGTGAACTCTCTTCCTGATGAAATGAAACGCGAGGTTGTTGAGTTCGTAGATTCTCTAGTGAAGAAGTCGTTGAACAAGAGAATGCAACGTCCCAAGGCGGGTTGCGGCAAAGATCTCATCGCATATATTGCGCCTGACTTTAGCGCGCCCCTGGAAGACTTCAGGGAGTCTATGGAGTGAATCTCATCCTTGATACCCACACTCTTTTGTGGTTTTTCAGAAACGATGAACAACTCAGTGAGGTTGCGAGAAGCACAATTGAGGACGGAAGTAGTCATATCGATATTAGCATGGCAAGTTTCTGGGAAATGGCGATCAAGCTCAGTATAGGGAAACTTAGGTTGGAGAAACCATTTGTAGAAGTTCATCAGAGAGTGATCGAAAATGGAATGGATGTGCGAGCGATTCTCTTCGAGCACATAAGAGTTGTCGGGAGCCTCCCTTTTTACCATCGCGATCCTTTCGACAGAATGATCATAGCGCAGGCTTTGGTTGACGATCTAGCGATCGTCAGCAACGAATCAGTTTTCGAAAAGTACGGCGTTAAAAGAATTTGGTAAGAACAAGTCAAACTCAGAGGAAAATAGAATGCTTGAAATAAGAAACCTTCATGCTTCAGTCACCGGCAACGAAATCCTGCACGGCGTGGATCTCAACGTGAAGGCAGGCGAAGTGCACGCCATTATGGGGCCGAACGGATCGGGCAAGAGTACGCTTGCAGGAGTGCTCGCGGGTCGAGAAGCGTATGAAGTTACCGAAGGTCAGGTGCGCTACAATGGGAAAGATCTGCTCGAAATGGATCCGGAGACGCGGGCGCGGGAAGGTCTCTTTCTTGCGTTCCAGTATCCGGTGGAAATTCCCGGCGTGTCGAATACGTATTTTCTCAAAGCTGCACTCAATGCAATCAGAACGCACAACGGACTTGAGCCGCTCGACGCGATGGAGTTCCTCAGTCTTGTGAAGGATAAAATCAAGTTGGTCGATATGCCGGGCGATCTGCTCAACCGATCGGTGAACGAAGGGTTCAGCGGCGGCGAGAAGAAACGGAACGAAATTTTTCAAATGGCGGTGCTCGAACCGAAGCTTGCAATTCTCGACGAAACGGATTCGGGTCTCGACATCGACGCACTGCGCATCGTTGCCGACGGGGTGAACAAACTTCGTTCAAAAGACAACGCAACAGTTGTCGTGACCCACTATCAGCGATTGCTCAACTATATCGTGCCGGACTATGTTCACGTTCTCGTCGATGGAAAGATTGTGAAGAGCGGCGGCAAAGATCTCGCTCTGCTGTTAGAAGAACGCGGGTACGATTGGGTTCGCGAAGAACTTGAAGTTGGTGCATAGGAGTGCGAATGTCTGACAACGAATTACATGTTCTTGCATCCTACAAATCAAGCTTCGACAGGCTGGAGCAAAGCCTGAACGGCGAAGCCGCCTCGCAGCTTCACACGCTGCGCAGACGAGCCCTCACGGCCCTGGAGGAGAAGGGCTTCCCGACGACGAAGGAGGAAGAGTGGCGATTCACAAACGTCGCTCCGATTGCTGCAAAGTCGTTCGTTCCGGTGCTGCACTATTCCCACGAAGGAGTCACCAGGGCTGACGCAGCAAAGTCCCTCCTCAGCGATCCGGAGGCTGTGCAGATGGTGTTCATCAACGGACATTTTTCGTCGGAGCTTTCGTCAGCGTCGATCGCGGATGGAAAAGTGAGAGTCACGAATCTTGCAACGGCCTTTCGCACGGAGTTCGAATCGGTGAGCAGGCACCTGGGCAAGTACGTCCGGCATGATGAGAATGCATTCACCGCGATGAATACGGCGTTTGTTCTCGACGGCGCGTATGTCTTTGTGGCTGACAATGCGCAGATCGAAGCGCCGATTCACTTTCTGTTCATCGCGGCAGGAAACAAGAGTGTTATGGCCGCTCCGCGCAATCTGATTATTGCAGGAAAGAACAGCAAAGTGTCGATCATCGAGACCTACGTTGGGCTTACAGCAACACCGTATCTTTCAAATACAGTAACAGAGTTTGTTGTGGGCGAGAATGCTCGTGTCGAGCACGATCGCTTACAGGATGAGCACCGCGACGCGTTTCATATCAGTACAGTCCATTTTCAGCAGAGCACGAACAGCAATGTGGTTTCCAACGCGATCAATCTGGGCGGATCGATTGCTAGAAACGGCATCACTTCCGTCCTGGCGGGAGAAGGTATCGAAACGACATTGAATGGCCTCTCGCTCGGCACGGGGACGCAGCATATCGACAATCACACAACGATCGATCACGCAAAGCCCCATTGCGCAAGCCACGAAATTTACAAGGCCGTACTCGATGGGAAGTCCAGAGGGGTGTTCAACGGAAAGATCTTCGTCCGCAAGGATGCACAGAAAACGGATGCAAAGCAGACGAATAAGACTCTGCTGCTTTCGGATGAAGCGACGATTGACACGAAACCACAGCTTGAGATTTTTGCCGATGATGTGAAGTGTACGCACGGCGCAACCGTGGGGTATCTTGACGACGAGCAGATGTTTTACCTTCGCTCGCGAGGCGTCGGGTTTGAGCAGGCGAGAGACATTCTGACGTTTGCATTCGCCATCGATGTCATTAACCGCGTCCACGTCGATGCATTGCGTAATCGACTTGAGGCAATGATTCATGAGCGGCTGCAAGAAGGCCGCCAACTGGAAAAGTAAGATGGAAATTACCGCAACATATCTTGCCGATGCTGCCAAGGCTCCGGTGACTGTCGAGAGTTGTCGGTTCCATTTCCCGTTACTGCGTCGTCAGGTGAATGGAAAGCCGTTGGTGTATCTCGATAATGCGGCAACAAGTCAGAAGCCGCAAATCGTGATCGATGCCATCATGCGCTACTACCACGAGGAGAACTCCAACATCCATCGTGGCGTCCATTACTTGAGCACAAAGGCGACTGAGGCATACGAAGAGGCGCGCATCAAAGTGCAGAACTTCATCAACGCACGGTCGATGCAGGAAGTGATCTATGTGCGGGGAACGACGGAAGCGATCAACCTGGTCGCCGCAACGTACGGGCGCATGCATGTGACCGCAGGTGATGAGGTGGTGATCTCTGCGATGGAACATCACTCCAACATCGTTCCGTGGCAACTGCTCTGCGAGGAGAAGAACGCGCAGCTTCGCGTCATTCCAATGAACGATGCGGGCGAGCTTCTGCTCGATGAGTACGAGCGTCTTCTGAGCGACAAAACGAAGATCGTCGCTGTCACGCACATCTCCAACGCGCTCGGCACGATTAACCCGGTGAAGCAGATGATTGCGTCGGCGCATCGACGCGGAATTCCCGTGCTTGTCGATGGCGCGCAAGCCGTGCCGCATATCAAGGTTGACATGCAGGACTTGGACTGCGACTTCTACGCTTTCTCTTCGCACAAGATGTTTGGTCCGACCGGCGTCGGTGTTCTCTTCGGAAAGCGAGAACTTCTGGAGAAAATGCCTCCATACCAGGGCGGCGGCGACATGATCAAATCGGTGACGTTCGAGAAGACAATCTACAACGATCTGCCGTATAGGTTCGAGGCGGGCACGCCGAATATCGAAGGCGGCATCGGACTCGGCGCGGCAATCGATTACATGAATGGAATGGATCTGAATGCTGTGGCCGCATACGAGCGCGAGTTGCTGGCGTACGCAACGGTAAGGCTCAAGGAAATTCCCGGACTCACGATCATCGGCGCTGCGAAGGAGAAAGCCAGCGTCATCTCGTTTGTTCTCGACGGAATTCATCCGCATGACATCGGCACGATCCTCGACTATGAAGGTATTGCCATTCGGACGGGACACCATTGTGCGCAGCCGGTGATGAAACGATTTGGAATTCCTGCGACTGCCCGGGCATCGTTCGCATTCTACAACACGAAAGAAGAGGTGGATGTGTTGGTGAAGGGAATTTACAAAGTAAAAGAGGTGCTTGGCTGATGTCGGTACTCAAAGAACTGTATCAGGAAGTCATTCTCGATCACAATAAGAATCCGCGGAATTTTCGAAAGATGGATGACGCGACGAGACATGTCGAGGGTTACAACCCGCTGTGCGGCGATCATTATACAATCTTCTTGAAGCTTGATGGCGACATTATCAGAGATGTGAGTTTTGAGGGATCGGGTTGTGCGATTTCGAAATCTTCAGCGTCGGTGATGACTTCAATGCTGAAAGGGAAGACGAAAGCAGAAGCTGAATCGTACTTCGAGGATTTTCATAAGCTGGTGAAGGGTGAACTCAATGCGGAGCAGAACATGGATCGACTTGGGAGGCTGGCTGCATTTGCAGGAGTGAGTGAGTTTCCGGCTCGCGTGAAATGTGCGAGCCTCGCATGGCATACACTCCATGCGGCATTGCACGACGAAGGCGCGGCGATATCGACGGAGTGAACCAAAACCTTGAGCTGCCATAAAGGCGAGGGGTTATGGTCTGTCTTGAGAGTACAATAATGGAGTGATGGATAATTGGATTTGTGGATTGAGCCGTTGAGCCGTTAAGTAATAACCTAACAGGCTGTTGAAAAATTGAGGACAATTTCATTCAGAACCCCGACGCTCTTTGGCGGGGTGAGGAACAGCCTGCTGATGGTTCGATGACCCGACTCGGTGAGGTGAATGGAAATGAATCAAGAAGAACAAAGACAGGATGCAGAACAGAGCGGCGCGCCGTCTCGTCAGCTCAGTACGATCGAGCAAAGCATCATTCATAACAATGCTATCGAAGCGCTGAAGAGCTGCTACGATCCGGAAATTCCGGTGAACATCTACGAGATGGGACTGATCTACGATGTGAAAGTCGCGGCAGATGGCGGCGTACTCGTTGTTATGACCCTGACTTCGCCCCATTGTCCGGCGGCGCAATCGTTGCCACGCGAAGTCGAAGCAAAGGTGAAAAATATTCCCAATGTTACACAGGCTGTTGTGAAAATCGTGTGGGATCCGCAATGGACGCCCAACATGATGACTGAAGCAGCGCGCCTTGAGCTTGGGATGTTATGACATGAAACCCTGAGCCGTTTTCAGGCGAAGGGCATCGGACGTTTCAGAATTTGGTGAGGCTTGATGGATCGGTGGATTGATGGAGTGTTGGAGTGTTGGAGTGTTGGAGTGTTGGAGTGTTGGGTTGTTGGGTGTCGGACAACATCAGGCACTCTTGCGAGAGAAGAAATTAAAATGCCCTTCGCTGAAAGTCGCTCAGGGTGAAATAGAACAAGAGGAGAGATAATGGAAACAACAGTAACACACATGCCTGAAAAACTGCAGCTGGACGAAGAAATCACGCTGACAGAAAAAGCCGCGAACCAAATCCGGAAGCTAAAAGCGGAGAACAACATTCCTGAAGACCATGGATTGCGACTGGGTGTGAAGGGCGGAGGTTGCTCGGGAATGACGTACGTTCTTGCGTTCGACGAGAAGCCCAAAGAGAACGATAAGCTCATGGACCAGCACGGCATACGTATGTTTGTCGACCCAAAAAGTTTGTTCTTCTTATCAGGTACAGTGCTTGATTTTAGTGATGGACTGAACGGGAAGGGATTCGTGTTCAACAATCCGCAGGCGGCGAAGACGTGCGGATGTGGACAGTCATTCGGAGTATGAGCAAAAACCTCAGTCTAACTCATGACATAGAAAACCCACTTAGTTGGCTAGCTGAGGTTTCATAACGATGGATACGCGAACAATGACCCCCAGCGAAATCCGAAGACTGGGAATAGAAGCGCTATCAAAGGCACTGGGTCCCATTGGTATGGTGCGCTTTCTCCAACAATTCGACCGTGGATTTGGAGACTACTCCAAAGAAAGACACACATGGGTTGACATGCTTGATGCTGAGACCATCTTCAAGGAAATCGAGGAAGCTAGAAAGAAATAGAAACAATCGTTTTGAGTCTATCAGGTTGTTGAAAAACTGGGTTGATGTCATTCCCCCAAAGGGGAAGAACATTCTTGAAGGTCTTGGTGTTGATGCAATTGATGTGGTTCTCGGGTCTTTGGCCGCGCAGTCGATCAGGTCAATCAATGACTGGCGCCAGTCAACGCATATTTGAAAACGTATCGTTCTCAAACATAGAAACAATCGTCACAGGCATTTATCCCCCAAATGAAACGACGAAAGTTCATCAAATCTCTTGCAGCCTCTAGCGCACTTGCTGCCGTCTCACCTCTTTTGCAATCTCAATCAAATCTCATTCAACTCACACAATCAAAGGAGAAACGT
>JACRFA010000043.1 GCA_016218065.1 Ignavibacteriota bacterium | reverse complement strand
GATTGCGCGTTCTCTGTTTTTCGTTGTCTCGATCAATGTCATCAGTTGTTAAACCCTCTGTTCTGATTTACGTTCCCGACCGACAATCATTTCGACGAGCGCCAGCAGCAACGCGAGTCCCACAAAATGCTTCCACAACTCGACGCCGTAGCGTGTTTCAAGTACATCGGCTTCGATACTCGCCCCGGTGGGAAGCGTGCGAATCTGTTCCGCCTTCAAACCAAGTCTCGCAAAGAACATCGCCTCGTCCGCGTCACTGATCGTCTGGAGGTGTGTTTCGTATGATGAGATGTTGACCGGCACGGCGTATAGCAAGTCTCCGTCCTTCCCCGACGACGTGCGTATCTGATACACTCCTGATTCGGTTGCATTGTGAGATGAAAACGCCGCAAGCCCGCTTCGCGAAAATTGTGGAATGATACGCTCATCAACTCCCGACGGCGAGCGTAAGACGTACGCTTCCTTCTCCGAGCGATTCGGAATTCTCAAGCCCACGCTGAGTTCATCTCCAACGGTAATCGATTGCATCGGAGGCTTCTGCGAAAGATATAATCCCGATCTGTAGAGCAGCGGAACGAAGATTCCTTTCAACGGAAAGTCGGACCACGTCAATCCTGCCTCGACGGAGAACAACAACACGCGGCCCGCGCCGAACTGATACTCCGTGAGAAAACTCGTTCCATCCGAAAGTGAGATGATCGAACGCCCTCTCGCTCCCGGTTGTGGAGCAATCGACGTGTACACTTTGGGCGATTCGATTTCCGGCTGAGATTTCTTGCCCGTTTGCTGTTCGAAGAGTTCTGCAAACAACGGATGCTGAAAATCAATCTTGCTGAACGAAATAAAGCTTCCTTGTTGCGGTGGAGGATAGGACGTGATGGCGCCAGACAAGCGCGCCTGCTGCGCAGCAGGAATGCCGAGTTTCGGGAAGAGTACAGTGTTGTAGTTGGCAACGTCCATCTCGCGTCCCGCAAACATCAACAGACCGCCGCCGGCATTTACAAACTGAGCGATGCGGTCGGCGTCTCCGGTAGAAAAAATCTTCACGCCCACGAGAAGAAGAATATCATACTTCTTGAGGTCGAACGATGAAAGCCGATTCTCGTCAGCCTGTTCCACCCGAAAGAGTCCGCCCGAGGCAGAATCCTTGTCAAGCGTGAGCGCAAGAGCCGGCAGGCGCGTGTCCGCTTGCGAAGCGCCGACGGCCAGCACGCGCAGCGAAGCCGGCGCCTCGACTGCAAAGTGTCGCGTGTTGTCGAACTCTAGCGCGTCATCTTCGATCTGCAAATATCCTTGCAGCATCCCGCGTCGCTTCGGTGTAATGGTAAGCAAGACGGTTCCTGAGTTCTGCGATGGGATGTCGATGGATTGCTGCCCGACGCGAGCGCCGTCGAGATACGCGCTCACAACGGCATTGCGAAGCGCGGAGCTGCCGGCGTTCGTTATTCTCGCCTGCAGCGTGAACGGTTTGTTTTGTGTGATGATTGTTGACTTGATCTCGGCTGAAGCGATGCCGGCGTTGTCGAGCCGCGTCGTGTTGCCCGTTGACACGTCTGCCAGAAACAACTTCACATTGTCGTCGAAGAGATCGGTCGTGTCGGTCGATGGCTTGGGATCGAGAAACTGAGTCGCCTGTTTGTCGGTAATCAGATAGATCTCCTGATTGAAGTTCTTCGACTCAGCCAGAATCTTTGCAGCAACGCCCAACGCGTCACGGTACGGTGCTGTAAGTTGCGACGGATTGAGTTGCTGCAATGTCTGCTGCACAGGAGCCGCCGCATGCGACGCCGTGAAAGATTTCGCGTGCCGCATTTCGGAGAGCGTGACGAAATACGCTTCGTCCCCTTCCTTCATCAGATCGAGAATGCGCGACGCCATTTCTTTTGCCTGCGTGAAGAGCGGCCCGCGCTCATTGCGCACACTTGTGCTGGGCGAATCGTCGAGCAGAATCACGAGCGTTGTCTTTGCATGCGTCGATCCGCCGAGCGGAAATCCGGCGAGCGAGCCACGCAGCGCCGGACGCGAGAACGCCAACACGACGGCAATGATCAGCAACGTTCGCAACGCGAGAAGCAACCATTGACGAATCTGCACGCGGCGCATCTTGGTTTTCTGAAGCTCTTTCAGAAATCGCAGCGTGCTGAACTCGATCGTCTTCAGCTTGCGCAGATTCAACAGATGAATGATGATGGGGATGGCGGAGGCGATTAGCCCAAACAGCAGTAGAGGATTAAGAAACGTCATTGATCAAATCGTTGTGAAACACACTCAAAAGCGCTTGCAGAAAGGTACAAGAAAAGCGGAGAGAAATGCAACTCACTTAGCAATCTCCCCGGTGTTTTCTACTCCAAGTACTTGTACGCCTCAAGCGTGAGGAATTCTGTGAAAACGTCGCGGGTGGTCACGTAGTCGAACACCATCTGCGCAACATCGAATCGCGAAGCGGAGAACGCCTCGCTTCCGATTGCCGCTTCGATTTTTCGAAGCTCCTGAGCTGCAAGATCGCGATACAGCTCTTCGGTGATCTTCCGTCCATCGTTCAGCGCTGCGTTTGGATGATGAAGCCATTGCCAGATTTGTGAGCGAGCAATCTCGGCCGTCGCCACATCTTCCATCAGATTGAAAATGCCGACAGCTCCGACGCCGCGCAGCCACGATTCAATGTACTGCAGTCCGACGCTGATGTTATTCCGCAATCCGGTTTCGGTGACGGCAGCATTTGGAACAGCAACGTTGAGCAGATCAGCCGCCGCCACATGGACGTCTGTTCTGAGCCTGTGCTTCTGATGCGGCGCCGATCCGAGCACGTCGTCGAACGGCTTGCGCGCAACGCGAACCAGATCGGGATGCGCGACCCATGTTCCATCGAAGCCATCGGTCGATTCACGGACCTTGTCTTCAGTGACTTTCGCGAGAGCCGTGGCCGTGACCTCCGGATCTCTCTTGTTGGGGATGAATGCTGCCATTCCTCCGATGGCATGAGCGCCGCGACTGTGGCAAGTCTTCACGAGCAGTTCGGTGTACGCCCGCATGAACGGGACAGTCATCGTCAATTGTGAACGATCGGGGAGGAGGACATCAGGTCTGTTCCTGAACTTCTTGATAATGCTGAAGAGATAATCCCAGCGTCCCGCGTTCAATCCAACAATATGATCGCGCAGCTCAAAGAGAATCTCTTCCATCTCAAAGGCTGCAAGAATCGTCTCAATGAGTACAGTAACTTTGACCGTGCCCACGGGTACGCCCAGCATGTTCTCCGCAACCGTAATGACGCTATTCCACAAACGCGCTTCGAGATGACTCTCAAGCTTCGGCAGGTAGTAGTACGGCCCCGTGCCGCGGCTCAGCAGTTCATGACAGTTGTGAAAGAGATACAACCCAAAATCCAGAAGCGATGCGGAGATCGTCTCGCCATCAAGCACGATGTGTTTCTCCGGTAAATGCCAACCGCGCGGCCGCACCAACAGCGTTGCAGTCGAGTCGTTCAGTCTATATTGCTTGCCTTCAGGCGAGTCGAAGGCGATTTGCCGACGGACCGCGTCGCGCAGGTTGCGCTGGCCGTGCACAATATTGTTCCACGTCGGAGCGTTTGCGTCTTCGAAATCGGCCATGAAAATATTCGCGCCTGAGTTGAGCGCGTTGATCATCATCTTGCGGTCAACAGGGCCGGTGATCTCCACGCGCCTGTTCTGGAGATCGGGCGGAATCTCCCCCACGCGCCACGTCCGATCATCTCTCACGGATGTCGTCGATGCAAGAAAGTCGGGCATCTCGCCTCGATCAATGCTGCGCTGTCGTTCTGCCCGTCGGGCAAGCAATGTTGCCCGCTCAGTGCGGAACGTACGTTCAAGCGTAAAAACAAACTCCATCGCCTCGGGTGTGAGAATGTCCGACGCATCGGCAATCGATACGCCAACATATTCTACGCCTGACTTCATCGGCTCGACGAGTACATCGTGCATGTTCCCTCTTGCGATATTGTTTATGATGGAAACGACAAACAAAACTGGAGGTACTTCTCATTCGACAGAGCGCTCACCAGCTCGTCCGTGCGCGTACCCGCGACCGGTTGCTGCGTTACTGTCGTGTAGAACTGAGCGCGTTCAGTTGATCCGCCGAGCGCCGTCGTTGATGAATTTCCACCGGAGATTGTTTGCGCAACCAGATCAAAGTAGCCCGTTCCAACTTCACGCTGGTGTTTCGTCGCGGAGTAGCCAAGTTCTTCGTGAGCGAATTCGTTTTGCTGCAACTCCGAATAAGCAGTCATCCCGCGTCTACGATAGTCATGTGCGAGCGTGAACATGCTGAAGTTCAGTGCGTGGAAACCTGCCAGTGTTACGAATTGGAATTTGTATCCGAAGTCGCCGAGCCTTTCCTGGAAGCGCGAGATTGTTTGCGGATCGAGCTTCTTCGCCCAGTTGAATGAAGGTGAACAGTTGTAGGCGAGCATCTTGCCGGGATATTTTGCGTGGATGGCATCGGCGAATTCCCGCGCCTCGCCAAGATCGGGATGCGATGTTTCGCACCAGAGCAAGTCCGCGTACGGCGCGTACGCCAGCGCCCGATCAATCGCCGCCTCAAGTCCGTTGCGAACTTGGAAAAATCCTTCCGGCGATCGATCGCCCGTGATGAACGGCTGATCGTAGGGATCGATGTCGCTTGTGAGCAAGCTTGCGCTGTCGGCGTCGGTGCGCGCGATGAGAATCGTCGGCACGTTCATCACATCGGCCGCGAGCCGCGCCGCCGTGAGTGTGCGAGTGAATTGACTCGTGGGCACAAGCACCTTTCCGCCGAGGTGGCCGCATTTCTTTTCCGATGCGAGCTGATCTTCGAAGTGAACGCCCGCGGCGCCCGCTTCGATCATTGCTTTCATCAACTCAAACGCGTTCAGCGGACCGCCAAACCCTGCCTCCGCATCGGCCACAATCGGCGCAAGCCAGTGAATGCCATTCAATCCTTCGGACGCGTGAATCTGATCTGCGCGAAGCAATGTCTGGTTGATGCGTCTGACAACGTCGGGAACGCTGTTGGCGGGATACAAACTTTGGTCGGGATACATTTGTCCGGCAAGATTCGCATCGGCGGCGACTTGCCATCCGGAAAGATAAATTGCTTTCAGTCCTGCTTTCACCTGTTGCAGCGCCTGGTTGCCGGTGAGCGCTCCCAGCGCCTGCACGTACGGATCGCTCTGCAACAGATTCCACAACCGTCTGGCCCCAAGATCGGCGAGCGTGTGTGCAACGTTCACCGAGCCGCGGAGCTTCTGCACATTGTCCCAGGTGTATGCCCGCGTAATGCCGTCCCATCGATTTCTCATTGCGCCCAGTGTCTGGACGCTGTACAGACTATCCATGGCTCCTCCTTGAAAGTGGCTTAGTTGTAGTATGTGAAAGAACGAACTGGTGGGAATATACGCTGGCGATCTAGGGATGTCAAGCGAAATTTCGCTGAGACAGAAGTTTCGCTATTAGAGAAAAACATGTGGCGGATGTCTGTTCCGATGGGTATATTCGTGCAGAAATCAATACTCTCTCGATCGTGAAGGTCAACGCAGAAAATCTTCGGCTCATTTTGGGGGTCAAGCTCAAGCAATTGCGCAATGAGCGCGGCCTTTCGCTATCGGATCTCGCGAACAAGTCCGGCCTCTCGGTGTCGTACTTGAGCGAAATCGAAAAAGGGAAAAAATATCCCACCCCCGACAAGATCATCCATCTCGCGAACGCCATCGGCATTACGTTCGACGAGCTTGTTTCCGCGCAGGTTACAGATTCGCTCGATCCGCTGACGACGTTTCTCAAATCGCCCATCATCAAAGAATTTCCGTTCGAGCTCTTCGGCATTCAGCCGCGCGACCTGGTTAGCCTGATCACGGAATCTCCCAACGAAGCGGGGGCGTTCATTCAAACGCTGCTGGAGATCGGGCAAACGTATGACATGAGCGTCGAGCAATTCCTGTTTGCCGCGTTGCGCTCGTATCAGAAGATGCATGGGAATTATTTTGAAGAGCTGGAGCATGCCGCCGAAGAGTTTTCGCAAGCCCACAAGTGGAACGGCAAGCGTCCGATCCCGGCTTCGGAGTTGCAACGCGTTTTGACGGCGGAGTTTGGTTGCGCTGTCGATGAGATTCCGATGAGCGACTATCCGGAGCTGAAACGGTTCCGCTCGATTTCGCAGTCAGGGAAACTCTTTCTGAACGGAAAGCTGTTGCCGACGCAGAAGGCGTTTCTGTTCGCGAGAGAAATCGGCTTCTCGTTCCTCAAGCTCAAAGAACGTCCGACCACATCAACATGGCTTGAAGTAAGCTCGTTTGCAGAAGTGCTGAATAACTACAAAGCCTCGTATTTTGCCGGCGCACTCTTCATACCCAAAGATTCCTTGCTCAAAGATCTCCGGGAATTTTTTGCGCGGCCACATTGGGATGGCGCCGCGTTTCTCAGCATCATGCGGCGCTACGATGCAACGCCTGAGATGTTCCTCTACCGGCTCAGCCAATTGATACCGAAGTTCTTCGGTCTGCAAGAAATGTTCTATCTCCGATTCAACCATGAGCTGGGAAGCAAAGAGTTCACGTTGACCAAGGAGCTGAACATGTCCCGGGTTCTCGTCCCGCATGCCATCGGGCTGAATGAGCATTACTGCAGACGATGGCTCGCAATTGAAATTCTGCAACGCGTCGGTGAACGAAAGAAGGCGAAGCGCGGGGACAGCATTCTTGTCGATGTGCAGCGTTCACGATTCATTGACGGCGATGCGGAGTTCTTCGTCATCACCGTTGCACGCCCGCTCGCGTTGACAGAGAATACGAATTCGAGCATCAGCCTCGGCTTTTTGTTGAACGAGAACTTCAAAAGTGCAGTACGTTTCTGGGATGACAAGGCGGTACAGGCTATTGATGTGAATGAGACGTGCGAGCGCTGCGCGCTGACGAGAACGCAGTGCAACGTCCGTGCAGCGCAGCCGGCTATCTATCGTAAGCAACAGACTCTCAAAGTGCGTGAGCAGGTGTTGCAGAAATTTCTGAAGTCAATAGAGTGAGTCTTCTTCATCAACTCGTGAAAGGAACCACCATGGCGCGTTCGAAACAACCGATCAAGATCACGTGGCTGGGGCATTCAGCGTTTCACATCGAGTCGCCGGGAGGCAAGAGCATTCTGATCGATCCGTGGATAGACAATCCGAAAGCTCCGGCCGGCTTTTCCAAAGACGCGAAGGTTGATCTCATCCTTATTTCGCACGGTCACTCCGATCATATCGGCAATGCCGTCGAGATCGCGCGGAAGTCCAACGCCAACGTTCTGGCAATCTTTGAGCTTTATCTCTACTTGCGTTCGCAAGGTGTGCAGAATGCAATCGGGATGAACAAAGGCGGGACAATCGAGGTCGATGGCATCCACGTGTCAATGGTGGATGCGAAACATAGCTGCGATATTGATGTGAACGGAAGCGTTGTCGCGGCAGGCGGCGAAGCAGCAGGTTTCGTGATCAGGTTTGAGAACGGACGCTCACTGTATCACGCGGGAGATACATCGCTGTTCGGCGACATGAAGTTCATCGGCAAACTCTATGCGCCGGAGATTGCCCTTCTGCCGATCGGTGATCTCTATACGATGGGCCCGCGTGAAGCCGCGATGGCGTGTGAGCTTCTCAAACCCAAAACAATCATCGGGATGCATTACGGAACATATCCCGTTCTTTCGGGAACTCCGCAGATGCTGAAGAGATATCTTCACACCAAGATGAAGAACAGAGTCGTCGAGCTGACGCCGGGTGTCGTGTTTGCCTGTTAGGCTGAATCCGGTTCACGTATTGGATTTGAGGTAGAAGGGAAGCAAGCGCCTCATTTTCTCGCGCTGCTCTCTGTATCGAGCTTCTTTCTTTGCGCAGTCGGCGCAGCGAAACGAGCCGATCTTTCCGCGAAATGTTCCCCCACAATGGCGACAGACATTCGAAATAACTCTCTTCACGCGAATCTCCTCAGGAAAAGTGAATGAAAACTCACGACTTCAGTTCGTAATCTGGAACGACGAATTGGGAGGTGGGAATCAGTCGACACGGAATGCGCGCCCGCGCATTCCGTGTCCGAAGTCTGTTATGAGACGTCTGCCGGTTTTTCTTCTTCTTCTTCCGGCGCGTCTGCTTGATCGGCAGTCACGATACTGAATTTCAGCTCATCGGCTTTCTTGTTCACCTTCGCACGGATGATTGTGCCTTCGGGATACCTGCCTCTAAGCAATTCTTCAGCAACCGGATCTTCGAGATATTTTTGCAGCGCACGGCGCAGCGGTCTGGCGCCGTATGCAGGATCGTAGCCTTTTTCGGCGAGGAATTCTTTTGCGGATTTTGACAATTCAATAGTGATGCCCATCGACGAGATGCGCTTGAGGAGATCCCGCATCTGAATGTCGATGATTAGCATAATATGATCGATGTCGAGCGACCGGAAGATGATTGTGTCGTCGAGACGATTGAGGAACTCCGGGTTGAAGACGCGCTTCAACGCATCTTCAATCGTGGACTTGATCGACTCTGCGGTATGTCTGGCTGTGTCAGTGCCGAAACCAAAGCCGCCGGTCTTTTTCAGCTCACGCGTTCCGATGTTCGACGTCATGATGATGATGGTGTTCTTGAAATCTACGCGACGCCCGAGGCTGTCGGTCAGAATTCCATCATCAAACACCTGCAGCAAAATGTTGAACACATCGGGATGCGCTTTCTCGATTTCGTCGAGTAGCACAACCGAGTACGGCTTGCGCCGGACTTTCTCCGTGAGCTGTCCGCCCTCTTCGTACCCGACGTAGCCGGGAGGAGCGCCCACAAGACGCGAGACGCTGAACTTCTCCATGTACTCGCTCATGTCGATACGAATAAGCGCGTCTTCGGAATCGAAAAGGTAGCGGGCGAGCGCCTTCGCCATTTCGGTTTTTCCCACGCCCGTGGGGCCGAGGAAAATGAACGAGCCAATCGGGCGCGTAGGATCTTTGAGTCCGGCACGCGTGCGTCTGATTGCCTTCGTGAGCTTCACGAGCGCTTCGTCCTGACCAACCACCTGATCCCTCAGCGCCGTGTCCATCTTCAGCAGCTTGTCGGATTCGGATTGAGCCACCTTGTTGACCGGGATGCCCGTCATCATCGAGACAACATCGGCAATTTCGGTTTCAGTCACTTCGTGGATTGTGTCTTGCGCTTTAAGTTCCCATTCGCGCTTCGCGATTTCCAGATCGCTCAGCAACCTCTTCTCGAGATCGCGCAAACGCGCCGCTTCTTCAAAATTTTGATTTTTGACAACCTGATTCTTCGATTGCTTGATCTTCTCGACTTCGCCTTCGAGGTCAAGAATTTCCTTCGGCACATGAATGTTCGCGAGGTGAACCCGCGATCCCGACTCATCAAGAACGTCGATGGCTTTGTCAGGGAGGTACCGATCGGTGATGTAGCGATCACTGAGTTTCACAGATGCATCAATCGCCTTTGTGCTGTAGCGAACGCCGTGATGCTCTTCATATTTGTGTTTGATGTTCGCGAGAATCTTGATCGTCTCATCAACTGTCGTCGGATCGACCATGATTTTCTGGAAGCGGCGATCGAGAGCGCCATCTTTCTCGATGTACTGACGGTATTCATCGAGCGTCGTTGCGCCGATGCACTGCAACTCGCCGCGGGACAGCGCAGGCTTGAACATGTTTGACGCGTCCAGCGATCCTGAAGCGCCGCCTGCTCCGACAATTGTGTGCAACTCGTCGATGAACAGGATGACGTCTTTTGCTTTCTCAAGCTCGTTCATCACGGCTTTCATGCGCTCTTCGAATTGGCCGCGGTACTTTGTGCCCGCGACGAGGGCGGCAAGATCCAACGTGACCACGCGCTTATTGTGCAGCACGCGGGAAACTTTCTTCTGCACGATCCGCAGCGCGAGACCTTCGGCGATTGCCGTCTTTCCAACGCCGGGCTCTCCGATGAGCACCGGATTGTTCTTCTTGCGTCGGCTGAGAACCTGTGCGACGCGCTCGATTTCCTTTTCTCTTCCGACGATCGGATCGAGTTTGTCTTCGGTGGCCATCTTCGTCAGGTCGTGGCCGAAATTGTCGAGTACCGGTGTCTTGGATTTTTCCGGCTTCTTTTCGGGCGTTGATGAGTGGGGTGGATTTGAAGGTTTGCCGCTGATGATGTTGTCCAGTTCGCCGCGAACGACATCGTAGTGAATATTGAACTGATGGAGGATTTGAGCCGCGATGTTATCGTCATCGCGAAGAAGCGACAGCAGCAGATGCTCTGTACCAATGACATCCGACTTGTATAACTTCGCTTCGAGGTAGGTAATTTTAAGAACTTTTTCTGCTTGCTTGGTGAGTGGAATGTTTCCGATGGTCAGCGTGCCGCCCGTTGTTCTTACGGTGTCCTCGATCGCCTTCTTCAGCTTGTAGAGGTCCACTCCGAGGTTGCGAAGGATCTTCACCGCGATTCCCTCGCCTTCACGAATTACGCCAAGGAGCAAATGCTCAGTCCCGATGTAATCGTGACCAAGGCGCAGAGCTTCTTCACGGCTCAGCCGAATGACGTCCTGTACGCGATTCGAAAAATTGCCTTCCATCCTTTTCCTTCACCCGTCGTGTATGATTATGACCGGTAACTGTCAATGTCGTACTAAGTCAACGAGAACACGCTGCGAAATGGTTCCAAATCGACAAAAACAATCATCTCACTTGGGAGGAATATAGCTATTTGAGCAGGGTAAGTCAATGCAGCCGAAATTCCGTGAGTTTGGTTCTCTCACAATTTTTTCTGATCTTCAAAGTCGTTTTTGTGATGAACATCGGTGACGGGAAGTTGCTGATGGTCATTTCTTTTGATGTTGTTTTCCCCGATGTTCACAGGGTAACAATAGCCACGGCTTGATTGTTGCGTTGATGAGCGTTACTCTACACATCAGATCTCGGTCCACGAAGATTACTTTTTAGGAAACGGATGAACAGACTAAAGCCGCTTGATACAATTCGGGGCGTTGCTGCTATTATTGTTGCCTTCTTCTCGCACTACCATCATTTTGACCACGCCATGGCTGCCGATGCGCAGCCTTTCTATAGCTTCCTTGGGTTCTTCTATGAGAATGGCTGGCATATGGTCGACCTGTTCTTCGTTCTTTCAGGCGTTGTGTTTTCGTATGTTTACGGGCGAAAAATATTCCAGCAACGGATTGACGCGCGCGAGTACTCCGTGTACCGATTCTCCCGGCTTTATCCCCTCCATCTTGCGACTCTCATTTTTGTCAGCGCGCTCTTTCTCTATGGCATTGCAAAAGGCATTGGGATCTTTGTTTACACACAAAGCGACACCAACTACTTTCTGGCTAACGTCTTGTTCATTCAGAGCGGCGTTACGCCGTGGCCTTGGACATTCAACGGACCGGCGTGGTCGATTTCGTGTGAGATTGTTGCGTACATCATGTTCTTCGTCATCATGCGTTATTTCTTCAGGATGCGAGTTGTAATTTCAGTTGGCCTCATTGTCATCGGTTTCCTCTTCCGTCATCTTCACACAGGCTACTTCTTCGTGAACATGGACATCGGACGCCTGTTCATGGGATTCTTCCTGGGCATTCTGATTTACGAGGTTCTCTTCTACGAAAAACTGAAGACATGGCATTTTGGACTTATCGTTGCCGGATTGCTTGCGGGATTTGCTGCGGTCATGTACGTCAAACCGTCGGCATGGTCGTACACCTATGTAGTATTTCTTTACCCGGCGTTTATCATTGCCTCAATCCGCTTCGCGCCATTGAACAAGCTTCTTTCGATTCGCCCGTTGACGTATCTTGGCGATATTTCGTACTCGGTTTATCTCCTCCACTTCCCTGTGCAGCTGCTGATCTATTCGATCGCAGTAGCTGGCGGGTTACATTTCCCTTACACCAGTCCTTTGTTCTTCCTATTTTATGGAGGAGCGGTCGTTGCCGTTTCGGTTGTCTCGTACGAGTACTTTGAGAAACCGGTGCAGATGATATTGCGAAAGCGACTGCTTGCTGAAAAAAAGATTTCTCCCAAGGTGACGGCGCCTGTGCAGCAAGAGGTTGTGTAAGTGCATCGGCAGCTCGTGCTTCTTCTGCGGAAGTAGATAGCAGTGTAATCCTCCCTCGTTCTTAAATTTCAAAGAGTAACTATGCGGCCTCATGGAAGGCTTGGCCGTAGACTGCGCGAAGCCGGAATACGCGCACTACTGGTCATAGCTTCACTACTATTTTGTCTTGGACTGCTCGAGCTTTCTGTTCGTCTCATCCAGCCCAGGGAAGTCATGCGATTCTTCTACATGCAGGATGACTCGCTCCTTCACCATCGGTTCGTTCCGAATGCGAATGGGCGTTACAAGACTCTCGAGTTCGATACGGATTACAAGCTTAACGCTCTCGGCTTGAGAGATCATGAATATAGTTTGCAGAAGCCGCCGAACACGTTTCGCATTCTCATGCTCGGTGATTCGTTCACGGAGGGCGATGGTGTTATGAGCCATGAAACTTTTTCGAAAGTCCTCGAGGCTCGGCTTCGAAAACTTCCCACCACAATGCGATTCGAGGTAATCAATGCCGGCGTGCCCAGCTATTCATCGATGCTCGAATATCTTTATCTGAAACACTATGGCCTGCAGTTGAATCCTGATGTCGTTATGATACATTTCGATTTGTCGGATATCTATGATGACATTGAGTATGCGAAGTCGGCGCGGTTTGATGAGAACGGGAATCCGGTAGATGCTACTATTAAATGTGAAGATGTTGAGCTTAAAAAAGAAGTTGGTATCGCCAAAACCGATCCTGTTACCGGCGAGTATTTCATTGCTCTGCCTACAGGCAGATATTACGCTTATTACGCTGATGTAAAAGGAT
>JACRFA010000049.1 GCA_016218065.1 Ignavibacteriota bacterium | reverse complement strand
GCATGACCAGTTGCAACTGAAATGGACTGATTTGGCAACTCACCTTTCGGCTGCGGAACAACATCCCCTAAGTAATATCGATTATGAGGCAACGACTTCCGCGACACTTCCGCAAAGTTACATTATTAATGAGTCAATGCGTCACTCATCCGGTTTCTTGAATTCCCAGGTCGGCTTCCGTATATTGAAAAGGAAAAGGGAACGCCTCCACACGGACGTGCGAACTTTTTCGTATCGAAGCGTGCTCACCTCCTCGCCAAAGGTCAGATGGGCACGCTTTGTTTTTACTGGTTCTGATTCTGTTCCAAAAACTTCGGCTGTGATTCTGCACGTATTCTCTCCAGCACATCCGATGAACAGCCGCAATTGCCCCCGCACGGTTTGAGTTTCGCGCGGCGACGTTTTGCAATCTGATGTCGCACCAACAACACCGCAGTCGTTGCCACGATGACGAGTGAAGATGCTTGTTGCCAATCCATGTTACGCTCCCAATCCCAACGCTAATCCGACGCGATACACGATGAACGTCGCGCCGTACGCGAGAGCCGTCATGTACCCAATCTGAAAGAGGGGCCATTTCCAGCCGTTTGTCTCGCGGCGCATGACCGCGATGGTTGAGATGCATTGCATCGCGAGCACGTAATACACCATTACGCAAATCGCGGTGAGCGCACTCCACACCGGCGCCCCTGTGACCGGGTCTTTGTCGTTGCGCATTTTTTCCTGCAGCGACGAGCCCGCGAGTTCTTCATCCGATTCCTGAATGTTGTAGATCGTTCCCATCGTGCTGACAAAAACTTCTCTCGCTGCAAACGACGCACACACAGCAATGCCGATTTTCCAATCGAAGCCCAGCGGTTTGATGAGAGGACCGATGGCTTGACCGGCGCGGCCAATGAAACTGTGTTCGAGCTGCTGGGCAGGTGTTCCTTCGCTCTTGGGGTAGGTGCCCAGAAACCAGAGCAGAATTGACACACCGAGAATAATCGTGCCGGCATTGCGCAGAAAGAGTTTCGACCGCTCCCACATTTGCAGTGAAATGGATCTGACGCTGGGCGTTTTGTACGGCGGCAGCTCCATAATAAAGAGGGGCGCCGGACCTTTCAGCAACGTCTTCTTGAAGAACCAGGCCATCGTTAGCGCCATGACGAGTCCGAGCAAGTACATCGAGAGCAGCGTCAGGCCGGCCAACGACAAAAAGCCAAGGACGTATGTTGTGGGGATGAATGCCGCGATCAGCAGTGTGTACACCGGCAGCCGCGCGCTGCAGCTGATGAGCGGCGAGACCAGCATTGTGACGAGACGATCTTTCGGACTTTCGATGGTGCGCGTTGCCATGATGCCGGGAATCGCGCAGGCAAACGAACTGAGCATCGGGATGAATGACTTTCCGTGCAGACCAACTTTACTCATGAGCCGGTCCATGATGAACGCTGCACGGGCCATATAGCCTGTGTCTTCCAGCAGACCGATGAACATGAAGAGGAGCAGAATCTGTGGGAGAAAAACCACAACAGCCGAAACGCCAGCCAATCCACCATCAATAATCAAATCTCTCAAATCGCCCGCCGGCATCACTATTTTGATCTGATCGCCAATTAACATCGTGAGATCTTCGATCCAACTCATCGGCGCTTCAGCCCATGTGAACACGGACTGAAACATGATCGCCATCAGTGCAAGAAAAACCACGAAGCCCCAGATCTTGTGCGTCGCGATCCGGTCAATTCTGTCGCTGACCGATGTCTTTCCGTTGTGCGTTTGCTTCACGGCCTCGGTGCAGACGTTCTTGATCCACTCGTAGCGCGACTCGACAAACACTGATTGCCGGTCGATGCCCATGAAGTTGAGCCGCTCATGGTCTTTGCGGACGTGTGCAATCACTTCTGGCGCGTAGCGGTCGCGATGATCATCCAGCGATTCGGGGGCAGAGAGAAGGGAGAGCGCTTCGTGAAATGCATTTGCTTCGTTGAGCTTGTGATAGCGTTGAAGATAGCCGATCAGCTCTTCTGTCTCTTCCTCGACGATGGGAGGCATTCTCCACGATCGTGTTTTCGCCGTGATCGCTTTCGCCTCCTTGATTGCCCGCTTCAGCTGATCAACCCCGATGCTTCTGCTGGCGATCAGCGGCACAACGGGAACACTCAACGAGCGGGCGAGCTTCTTTGCATCGATTTCGATGCCCGCATGTTCGGCCACATCAACCATGTTCAGGGCGATGATGACCGGAATCCGGCGATCAATAATCTGGCTGACGAGGTAGAGATTTCGCTCGATGTTGCTTGCATCGACCACGCAGATGACCAGCTCCGGCGCTTGTGTGTGATCGACCTTGCCGAGCAGGACGTCCGTGGCTATACGTTCATCCGGCGAGCTTGCGTTGAGGCTGTATGTGCCGGGGAGATCGAGAAGAATTGCTTCCGAGCCATCGGGCAGCGTGAGCCGGCCTTCTTTTTTTTCGACCGTCACGCCGGGGTAGTTGCCGACCCTCTGGCGCAGTCCGGTGAGCGCGTTGAATAGTGTTGTCTTCCCGGAATTCGGATTCCCGATGAGCGCGATGTAGCTTGTCGCAGTTGTAGCAGTCTCGAAGCTCATTTCGTTTCCTTCACGACAAACACTGATTGCGCTTCGACTCGTCGCAGCGATAATCGATATCCCTTCACGCTCACTTCAATCGGGTCTCCCATTGGCGCTGAGCGAACAAATTCCACCGGTGTTCCTTTCACCAGTCCCATTTCAAGCAGTCGTTGCCGTACGCTCGCCTGAGTCGCGACTCGTGCGATTTTTCCTCGTTCCCCCGGCGACAGGGAACTCAAGCTGACTTCTTTCATTTCAGGTCGCCGGCTGCTGTTCCGATGCGAAGACGAGAATGTTGCGCGCGGTCGTCTTGTTCAGCCCAATGCGCGTGTTGTACACTTCGCAGATGATTCCGCCCGCGACTTTGTTGATGCAGCGGATTGTCGCGTTCTCGCGAAATCCCAGCTCGAGCAGCCGCAGACGAACTTCAGGTTCAGAATTATGATAGGCAATGCGAACTTGTTGGCCGACGTAAACATCAGAAAGTGGTAATGGCATAGTCGTCTATTTCTTTGTGCATTTTGAGCACGTGCCGAAAATCTGAATCGTCGTGCTCTGGATGGAAAAATCCTCTCCGGCTGCAACTTCTTCTTGAATTCTTTCCAGACGGTCATTCGTGAATTCGATGATGTCGCCGCAGTTCAGGCAGATCATGTGGTGATGATGAGGACGCCCGAACGCTTTTTCGTAGCGCGAGGTGTTCTCGGCAAATCTGTACTTCGAAACAAGTCCGCACTCTTGCAATAACTCAAGCGTGTTGTACACCGTGGCCTTTGATACCTTGACGCCGTTCGTGATCAACCGATAGTAGAGTGCCTCGACATCAAAGTGTCCCTGGCTCTGAAGCACGGCATCCAGAATCGCAAAACGCTCAGGTGTGGCTCTGAGCTTTCCTTGAGCTTTCAAGTGGTCTGTGAGTATTGCGTAAGCAGCTTGCTTTTCCATTGGAGAGGCTTATTTAGAATTAGTCTAAATAAAAATAAGAAGAAACCACATGCACAGTCAAGTTCTTTCTGTGATTTTTTATGTGTGGATCACATTTCTCGGCTAGGTTTCTAGGCCGAAATGCGTACCTAAGGTGATGGCGCGAAAACATCAAAATTTCCTTGCTTTTTCCGACCAGATTTGCTTACATTTGGGCGGTTAGAGTTACAGACATCATCTCACCAAATCATTTCAATGAAGCTAGGAAAGAGCAAGTATCTACGGGGAAAGAAAATCGTACCGTCGCCGATTCCCGGGAACGCTCGTGTCGTCGAGCTGGTAGATAGCTACTTTCAAGCGTACAACGCCGGGAGACTCCGCGAAGCATGCCATCTCTTCGCAAACCGGATGCTTCAGTCCGATGTCACGATTGGGATGAGCCTCACTGGCGCGCTGACTCCTGCAGGACTGGGCGGCTCGTGTGTTGTGCCGCTCATGAAAGCCGGCTTCGTTGATTGGATTGTTTCTACCGGTGCGAATCTCTATCACGACGCGCATTTTGCAATTGGAAAGTCGCTTCACCGAGGCAGCCCCTTTATCGATGATCGCATCCTGCGAAAAGAAGGCGTCATTCGGATCTACGACATTCTGTTCGATTACGATGTACTCTTGAGTACTGACAAATTCTTCAGAACGGTGATCCGAAAAGAAGAATTTCAGAAGGAAATGGGGACCGCCGAGCTTCACTACAAGCTGGGAAAGTACATCCACGAACGAGAGCGCATTCTCAAAATCAAACATCCCAGCGTGCTCTCGACTGCATACCAATGCGGCGTGCCGGTCTATACTTCGTCGCCGGGAGATAGTTCGATTGGGATGAACATTGCCGAGATCGAGCTTTCGGGATATGCAACTCGCATTGACGTGCTTCTCGACGTCAATGAAACCGCCGCAATTGTACTCGACGCAAAGCGAAAGGGAGGAAGAAGCGGCGTACTGATTTTTGGCGGCGGATCGCCGAAGAATTTCTTGCTGCAAACGGAGCCGCAAATTCAGGAAGTCTTGCAGATCAACGAGAAGGGACATGATTTCTTTCTGCAGATTACGGATGCACGGCCCGACACGGGCGGACTGTCGGGAGCGACGCCATCGGAAGCAGTAAGTTGGGGGAAGGTGGATCCGAACAAGCTGCCCGATACCGTGGTGGCGTACCTCGATTCCACTGTTGCAATGCCCATCCTGACCTCGTACGCTCTTGCGCAGCGAAAACCGCGAAAGCTGAAGCGGCTCTACGAAAGACGCGGCGAGCTGGTGGACAAGTTGAGGGCGGAGTATTTCAAAGGACTAAAGAAAAGATCAAGATAACAGGTCGGCGAGCAACCAACGCCGGGATTTCTCGCATTCAAACAACAACATAAGGAGGCACACATGAGCAGACTTCAAGAACTGCGCGACCTCGTGGATAGCTTTGAAAAGGACTTTGTGAAATTCTATGACAAAGGCAACAAGTCAGCCGGCACAAGAGTCCGAAAGGCGATGAATGAATTGAAGCGCAAAGCGCAGGAAATCCGCAAGGAAGTTCAGGAAATAAAGGCGCAGGCAAAGACAGAGGAAGGCTCAACGCCGACTCCATAGCTGAAAAAACAGGGGAGAGACTTTGCAGAGACTGAGGTGGGATGGTCCGGGAGTTGATCCGACTGTTACAAAAGAAAAACCCCGCTTCGCGCGGGGTTTTTTCTAATTCTGTTCAGCGAGCGTTCTTTGCGCCCGACGAACCGCTTTCACCTTCTTCATTCTCTTCTTGACGGAGGGTTTGGTGAAGTAGGCTCGCTTCTTGAACTCTTTCAGAATTCCCGAGCGTTCATACTTCTTCTTGAAGCGCTTCAATGCGCGATCAATAGGCTCGTTTTCAGTTACTACGATGCCGACCATCTTATCACCTCCTTCGGAAGAATTTTCGTTCTCAATAAATCAACTGTCAAACCGATCAATGACGTTTTCGAGAAGCCGTCGTTCGCCCAATCTCTCGAACGACACAACAATCGCCGATGCTCCTCCGGACGTTTTCTCTTTCGAGACGATCTTCCCCACGTCATCCCACTCAGTGTGAAAAATCGCCTGACCGACGAGGTATGAGGAGTGCGGGTTGTACTCTGAGCAGTCGGCGCGAT
>JACRFA010000048.1 GCA_016218065.1 Ignavibacteriota bacterium | reverse complement strand
TCTCACGGGTACAGATCTCACTGCGATTTTAGTGAGTGGCACGAGTCTCTTCGCGGGATTCTTTCATGGTGGCATCTTTCTATCCATAAACGATGGCACGACCTGGACCGCAGTCAATTCCGGCTTGACTAACCCTAATGTCCGTGCTCTTGCAGCAATCGGCACGAATATCTTTGCGGGTTCTTGGGGTGGTGCGTTCCGATCCACAAATAATGGTATCAGTTGGACCACGATAGATACCAGTCTAGAAAATCCTTATGTGCAAGCATTCGCCGTGAAGGATGCAAACCTCTTTGCGGGAACTTACAATGGGGGTGTATTTCTCTCCTCAGATTTTGGCGCAACGTGGTCTGCCACTAATAACGGTCTCGTGAATACCACGGTTTACGATTTTGTTGCGAGTGGTTCGCGCCTTCTCGCGGCGACATGGGAAGTTGGGGTATGTCTCTCAACTGATAATGGCACAAGCTGGAGAACAATGAATAGTGGTTTGACCGATCATTGGGTCTTTTCGCTTGCGATGAAACAAGACAGCTCCGGTGGAACAAACCTCTTTGCAGGAACTGCGTACGGAGTGTATCGTTCTTCCAACAATGGACTGAGCTGGGCTCTCGCAAGCGGTGGCATGTTTCGCCCGAGAGTGTGGCGATTGTGTGCGATGGGCGAAGATGTTTTTGCCGCGACTGAATTTGGTATCTTTCGTTCCACAAACAATGGCACAGAATGGACTGGAGTTAACAATGGATTGACCAACATCAATGTGTGGGCTCTTACAGCGAGCGACACAAACCTCTTTGCCGGGAACTCAAGCGGGGCTTACCTTTCAACTAACAGGGGTACAAGCTGGACGCCAATAAACAACGGCCTGACGAATATAAGAGTAACAACCCTTTTCAAACATGGAATGTATCTCTTTGCCGGTACAGTTGAAGGTGGGATATTCAGGACTTCTAATAATGGCACTAGTTGGACCGATGTCAATGTCGGCTTGACGAACGGTACAGTGCGAGCATTCGCTGCCGCGGGCAATAATCTTTTTGCAGGCCTTGCCAGAGGCGGAATCGCTCTCTCGACCAATAGCGGGGATAGTTGGATTTCGGTTGCGTTTGGGATGCCGCCTGGCTACGACATTAATGCTCTTGCTGCTACAGGCAATATTCTTTTTGCCGGAACTGATTCCAAGGGGGTCTGGATGCGTCCTCTTTCGCAGATGACTTCGGTGCGGCCTACCTTGGAGGGGGTCCCCACACGGTTTGTGCTCCAACAAAACTACCCCAACCCCTTCAACCCATCAACCACAATCGAGTTTGCTCTATCAAGGCAATCGCCCGTAAAGCTCGAAGTGTTCAACACTCTCGGTCAGCGGTTGGCATCTCTTCTGAACGAGGTGAGGAGTGCAGGTTACCACAAGGTGCAATTTGATGCAAGCGGGTTGTCGAGCGGTATCTACCTCTATCGCATCTCGACGGGCGATTTTGTTCAGACAAACAGGCTTGTTTTGTTACGGTGAGCATCATGAGCAGGTTCGACTATCTCTGTATCGGATATGTCTTGCTCTTGCTTCTCCTCGGGTTTCGCGATGAATCCGATTTGACCACTGAACTCCTTTCACGCAAACACGTTCGAGGTGAGAGAATTCTGGCAGACGAAGTGATTCCACAATCGGATTTTCAGTTGGTTTCGAGCGGCGCGTACTTTTGCCGCTTACGCAGTAGCAATCCCGACGCAGTTCGTCGGGACTATCAAATCCGCGTCAACGATCCTTCGACTTCCTGCCTGCTCAACGAGTCGAGTCTTCGACCGGCAGGCACGGCGCTCAGGATAGGTCAAGTGCAGGCGAAGTGGATGCTCATGCGTAAATAGTTTTCAATAAGGCGCATGGTTCTCGCGACTTTTCTTGCGGAGATGCCTCTCTAATGAGATGTCGGGGTAGGGCGATTTGGCAAATCGCCCAACAAAAAACCGTCGCGACCCACCATCGCGACGGCTCTGCGAGGAACAGCGAAGTACGTGTCTTGGTAGTGCCCCTCCAACTATCTCTGTCGGGAATCAGGTTTGCATCATTGCGGGATTATCCGTATCAAAATAACAACGGCGGTTTCCGCAGAGTTGGGTCTGATGTGGTTTTGTTTAGACTCCGCGGAGCCGCCGCCGTATTTCTATGTCAGCGCTGCCTACGTCTTCAGCTTTGCAATCTCTGCCTGGACAAGTTCTTTTTGTTCCGGCGTAATGTCGGTCGACATCGAGAGGCTGACGTATTCGTTCAACGCCTCACTCTTTAGGTTCGACTTCTCCAGCGACTCAGCAATGAGGAGGCGATTCTCAAATTTCTTCAGCGCAGGATATCGGCGCAGAACATCGAGCGCCTTCAACGCGCTTGTCGAGTAGAATCCGTTATCGAACAGAACACGCTTGATCCCATTCATCTCCATGACCCCGACTTTGGGATCCGTTTCGCTCAGCGCTTGCTTCTGGTCTTTCGGATCGCCGTGCATCGCTGTCTCGTTCGGGAGATTAAGTTCGCGGCCTTTCCACTGGTACGACGACGCACGGACTTTCTCCATCGTCAGCTTAAGCATCAACTCTTCCTGCGTGAGCTCCCGGATGTCGGAGATGTCGACGATGACCTCGGGAGGAAGCGAGATTTTCTTATTGGACGACGGCAGCAAAATCACTGCCGAGCTTTGCGCACCGGTTTTCACAGTCGCGTCGGGATTCAGCGAGTGGCCGGCTGAGAGCTTGCTCCATGTTTCCGTCACTCCCGCGCGTACGGTCACGTCGCCCTGCACCTTCTGCAGCACAATCTGTTCTCCGCCGAACAGCTTCGTCGTCACGAAAAACAGAATCAGCAACGCCGTAATCAATCGAATGCCTTTCATATATCCTCCATCAATTCACATCAACAATGCGGACCCAACCTTTGATGAGACCGAGATTGAGTTCAACATCCTCAAGATATTCCTGCGCTCCCGTCAACCAGGCTTCATCGAAACCTTTTGCCGTCACGGTGGTCTCGATCGGCAGCCAGATTGTCTCCTGATCTTTTGCATTCCGTCGGATGATGTAACGCTTCGGATTCTGGCTGATGCGATCTGCAAACTTGGGATCCAAACCCGTATCGAATAGCAAGTAGATGTGACTCTTTTCCGGCGCACCGGTCGGGACAACGTCCACGAACGCGGTGGAGATTCCGACGCTGCTCAGCAGCGATGAGAAACACGCCGTCATGTCATCGCAGTCGCCGCTCTTCAGCACCAGAGTTTCCGACGGATACTGAACATAGTCGCTGGTCTGCTTCGGATCGGACACGTACACGAGATTCTTCGCAAACGCATCGAAGAGTATCCTCGCCTTCATCAGCTGTTCAAGCTCTCGTGCAACGGAACTCAGCGTATCCTTGTAGCGCAAGAGAACATCCCGCGTGTACCGAAGAATCTCAGGATCGTCGGGCGTAACAAAGTGCCGAAGCGAGTGTGCATCTCCATCCCAATCGTTCCGGCCATGAATCAACACCTTGGCCTGTGCGCGGTCATCATATTCCTCCGCGACAGACGTGCTCACATAGACGTTCCCTTCTCGAATCGTCAGCTTGCCGACGTGCCGGACCTGATCATTCAGCACAGCGCTGAATGGGATCTCTTGCACTTCGCCCGGCTGCAAATGCACGGGAGTGGTTTCCGTCGGCGCATCCATGAACTTCTCGACAAAGAAACTTGCTTTCACCTGGATTGGTTTGTCGGAGACGTTGCGTACCTTCACATGGCCAATCGGTCGGAACGCAAACAACTCGTACGACGACGGATAGACGCCGCTCAGCATTTCTACGGACTCGATACGCGCCAGGCTCCGGCGAATGTTGCCGAAGATCGCTTTCACCGACAACACGATGCGATCGGTTGTGTAGCGCGTCAGATCGAACGAGTGAATTGTCGACGCATCAAACGACGCAACGCTTCCCGCCCCGGAGTGACTTCCGCCTCCCAAGAACTTCATGTACGCTACATCGGCCTCAAGAAACTCGTAGCCCCACCCGGCTCCGACACTGAACGCAAACACTTTCGGGGTTTCCTCTTTGTCGAAGTACAAACCGCCGCGGAGAGCGAGATTCTTCACCGGCGCCGCCTCAATGCCAAGTGAGCCATTGCCCAGCGAGCTCAGCGATGCGGCCAGCGAGATCGGCGAGGTAACATTCCATCGCGCGCTGAGTTCGAGTGTACGTTTGAACGGCAGAGCGAATTCTTCCACCTCACGCGCCAAATCCCCTTCCGCGACAAAGAGATTTCTCCCTACGACGCCGATGGCGGTGGATCGCGACGCGTTCCAGAGCATCCCGAAATCAAACGCCATGCTCGTCGCTTCATTTGTCCGGGGCGTGATGATCAGATTCTGTTGAACGAGTTCGTAGCGTGTGTCGTTGACCTTCTCCTGCACGAGCCGCCCCAGCACGCCAACCGAAAAGGTTTCGGCGAAACTGTGCCCGTAGGCAAACGAGAACGGCTCGCTGTAGTTGCCCGGGCCGCCGGAAAGGCTGCGCGTGTCGTACGGGCAGGAGCTGTCCCAGCCCCACTTGGTGCCGGTCCAGGTCACGTTCTTCACGCCCTGGATGTTCCACTGGACC
>JACRFA010000047.1 GCA_016218065.1 Ignavibacteriota bacterium | reverse complement strand
TGTCGCCGCGAATGCAGGAAGAAGAACATCTTCGCGACGGCTTCCGACTCTCTTGCCGGACGCGCCTCATCTCTGAAGCAGGCAGTGTGAAGTGCCACACCATGCGTCGCGGCGAGATGAGAATCGTGCGAGAGGCAGTGCGTCTTCCAGATGCTCTATCAACGAGAGAGATCGATCCATGCGTTACTCGCGTCGGCAATCGCATCTTCCTCGATGGCGAGGAAATCGATTCGTCAGGGGGACCGATCCATGGTCTGGCAATCGACATCGGCACCACAACTGTTGTCGTGCGGCTGCTGAATCTCGAGACGGGCGAGATTGTTGCTGACTCTTCATTCGAAAACCCGCAACGGTTCGGCGGCTCCGACATCATGTCTCGCATCCGCTTCGAGACCGAGAACGGAACGAAGATCCTGCAACGAACGCTCGCCGGATATCTGACTCATGCCATCGAAGAATTTCCTGTCGATCCGCGATCAATCTATGAAGTCGTAGTTGCCGGCAACTCGACGATGCGCGATATGTTCTTCCGTCTGAACGTGTACTCCATCGGACAGAATCCGTATCAATCCATCACGGAAATCGAGGTGCACGAAGGAAAGCGGACGACGACAAGTCTCACCAAAGATGCACGGCATCTATTGCTGCCGCTTCATCCGAAAGCGAGAGTGTACGGTCTGCCGATCATCAGCGGACATGTCGGCGCCGACGCGGCGGCCTGCATGCTTGCCATCGATCTCGCGAATGAAGAGCGGCTTGTCGCACTGATGGACATAGGCACAAACACAGAGCTGATCATCGGCAACAAGCACAAGATCTTTGCCGCGTCCTGCCCCGCAGGTCCCGCGTTCGAAGGCGGACGCATCTCGTGCGGCATGCCGGGTCTTCATGGCGCAATCGAAAAAGTGCGGATTGCAGAAGACGGCTCAGTGCAGTTCGTAGCAATCGGGGCGACATCTCCCGAAGGAATTTGCGGTTCAGGATTAGTGGATACACTAGCCGAGTTGCTGCGCACCGGAAAAATCAATTCGCTCGGTCGGTTCGACAATGGTGATCACGAGTTCTTTCTGTATGCGAACGGCGTGAAGAGCATCCGCATCACCGAACGCGACATCAACGAACTTGCGCAAGCCAAAGGGGCGAACGTTGCGGGTTTGCACGTTATCGCCAACAGGTACGGAGTGCGATTCGAAGACATCCACACATTCTATCTCGCCGGCGGTTTTGGACGAAACCTCGATGTGCAATCATCAAAGAGAATTGGCTTGATTCCCAACATCGCTGACGAACGAATCGTGCAGATTGGCAACGCCGCCATCGAAGGAGCGACGATAGCATTGTTGTCGCGACAGAAGCGAAGAGAACTGGAAGATCTCGCTGCACGTGTCGTTCACTGCCGGCTGGAAACTCATCCGCAGTTCTTTGACTTCTTTGTTGAAGGATGTCAGTTCGTGCCAATCGAATCGGAGACCTCGCACCGATGACATCGACGCGAACATCCGACGCGTTCAGCGTTCTGGATCTACATCCCGAAGTTTCCGTTCACGAAACGGAATACAAACGACTGCTCGGATTTCCACACGACCGTGATATCAATGGACGCTCAAAAGCGCTGATGGATTGGGCGATTGACTGGTACAGCCGGAACGCATCCCCCTGGACTTTTGCGCATCTCATCGAGCCCATCGACCTGCGCGGCGAATCGCTGATCATCAATGGAGTACCATTCACTTCGCAGCGGCTTTGCGCACAGCTCTCGCAGGCGGCAGCGGATGCTGCTATTCTCGTTGCCGTCAGCGCGGGAAAAGAATGCGAGGAGCACGCTCACAAGCTATGGCTCGACGAAAAGCCAGACGAGTACTACTTTCTCGAAACGTACGGATCTGCTGTCGTTGAACATCTCGTTGCGAGAGTAGCGTTTCAGTTGTGTGCGTGGGGAGATCAACACCAACTCGCGATTTTGCCACATGACAGTCCCGGCTATCCGGGATGGAGTATTGCAGATCAAGAAGCGCTGTGGCAACTCATCAACCAGTCGGATGCAGACGGAATTCTGCATCGCATCCGTGTTTTGCCATCAGGCATGCTTCAACCGAAAAAGTCGTTGCTCGCGGTTTTCGGAGTGACTTCGCAAGTCGACAAAGTGCAACGCCTGACGGACTTGATTCCTTGCGAGAGTTGCTCCCTTGACACTTGCCGATATCGAAGAGTGCCGCATGTGAAGTCGCTCTTTCAGATCGAAGATGTTCGGCGTCTGCAATCAGCTCCAGCCATTTCATATACATTCAACGAGAAGGCACTGCGCAAGTGGTCCGCCGAACGACTGACATTGTCGCACGACGGCGACGGCTCGGTCGCAGCGCTGTTCCGATACGAAGGCACGACCTGTTCAAACAGCGGGCATCCACTTGAGTTCCACTTCCGAGTTCGGCTCAGCGCTGCCAACGACGGGCACAGAATCTTCGACATGTCGTGCGCCCCAGCGCCCGGCGACCGCGGACATACGCTCATGTGCGATTACGTCGCCAATCCGACTTCACTCATGGAGCAGGTCTCACATGAGAAGCCGTTGCTCGGCAATCGACTCGGCGACGTGCTGACATGGAAGCGCGAATTCTCCCCCGCCGGATGCTTCTGCAAAGAAGCAAGCCGTATTCACAAGTGGGGATTAGTACTTGAAGTGATTCACTTCGCGCTGACGCAGAGGAGAATCGACGGGACACTTCCGACTCACTAAGATGTTGCGCACAGTTGACGTCTCACGAATTTTATGAAACCCTTTCAGGGTTTGTCTGTCTTTGGTTCGTTTGGTAACCGAGGGCTTCGCCCTCGGCTACAGTATTTGCCCCTTTGGGGACGGCTACTGCGCAGGTAGACGCTGAAAGCGTCACATATTACAGGTCGGGGCACTGCCCCGACATAAATACAAACAAGCGAATCCAAAACCCTGAAAGCCTGCCTGCCGGCAGGCAGGGGTGACATCCAATCTTGCGTAGCATGAGTTACTCAGGACACGTGTCGACTCTAGAGAGAGAAACCACAGGATCAAACTCTGCGACATCAACTCGGCGGCGAAAGAAAAAATCCCGCCGCATTTCGCCGACAAATCCGGCGTCGGCGCGCATTACGTCGATGCTTTTATCAAGCCGATGAACACAACGCTTCCCGACGGGACACGCGTTGCTTGCAAGCGAAAGGGGTTGAAAGTGACGCTTACTGTCGGCGCGAAGAAGGGAGAAGGATTGATGCGCAGGCTCGATGTCAGCGCTGATCCGATTGTCATGCTGCACGCCGCGCTTCAGGAGGCGGCCACGATGGCGGGCGTCGAGTTGAACCTGACGGACAACGAGATACTCGTTGGACGATAGAATGGTCTGCCTATCATCAATTCGTCCCTACGGGACGAACGAAATGAGAATGACCGAATGCCACGTAGTGGCACACCTTAGCCCGACCTTTCTAAGGTCGGGATATAAGGACGAAGCATCACAGCCCGTCGCGTAGCGACGGATGAAAGCCAATACAAGCAGAATTATGCTCTGCGTAACGGCAGTCAGTCACTTTCGGTTGAACTCGTCCACCACCGCGCGAATTGCCCGCGTGTGATCAGGCGTGCTGCCGCAGCATGACCCGACGACGCCTGCACCCGCGTTGAGTGCATCGGGGACGCAGCGAGCCATGTCCGCCGGGAGTTGCTTGTACACAGCTTTGCCTCCTTCGAGCACGGGAAGTCCGGCATTAGGTTGCACCATCGTCGGCAGGTCGCATGCCTGTTGATACTGCAACGCAACACGCGCCGCGCCTTTCATATCCATCCCGGTGCCGCAATTCAGCGCAACAATGTGCGCGCCTTTCTCTTTCACAAACTCCGCCGCCTGCTCAGGCATTACGCCCATCATCGTGACGTAAAACGATTTGTCCGCCGAGAGATCGTAAGCAAGCGAAGCAATGATGCTTGGCGCGCCGGCAGCTTTCGCAGCTTCGATTGCAATGCCGATTTCATCAAGCGATGTTTGCGTCTCGATGATGATCGCGTCGGCGCCGACTTCGACGAGCGCGCGAGCCTGTTCCTCGTACGCCGACCGCGCATCAGCGATGGGCAAGTCGCCATACGGCTCAAGAATTGCGCCGAGCGGTCCGATGTCACCAAGAACAAATCCCACTCGGTCGCCAAACGCTTCTCTCGCAATCCGCACGGCAGCTTGATTGATTTCGCGGAGCTCGTCGGTATGTCCATGCCGTTGCAGCATAATGCGGCTCGCACCAAACGTGTTCGTGATCAGACAATCCGCGCCCGCCTCAACGTAACGCCGCTGGATGTTCAGGATGCGATCAGGATGCATAAGATTCCACATCTCGCCGCAACCGCCAGGCTCGAGTCCTGCGAGCATCAATTGCGTGCCCATCGCTCCGTCGCAGACGAGCCTTCGTTCACGAACAACTTCGTGCAACAGCTTCTTCATTTCCCAAAACTCCCTTCGGGTTCGTATGAGATAGTCAATCCTTCTCCACCAATCTCACAAAGAGATCAACCGCGCTCGATGCATCGCCGGCGTAACCATCAGCTCCGATTTCATCAGCATACATCTGACTGATCGGCGCTCCGCCAATTGCCATCTTGATATGTCCGAGTCCCTTCTCCTTGAATCCATCGATCACCACTTTCATGTACGTCATAGTCGTGGTAAGCAGCGCACTCATGCCGATAATGTCCGGCTTGTGTTGCTCCGCAGCGGCCAGAAACTTTTCGATGCTTTGATCGACGCCGATGTCGTGTACCTGAAAGCCTGCGCCTTCCGCCATCATGCAGACAAGATTCTTTCCGATATCGTGCAGATCGCCGCGGACCGTTCCCATCACCAAAACTCCTCTAGGCGAAACCGACGACTCCTTTGCTGTGAGTAATGGCTTCAACACAGCCATCCCCGCCTTCATCGCACGCGCGGCAATCAGCACTTCAGGAACGTACACGATATTGTGTTTGAAGTCTTCGCCGACAACACTCATGCCTGCGATCAATCCCTCAGTGAGAATTTCCTGCGCGGAGCGTCCCTCGGCAAGAGCGTCCTTCGTCATCTGTTCCACTTCTTTTGCTTTGCCTTCGTAGAGGCATTGATTCATCAGCGCATAATCGGGCATACCTTACTTCCTTCTATTAAATCCTGAGCGCTTTCCAGCGAAGGATATCCTTCATTATTAGTTCAGAAGGATGCATCGATTCTAACGTGTGGGTTGAACTCATTTTCTTGGCGAAATGTCATCATTATTCTAAGGAACGAGATCCTTCGCTGGAAGGCGCTCAGGATTTGAAAGAAGGAAGCAGCGCGATTGTTCCTTCTCAGCGGCTCCTCACGTCTTCGTCGCTGAGAATCGCGCCTCAGAATGGAGCCCATTGAATTCCGCCAACGCCTGCTGCATCGCGATAATATTCTCACGCGGCATCCCCGGACTCGTTCCGCCGCCAACCGAAAGTATGATTCCCTCGCCTCCGCTCTTCTCCAGAACTTCGAGCGTCGCTTCACGCACTGCTTCCGGCGTTCCCCGCACGCCAATCTCCAGCGGATTCACATTCCCCATCAAACACATCCGGTTGCCGACACGCGCTTTCGCTTCGGCATAGTCGGTCTGCTTTCCCCAGTTGAGTACATTGAACCCGCAGTCGGGCAAATGATCGAGACACGCATCCACGTTGGCATCGTTGTGATAGATCTTCACCCAGTCTTTCGGAAACGCATCGCAGATTTTCTTCAGATACGGATGAGCGAACTCCATGTAATGTTCTTCATTGATGAACCCGACGATGTCGTCGAGAATGAAAATTCCCTCCACTGTATCCCCCATAGCTTTCTGCTGCGCTTTCAGCCAATCGATGATGAGTTCGGTGCAGAGTCCGATCAACTTGTGCGCCCACTTCGGCTTCTCGACAATGTCGATCATGAACTCTGTCGTGCTGCGAACGAAGCCCGCAGTGCAAAGTGGACCGCGTGATGTAACAAGAGGCAGTATCTCGCCCGCATCGAGTATGCGCTGACGATGCATGCGAATGCGGTGCAGGGTCATCCCCATGAACGCATCGGTTTCCACCTCATACTCAGGAAACGACTCAATATCCTCGATGTGGTAAAGCGTGTGATACTCGCTCGGCGTATTGTTCTGCCAAAACTTTATTTTCGCTCCGAGCGCCGACGGCTCTGCTGCCATTCCGTATTCCATCCACCACGAAGGAACGAAGATGATGTCGGGATACTCATTGTGTATTTTCAGATTGGATTGAAACCACAGCTCGGGATCGAGGAAGTAATCCATGTGGTTGAGTCCCAGATAGCCCGGTATCCACGGACTGTCGATGATGAGCGCCATCGGAATTGTGTCGAGCTTTTCGAGCCGCGCTGCTTTCTTGAAGACTTCCCATTGCTCCGGTCTCATGTCTCATTTCCTTTCAGATTGATTTCTAGTTTCATCGATACACCTCATCGTCTCCCACATACTCAAACCAATCAAACCGCGCCGTGTTTGTGCTCGGCTCGCCCGACGACGTCGCGTACATGGCATAGACACATCCCACAAAACCACCGGCGACTTTCGTACTCAGGAACTTTGCGTCAACGCTATCCTTCAACGTCGTCCATTTTCCTTCGAACGCGTATGAGAATGCGTACGTGTCTGCGTTGGCGTTGATTCTCAAGAGCAACGGGTCGTGCGCCTTACCAGCATCGATCTCATGCGAAGCCAGCATCTCCATTGCGCTTTCACCGGACTTGAAGAGCTGAACATACGAGTTCATTCCAACAACCGACTTGCACAGTGAGTAGAAGTGCTTCTCATTCTGGAAAATCAAAAGTCCAGCTTTCTCGTTCTCCGCGGCAGCACTGAAATCAAGCGCGACAGTTGTCGACCCGATCAGATGCTGCTGACGATGACCGAGGAAACTCGGATTCGTGTTCCCCGAAGCAGAGTCAGGACGAAGTCGCATCGCCAGCCATCCCTTCTTGCTCGTCAAGTCGTACCACTTCTCGTGCGGCGTTCTCAAGAAAATCCAGTTCGCATCCAGCGTGTCGGTGCTGAAGTCATCTCTCATCGTGAAATTCCCGCCGTACGTGTAGCCCGTAGGACTGAGCGGCTGAATCGGATACGGATAATGATACTGCACCTGCTCGTGACCCGGATTGATCACTGGCCAGTCATCGTCACTCCATTTCACCGGAGCGAGAAACGTCTCACGTCCTGTGTTGTAATAGTCCTGATCTACTGGCGGATATGGTCTGCATCCGAGAAACACCGCCCACCATTCGCCCGTGTCGGTCTCTACGAAGTCCGCATGTCCGGTTGAGGTGATCGGGTTCTCGCTCTTCTGATTCAAATGTCGCTGCGTGAGAATCGGATTGTTTTTGTATGGAACATAGGGTCCATCAACATTCTTGCTTCGAAACACAACCTCGGAATGCTGATCTCCTGTTCCGCCTTCCGCGCAGAACAAGTAGTAGTAGTCGTTCCTCTTGAAGATGTGCGGTCCTTCAATCCAGATTGGCTTCTTGCTGAGATCGACTCCGCCGTTGACGAGAAGAATTTCTTTCCCCTTCACTTTGAGACTCTCGACATCAAACTCATACATCCTGATCGTCCGATGCCCGTTGTACAGTGGTTTGTCTTCGGGCGCGATGCTGTTGTAAATGATGTAAGCCTGTCCATCTTCATCAAAGAACATCGACGGATCGACTCCATTGATTTCCGGAAGCCACACCGGATTGCTCCACGGCCCGGCAGGGTTGCTCGCGGTGACAACAAAGTTTCCGCCGATATCGACCAGCGTGCAGGTCACGTAGAAGAGTCCGTCATGATAGCGGATCGACGGCGCATAGAGTCCACGCGACACGCCTTGCTTGTCAAGGTTCAATTGCACTTCACGATCCATCACATGACCGATTAACTTCCAATGCACAAGATCTTTGCTGTGAAAGATTGGAAGTCCGGGAAAGTACGAGAACGTCGAGTTCGTCAGGTAATAGTCGCTCCCCACTTTACAGATGCTCGGATCGGGATAGAAGCCCGCGAGTATCGGATTTGCGAAACCTGATTGTTGAGAGGATGCGATGTTAACTATCAGAGAAATCGCTAGAACAAAACCCAAGACTAGTCGACAGGCATTATTCATTGTCATTTTGACTTGGTCTTCATTGTCTCAATTTGTACACCGGCACGACGAAAACTCTCCGACGGACCAAGATAGCTCGGCTTCACTTCCCCAATCTCGACAACAATCTTCTGCAGCACAACGCCCGGATCAACCGCCCAGAACTTGAGCACATGCATTCCGGGGCTCCCAATCGTATGCTTCGATGTGACGATCTTGATGTTGTTGCTGACCGCTTCATTCCACCAACGCGGGTACTTCCACTCTTGAACTGTGTCCGGCTCGTGCATGTTCATGATCTGCGGCGTCTCGTCGTCAAACGAAATTCCGTAGCACAAACCTTTGTCGCTGCGAAAGTTCAGCGTCGGAGAGAGGTACGCCTTCACGTTCACCTGACCCTCGCTGAAGAGATACATCTTGTACTCAAGTCGCGCGCTCCTACCGTTCAGCGATTGGCTTCCGGCTGTCACTGGAAGTGGCGTCATCGCCGAAAGCGTTCGTCCCAAATCCGGAATACGCTGCCACGTGATCTGCGGGCTGCTGCTGGCGCTCGTGAAGTGTTCAGCTTCCATCGAGACGTAACCGTTGCTCTCCACGAATCCGGCCACTTGATTTGGTACAGGCGACTTTGGATTGAATATTCGCGCCTGAACGAGAACACGCACGTCGTTCGGTCCGGTGATCGCAATCGGAACAACAGACTTCCCTGCCGGAGCTGCTTGCCAATCTACACTCACGAACAAGCGCTTTTCCGTTGTGACACTGCCGCGCGGTGAGTCGACTCGAACGTACTTCTTCCCTGATTGAACAGAGTATTTGAATGACACTTTCCCTCGGTTGAATACATCGATGTAGTAAGTCTGCTTGTTGAACGGATCAAACTCCGGCAGCGTCGTCACCGTGCTGGCATTCGTCCGCCAACTCTCAGCGCCTTCGACTGCGATCCCCATCTCCGCCCTTTCGAGCACATCAATCTCCTTCACGGCGGGCATGATGTTCCTCTCAGGCTGCTGCCACGACGTGTAGCCGATGTGCGTCTGATCCATTATATGATTCCATTTGCCGCCCGCAAGCACCGTGTTGTAGTGATGCGTAATCAATGAATCATTCCTGAAAAGCATTCTCGCTTTTTCGGCAAGCTCGTTCGTCGCCGCTCGCCCTTGGCGTGCGTAGAGTTGATTCCTTCCGACGGTCACATACAACTCGTTCAGGTTTGCGCTGGCAGTGACCGGATGGAGAACAAGCTGGTAGTACGCATTGTGTACATTGGACGGCAAGTCTTTTCCAACTCTCTCGGCTCTTTCAACGAGTTGCCTGAAATCTGAAACGACAGTCTCCGCTTCGCGATAGTTCGCGAGACTGTACGTAGTCGGAGAGAGCATTTCCGGTTTCCGCCGCGAGTTGTACGTTGTGTATGTCGTAATGACGTCCGCAATCTCCGATGCAAACTTCCTTCCGAATTGTTGCTCGGCCCATTGTCGCGTGTATTCAGGCAACTGCTCTGCACTGATCAGTTCAGGATTCCACGCATAGTCGAGGAAGAACGATATCGGAAATTCCATCGGCTTGATGTCGCCGACGTTCACGATCCAGAGTTGGCGGGCGTCGTACTCGTACGCGAGGTGCATCTGTTCCCACACCCGCGAGATCTGATTTGTGTTCAGCCACTTGTAATTCCGCGGTCCCCCGACAAAATCATAATGGTAGTAGATTCCGTAACTGCCTTTGCGCGGTGGATCGGCTAAGTTTGGCAGCTTCCGAATGTTTCCCCAATTGTCATCGCACAGCAACAGTGTTACGTCATCCGGCACGCGCATGCCTCGATCGTAGTACTCCTGCACTTCCTTGTACAACGCCCACACTTGCGGAATCGTCGTGACATCCTTGCCGGTAGCTTCGCCGAGAATCTGGCGCTGATCCTTCACGATCTTCTCCAGCAGCGCGATGTTTGCCTTCTCCGACATCGGCTCGTCGCCATCGCCACGCATTGCGAGCGTGACGACGCTTTCGTACAAGCCTATCCGCTGGATTCCCGTTCGCCAGAATTCTCTCAACGAGCTGTCGTTCTTTTCGTAGTTCCACGCTCCGCCTTTTCCGTACCGCCGCCATTCATCGTGTGCGCGCATCATCGGCTCATGATGCGACGTGCTGATCACAACTCCGTATTCGTCGGCGAGTCGCGGATTCTCCGGATCGTCATCATAGAATGCGTGCCCCCACATCGCAGGCCAGAGGAAGTTTCCTTTGAGACGAAGGATAAGCTCAAACACGTGATCATAGAACTTCGCGTTGAAGTCGCCAAACTTTTCCTGCGCCCACCCCCAGAGCGCGGGCGCTTCATCGTTGATAAAGATGCCGCGATACTTCACCTTCGGCTCACCTTTCGTGTGACGCCCGGGCAGCACGTACAGCGCGTTCGACTTCTTCGGCGGCACATCCGCCCACCAATACCATGGCGACACGCCGATCTCGGTTGAAAGGTCATACATACCAAAGATCGTCCCGCGCTTGTCGCTTCCAACAATCACCAACGCACGGTCAACACCGGGAAACGGTTTGTCGATCACCTGAATGAGAAATGTCTCCCACTTCCCCGCGATACCGTTCACATCAAGCTTCTGTTCCGCAATCAACTTGTCGATGACTGGACTCTTGCCTATCGTGCCGATGAGGACTGCCCCATCGGGAATTGGAGTTGCATCGATGAACAATGACGGCAGCCTGCCCGTGACACGCTCGATATCTTTTTGCAGATGTCGAGCGACTCGTTGAACTCCGGCAAAATCATTCGCGCTGATGCACAGAGCGGCTGCGCGATTGGACGCGAACAGCGCAAATGCGCCCGTCTCTGCTTTCGGAGAAACGTACTTGATGTCGCTCGCCATTCCCATCTGTTGGATGGCGAGAACAAGAGGCAGAAGGATAAATAGACGTAGCGTAGTCTTCATCGCATCACTTTTGCACAACCTTCACAATTGCATCGAACGCGGGCTTGGCTTGATAATTCCGGTCGAACAAGAGCGGATAGCTCGTTCGTCCGGGAACGGGCCAATTGTTCAGCCATGAGGTTTTGTCGTACACGCCCCAGAAGGTTACGCGGTTGATGTTCTTTGATTGCGACACCAGCATCGAGAACAACTCCGCGTATCGATTGGCATGCACTTGCTGCATGCTGTCGGGAAGACTGTCGGGAAAAGGGTTGAGTTTCTTTTGAAGTTCGGCTCGCATGCTCACATCTGCGCCCTGATAATCCGAGACACTTGGAAGAATGTCGAGATCCAACTCCGTGACCATCACTTTCACGCCAAGCGCCGCGACGGCATCGACGAACGCATCGAAGTTCTCACGCGTCGGATAGTCCATCCCCCAATGTCCCTGAATGCCAACACCGTCGATGCGCAATCCTTTCGCTTTCAGATCTTTCACGAGACGGACAACAGCGTCGCGCTTCGCAGGCTTCTCAAGAGAAAAATCATTGTAGTACAATTCTGCGTCGGGATCTGCTTGATGCGCGTACTCGAACGCCTTCGCTACGAAATCATCGCCGATGGTTTGCCGCCACTTCGTATCGCGGAACTCACCTTCATCCGTCAGTGCTTCGTTCACAACATCCCAGCCCTTGACTCTGCCTTTGTAGCGTCCAACAACTGTCGAGATGTGGTCCTTCAAACGAACCAGCATGGCTTCGCGATTCAGCAACTTGCCTGCATTGTCCGTGAACGCCGCATCGGGAATCTGAGCGTGCCAGACGAGCGTGTGCCCAACAATGAACATCTTGTGCTTCACGCCGAATTCGACAAAGCGATCTGCCGCAGCGAAATCGTACTGGTTAGGTTCAGGATGAATGAGCGCCCACTTCATCACGTTCTCTGCTGTGATGGTGTTGCAGTGCTTGGTCACGATCTCAGCGGCGTTCACGTCCTTGCCGGAAACAACAGCATCGTTCAATGCAGCGCCGATCATGAATTGTTCTTTGAATACATCCTTCAGCGCGGGCTGCGAGTCGCCGCTATACAACACGCCGATGGAAATCGCTCCGGCAACGAGAATGCCGAACAACGTTAGTGCCTTCATAGTATTCTCACGCGTTTCTGAAATGACTAGCCGACCGTTTGGCAAGGGAAACACATCGCTCAACTTCTTGGTTTTCTTGGGAATAACATAGGCGTGTTGGATTTGTACGCTGTGTAGGACGGACCAAATCGAATTTCTAATTCTCGTTCTTCATAGGTTTTCACGAAGAAGAGTATTGCCGGTACAACTAGCACGAGCACCCACAACAGAAACAGCGTCGACCGAAACCAAATCCCCAATGATAAAAAGAAAGCAAGACCTGCAAGCAACATAGGATTACGCGTCCAGGCATACAACCAGTTTACCGCTAATTTCCGACTGAGCGCTATCGCGGGTGCGCCGAATCCTTTCAAGGCAAGGTTTAGTACTACCAGAAAAGAAGCTGCCCCCGTGATGATGACCAGAACCAAGCCGATTGTCGATGGTACTGGGAGTACCCAGCCAGTCCAATCTTGATGAGTGATTGCTGCTCGAACGAAAGGAACACCAAAAGTAAGAGCCAAACCAAAATGGACAAACATTGTTATCCAGATAGCACGACTCATGGTTGGCTGTTTGTCGAGCATCTTCCTCCCGAACCAAACCAGGGGGAATGTCAACAATACTCCTCCCACAATGATTGACGAGTTTATGACGTTTGAAAGCGGTACGTTTTGCGCCAGCCAGAAGGCAAAACAGATAGACGAGAGAAGAACAATTCTGACAAGTGATTCGATAAATTGTTTCATAGTACCATCCTTTGGCTCTGCGAAGCCGCCAACTTGCGCTTTGGCTTCGCATATCCAGTTACACGGGCATTGCACCCCTCATGGTTTATAGATCGGCTTGCCGCTAAACTTCTGGAAATAGTTCAAGCATGTGTCGCGCCATACCAATGCATCCACTATTTGTTTTTCGAGTTTGGATTCTACGTGCGCGAAGATCATCGGATCAACTTTTGATTCGAGAGACGACCAGGTCCGCGTCATTCCATTCACGTAGTCGGCCCCCGCGTAATACTTCGTGCACAACTCCTCCCACAACGTTCTGCCCGATTGCATCCTGTAATCCCATCTGACATGATGAAACCAGAGCAGATATTTTTCGGGACAAGTCGCGGGATTATCGAATGTTTCGTCGAGGGGGGGAAAGTACTGAGC
The DNA here is from genome assembly GCA_016218065.1 of Ignavibacteriota bacterium. Classification (GTDB taxonomy): domain Bacteria; phylum Bacteroidota; class Ignavibacteria; order UBA10030; family UBA6906; genus CAADGV01. The sequence continues at coordinate 1,606 of JACRFA010000047.1, read as the reverse complement.
CGTCGCGCTGCTTCCCGTCGAGCTTCGATTGAATCCGAGTCCGACGCTATCTGCGCGATGATAGTATGTCGATCGCCAGTCTACTCTCCCTGTGTCGTGTTGCGGCTCGGGACCGTAGTGAAAGCCTTCTTGCATAATATGATGAAGGCCCAGCGGCGTCATGTAATTGATGCACGCTTCCCAGGAGCCCATCATCATGTCGCGAATCGTCCTGACAACGGAAGAGTCGTTCGCAATGCTCATCCTGATCCAATCATCCGCAATCTCGTCTGCAGGAAGCGTTGGATTCCATGCAAGCCTACCATACGCAAACCAGTTTGCTTGCGCGAAGAAGTGTCCACACCAGTTTCTGTCGTCTCCGATGTTCGTCACTCCTGCGATGCCGGTCATCCGATAGTTGTGCGTCGTCCCATCGATGATCGATGCGAGCGTTGAGCCTTTTCCTTTCGCGTACGTGTCGAACTCAAAATATTCCTTCCACATTGGGGCGAGATAGACGAGATGCGTCGAGTGTCCGAGATACTCTTGCGTGATCTGCAACTCGAGCATGAGCGGCGTATGCGCCATTGCGCCGAAGAGCGGCTGCACAGGCTCGCGCGGCTGAAAGTCCAGCGGACCATTCTTCGCCTGCACAAAAACATTCGAGCCGAAGAGCCGATCAAGCGGCACAAACTCCTTGTACGATCGCTTCACACGGTCGGGGTCAACATCGGGATCATACACGAACCCGCGCCACATCACGATGCCGCCGAACGGCGCGAGCGCTTCGGCGAGCATGTTCGCTCCCTGCGCATGCGTTCTGCCAAAATCCTGCGGACCCGACATCCCTTCCGAACTGGCCTTCACAAGAAACCCGCCGAAGTCCGGAATGAGCGAGTAGATTTCCTCAACCTTCTTCTTCCACCATTTTCTCACATCAGGATTGAGCGGATCGGCAGTCGGCAAATTGCCGATGCCGGCTTTGCGATTCCCTTCCTGCTCCCACTTCGCCGAGATGGGAGAAGCAAAGTTGGCGGAAAGAAAGACGCGAATGCCATACGGACGAAACACATTTGCGAGCGCGGCAACTTTCTTCAGGTACTCGGTCTTGAGGATTGCGGGGTTAGCGTTGACGTTGTTCAGCACCACGCCGTTGATGCCGAGCGACGCGTTTGCCCGCGCGTAGTCATGATAGCGCGGATCAATTCTGTCTGGCAGCTCGTTCCATTTCCACAACGATTTTCCCGCGTAGCCGCGCTCGACCGAACGATCGAGGTTGTCCCAATGATTCAACAGGCGATATCGAATAGATGGACGTGTGACGATATCGAGTTGCGCGACCTGCTGCCGAGTTTGCATGAGACGGAGAAAACGAAAAGCGCCATACAGCAAGCCCTTGTCTGTGTTCGCGACGATTGCAATCGAGCTACCGAACGAGTGGATGACAAAGCCATCAGGACCTAACCGCTCCAAGGCACCATCAAGATCCGGCATCTTCATCGCTGTTTGCCGTCGAGCAGAAATAACAATCACTTTCTTCTTGCTCGTCGACTTGGTCACGAAGATATCTTTGCACAGTAGTCCGCGCAGCCCGCGTGCCAGTTCATTCCTCAAGATGTCACTCGTC
>JACRFA010000041.1 GCA_016218065.1 Ignavibacteriota bacterium | reverse complement strand
TTCGATCCGTTGATGTCCACCGTCTTTCCGTCGATGGAGTCGAGGAGCGCGGGAACGTTTTGGGCAATCAGATCAATGACTCCTTCCTTCAGCGCTTCTGATTCCGTAATGGAGATGCTTTTGCGCACGGCATCTTCGGCCCACGTTACGTTGCGTTCGCGCTTCGCGCTGATCGTGCGAATGAATGCGGCAGCATCGTTCGTCGCCTTCTCGTTCATGATGGAGTCAGGTTCGGCGCCCTGCATGCCGACGGGATGAGCAGCTCCGATATTCGTGCCCGGAGCCATGGCCGCAATGTGTGCAGCCAGCGTGATAAACGTGCCCGCTGACGCCGACTGCGACCCCGATGGTGCGACATACACAACTACCGGCACAGGCGACCCAAGCAAATCAGTAACGATGACGCGTGTTGACTTCAGCAGTCCGCCCGGCGTGTTCAGACGAATAAGAAGGCACTCCGCCTCCTCGTCGTGCGCGATACGAATACTCTCGCGAATGTAATCGGCGGTAGCGGGATTGATTGTTGCGTCAAGGGTGATGACGTGAACCTTTGACGATGCGATTGCAGTTGAACAAATCGCAAACAGCAGCAGGAGGGTGCCGGCTCTAGACATGGCGCTCACGTGGAATTTATGGTCTCACATCAAAGTACGAAAAAAGATTCATCATCGGCAAACTTTGATTGAGCCGGGCTACAGATCCAGCCATAAGACGAATTGCTTTCAAAACGCATTATCATTAACTTCATCCGTGTTCTGCTGACGTAAGAAGTCTCTTCGGGTTCATGCGAAGCTCACAGTTGGAGAGGTGCAAGAGTGGTTTATTTGGCTACCCTGGAAAGGTAGTGTACCTGCAAGGGTACCGTGGGTTCGAATCCCACCCTCTCCGCTCGCAAGGAGCGTTTCATTTGGTAACGATGGAAAGGTAATGTACTCGCAGGTGTACCGTGGGTTCTCCCGAAGGGACGCCTTTGGCGGAATCCCACCCTCTCCGCTCGCAAGGAGCGTTTCATTTGGTAACAACGAGCCGGATCAATAGCTGATTCGGCTTTTTCATTCACTTCGCGCATCCAACCGTTCGATGTCAATTGTCCGGGCTACATTCCGAAGCGCCGTCTGGAATCACGCAGGGAGAGTTCTCGAGTACGTGCTGATGTATGTCACCTCGATACTCATCGCGCGTGGGCTTGGCGTGCAGGAGAATGGGAGATTCGTCGGCCTGTTCAGCGCGGCCATGTTGCTGATGGTGCTAAGTTCCTTCGGTCTCGAGACATCGCTCAACAAGTTCATTCCTCAACTCGGCGAGATGGACAAGACAGAGCGCACGAGATTCATACTCCGTCGCGTGTTGCTTGTCCGTCTGATCGCCGTGATGTTTGTTGCGGTTGCGTTCACCGCAGTTCTGATGTTAGCGACAACATCTCTGAGCCGCGAGACTTCAGTGGTTCTTCTCATTGTTTTCTTGTTCAGCGCCGTTCGGTCGATTGTTCCTCTCTTCTCGACTGTGTTGACGGCGCAGCTAAAAACGGATGTGACCACAGGCGTGAACTTGAGCATCCGAGCACTTGAGCTTCTGCTCGTAGTTGCACTTGCACAGAACGGCTTGACAGTGCCTGCGCTTTTCACACTCTTCCTTATTACGAGCGCACTTCACGTTGTTTTGTATGCGTTCCTTTCGAGATCAAATCTGGCGGGCGAGACGCACCACGTTGAGTTGAACCCGATCATCACATTCGGCGGGATCTACTGGGCAAACACTATCGTTGACTTCTTTCTCGGACGACAAGGCGACATACTCTTTCTCGGGAATCTGCTGCCTGACACGACGCAACCAGGACTTTACGATGTCGCCTACTCGATCTCGCAGCTTGCTACGCTGGCGATGACGACGGGCCTGTCAGGAGTTACGCTTGCAACCTTTGCGCGTCTCGCACTCACGGGCCGGGAGGCGATGGACAAGTTCTACTCCTTCTCCGTGCGCATCGTTTCGTTGCTGACAATTCCGTTCACTGCTTTCATGCTGTTTAATTCCGGCCCGCTCATCTCCGTCTTGTACTCGGGCGACTATCTGCAAGCGACTGTTCTTGTGCAAGGCATGATGTGTTTCAAGATTGTCTCGCGACTGTTTGCGGGTGGAGAGAACGCCGAGTACATGCTCTCCGAGGGTCGTGTCGGCACACTTGTACTCATCGGCCTGGCGGCTGCTGCGACGAACATTCTGCTTAACATACTCTTGATCCCGTCCCTGCAAGCGACCGGCAGTGTGATTGCGAGCGGAACAGCGGCTCTTCTGGCAAACGTACTCGGAGCAGCAATGGTGTTTCGCACATCGGCAGCCAGGCTTCAGATTGCATACTGGCTCAAGCTGGCAATGCCGGCCATTCTTTCTGCCTACCTGACGAGTCTGATTGTTTTTGAGAATGATTTGGTGATGTTGCTTGTTCGCGGCATCGCGTTTCTACTTTTGTTCGTTGGATCCCTGAGCGTTGTGAGGCCGCTTCACCGTCAGGACTTGACTTGGTTCAAGTCCGTTCACGAAGTAGCAGAGAGGATTCTCGGTCCATTTGTCCGGAAGGTGGAGCCTTCACCATGAAGTTGGCATTTGTGACAGACTCATTCAACAACGAAACGGGAATTGGCAGAGTTATCTGTGCGCTCGCCGGGCGGTTCGCCGCACGCGGTCACGATGTTCACGTATTTGCAAATTCAGTCGCGATCCTCGACAGGGCATGGACTTCCCACACCATCAGCCCTCGCATGCCGCTGAACTCGTTGAGCCGATGGTGGGCACGTTACGCGGTGCCGCGCATGATCGATCAGATGGATTTCGATGTTGTGAATGCGTTCACGATCGGGCGCGGCGCAAACGTTGTCAGCGCGCAAAGTTGCCACGCCGCCGGACTTGCGCTTTCCGAATCATACGAGAAGCAGGTGAAGCCACGAAAGAACTTCGGGATTGTCGATCGACTGACAGTAGAGGACGAGCGAGCATTGTTCACAAGTCCGCGGACCAAGAAAATCATTGCAGTCTCCCATCTGGTCAAGAATCAAATCACAAAATTCTACGTTGTCGATCCTTCCCGTATTTGCGTCATCCCAAACGGCGTTGACCTGAATGCCTTTTCGAAAGTAAGAACCCGTGAGAAAAGGGGAGACCTGCGGGCGCAGTTCGGGATCGGCCAAGACGATTTTGTGATTTTGTTTGTCGGGAATGAGTTCGCCCGCAAAGGACTGCACACGCTCGTCAAGGCGATTGCGCGACTTCCTCGCGCTCCAAAACTCGTAGTGGTTGGCAGCGACAATCCCGCTCCATTTCGATCACTCGCACAAAGCGCCGGCGTGGGGGAGAGCGTGCTGTTCGTTGGTGTAAGCAGGCAGCCGGAGAAGTACTTCGGTATGGCGGACGCATTCGTCTTCCCGACTCTCTACGAGCCTTTCGGAATTGTCATTGTCGAAGCAATGGCAGCCGGACTGCCCGTGATTACTTCGAAAGAAGCCGGCGCAGTTGAAGGCGTCGTCGACGATAACCAAGCATTGTTGCTGACCGATCCCGGCTCTGTCGAAGAGGTTTCAGCGAAGGTGAATCAACTGATCGAAAACAAAGAGCTGCGATTGAAGATCGCGACCAGCGCGATTGCGTACGCGCAGAAGTTTTCCTGGGATCGCGTAGCAGACGAGACACTGAAAGAATACGATGAAGTCGCTTAACGAGAACAGAACAGCCTTGATTCTCGCGTGGCTCTTTACACTCGCGCTTGTCGCGATAATCTGGTCGTTCAGATTTCTCCCACTGTACGATTATCCAATTTGGCTGTACAATGTTCATGTCATGATGAATCTCTCAGATCCAATCATGTCTTCAGCTTATGAGCTGGTCCATGCGCCTGTGCCGAATCTGGGACTAGTGGGAACCGTTTGGCTGCTGAACCATCTTTTCCCGATCGAGACGGCGGGGAAGATTTTTCTTTCGTTGAACGTATTTT
>JACRFA010000040.1 GCA_016218065.1 Ignavibacteriota bacterium | reverse complement strand
GCTGATCGACCGAAGATGTAGTAGCTACCCAACATTTCCAGTTGTGATGAAGACCCAAGAGTCGCACGATGTACGATGCTTCTTTGTTCCTCCACCACGGAAGGTACTGACTGTGTGGTGAGCACAGCATGCATAGCGCGAACGCGGATTGCTTGTTCAACATTCTCCGCTCCCATCGCGATGCCGGCTGTGAGCAAAACCGTCATGACAGTAGCCTTCAGAGCTGTCTTTCTCATGGGGGACTTCCTCCCTTGGAACTGCTTTGAGTTTTGTTTGTGAAGAACGAATGATGGAAAGCTCAGCCTGGTTTGCTCGCCAAAGTAACTTAGGTCGCCTCATCGGGATAATCAATTATTTTTCTATGCAATTTAGCATTTCTTTACGATTGTGCCCCTTGACGTTACGTTGTATCACGTAGAAAAGCTCGGAATTCCGGCGAAGCCGCGTAGTCCAGTTGCGAAAAAATCGCTCGCTCATGATCTCCGCCATTGGTTTTGAATCGACCAATGCCGTTCTTTAACCGTCACCATTTCAAGCTTTCGATTGAGTCCTCTGCTTAACGTCAACCATGTTGCCGTCTCCATCAGAAGGGATGGCGGTGGAACGGACATTCTTCGCGATGTCAGTTTCCAAATTCAGCCGGGTTCCGCGTTTGCTCTTGTCGGAGAAAGCGGAAGCGGAAAATCAACACTCTGCCGCGCACTCACGCGTCTGCTTCCGTCACCGATGAAGATAGAAGGATCCGTTCTGCTCGACTCGACGGATCTTTTGAGTTGCTCAAACGAGGAGCTGCGTGAAATGCGAAGAAGGAAAATCCGTTACATCTTTCAAGAGCCGTATCTCACGCTCAATCCACTTTTGAAAATCAAAACGCTACTGCGACACGCGGCTCCTCCTGAAACGCCAGACACAATCTTAACCGAATCTCTCACGCAGGCTGGCCTCAACAACGCCTCCGATGTCCTGACACACTATCCTCATCAGTTGAGCGTTGGTATGCAACAGCGAGTGATGATCGCCATGGCCATCATCGCTCGACCTACGCTTATCATCGCTGACGAGCCAACGAGCGCTCTCGACGAATCGCTTCGCGAGGAAGTTTTGGTTTTGCTGAAATCACTGCAACGTTCGCAGCGGATGTCATTGTTGCTCGTAACACACGACTTGTCGATCGCCAGAAGGTATGCAGACTTTGTCGGCGTGCTTTATCAGGGCAGTCTCGTCGAAGTCGCGGAAGCGGAGAAGTTCTTCCGGTCGCCTGAGCATCAATACTCCCGACTTCTCGTTGAATCTTCGCTTCGTTCGACGCGAGAGTCTTTTTCTGAGGAGAATAGAATCTGATGTCGTCAGCTCTTCTGCACGTTGAACACCTCTCCTACTCGTATCATGCTGCGGGAAGTTTTGGATTCACGAACCGACCAAAGACTGTTCTTGAGGATATCTCCTTTTCGCTCGATGAGTTCACAACGTTAGGCTTGCTCGGCGGCAGCGGGACAGGAAAATCGACTCTTGCGAGATGTTTGTCGGGAATTCTTCGTCCCGACGGTGGGACAATTCAGTTCGATGGGATGAATGTTTTCCCTCACGTCGAGAATCGAAAGAAGATTCGATTGGGAATGCAGATGTTGTTTCAGGCGAGCAGCGCTTCGCTTGATCCGACGATGAAGATCAAGGAATCATTGTTGGAAGGAATCGAGGCGCGGAACGGTGTTGGTGATCGCGAAACGGAATCTGCGGAGAGCTTGATTCGGGCAGTCGGAATGTCGGATGACACGCTGCATCGATATCCGTCGCAGCTAAGCGGCGGGCAATGCCAACGCGTCGCGTTGGCGCGGGCGTTGTCTGTTCATCCGAAGCTGCTCATTCTCGATGAGCCAACCTCGGCGCTGGACATCATCACGCAGCAACAGATCCTTGTCTTGCTGAAGCGCCTTCAGACCGTCCACGGATTTTCGATGCTGCTGATTACGCACGACCGTTCCATTGCCTCCACATTCTGCGATCGTGTTGCGTCTCTGCGAGACGGAAAGGTTGTTGAAAGCGAAGTTTTCTAGTTTCTGCTCAGCGCATTTGTCGCCGTCATTGCCGCACGCAACGTACCGTCGCGCCGCTCGCCAATTTGCTGGCGCCACATGGCGTAGTACAATCCCTTCAGCTCAAGTAACTCACTATGCAGTCCTTCCTCGACGATGCTGCCGCCCTCCAGAACAAAAATTCTATCGGCGTGCATCACGGTCGAAAGCCGGTGTGCTATCAGTACAGTCAGCATGTCTCTTCTCATCGAGACGTCGCGAATCGTGGTAGTGATTTCCTCTTCCGTGAGGGAGTCGAGCGATGATGTCGCCTCGTCAAAGACGAGCAGGTTTGGACGACGCAGCAGCGCACGGGCGATGGAGAGACGTTGTTTTTCGCCGCCCGATACTTTCACGCCTCCTTCGCCTATCAGCGTGTCCAGCCCTTTGTCTGCCCGGTCGAGCAATGACTGACAGGCGGCTTTTTCGAGAACCTCCCGGCACTCCGCATCTGTCGCCGCCGGATTCACGAAAAGAAGATTCTCGCGAATCGTCCCGGAAAACAACTGCGTGTCCTGCGTGACGAATCCAATCTTCTCGCGCAACGCTTCGAGGTCAATCGTGCTGTGATTGTGGTTATTATACAGAATCTCGCCCGCTTGTGGAGGATACAGCCCAATCAATAACTTCACCAGCGTGGACTTTCCCGATCCCGACGGACCAACGAACGCGATTGTCTCCCCCATGTGTGCGGTGAACGAGATGTCGTTCAGCGCGTGCCGTACTGCCGATTGATGGCGGAAGCTCACCGATTTGAATGCCAGACTGCCGATCGCTTCGATTTTTATCGGCTGTGCCGGCTTCAGTTCCTTGGGCGCATTCAGAATGTCCTCAAAATTCTTGAGTGACACTTCAGTTTCACGATAGATATTGATGACATTGCCAAGCTCCTGCAGCGGCCCAAAGATGAAGAACGAATAGATCCACAACGAGAAGAACTGCCCGAATGTAATCTGCTGATCGAAAATCATATAGAGCATCAGGCCAAGAATTGTCGTGCGCAAAAAATTCACCGACGTTCCCTGAATGAAGCTCAAACTGCGGAGGTAGCGAACCTTCTTCAGCTCGAGCGTCAGTATCTTCCCGGTCGAATTGTTCAGGCGCGTGATTTCCTGCTGCGCGAGTCCGAGACTCTTCACCAACTCAATATTGCGCAGCGACTCCGTCGTCGAGCCGGCAAGCGCTGTCGTTTCCGCAACGATCACTTTCTGGATTTTCTTGATCTTTTTGCTGAGACCCCAGCTGATCATACCGAGCACAGGCACAATCGACAGGTAAACTGTTGCAACCAACCAATGGATGCTGAACGCGTAGATCATCACAAAGATGACGCCGACCAGCGACATGAACACAATATTGATGAAGGCGCCAATCATCTTCTCGACATCCGTACGGACTTTCTGCAGTTTGCCGAGCGTTTCGCCGCTCCGTTGGTCCTCGAACGTCTGATACGGCAACTCGAGTGAATGTCGCAATCCGTCGGAGTAGATTTGTGCGCCGAGTCGCTGTGTGATCACGTTGACGAAATAATCCTGAAAGTTCTTTGCAACTCGCGACACAAACGCGACGCCCATCGCGGCAAGCAACAACACACCGACGCCTTTCAGGAAGTCACTCTTCGTGTATTCACTGAAGCGCGTCACGTACTCGTCAATGATATGCCGGAAGATGAGCGGATCGAGCAGCGAGAATGTTTGATTGATGGCAGCGAGGACAAGTGCGAGAAGCACAAGCTTCCAATACTGCTTGAGGTAGGATAAGAGAAGTTTCATAGAACAGAACCACTGTAATGATGAATCGGTAGCGAGAAGATAGAGATTTCCCGCTAGAATTGGAACCTGAGGATCGAGTGACAGTCTTTGCCGAGACAGGGGCGGCCGGGGTTGACTAGGTGAACCAACCGGCAGCCCCAAAAGAAAAATCGCATCATGGATTGGCGATAGGCGCAAGTCGCAAATTGATTTTCGTGAGCGAAGTGCCTATATTGATGCAGAAAAATTTGGGGCTGTAGCTCAGCTGGGAGAGCGCGTGAATGGCATTCACGAGGTCAGGGGTTCGATCCCCCTCAGCTCCACACTACTAACGCGTTCCGCCTTTAGTACCGTTCTCTCCACAAGACTCCAACCAACCTTCATCCAATTGTAACATGAACAAATCGAATATGGCTAAGACATACTCAGGCATTGCATTGATAGCGATTGCCTTGATTGCGTACGGCTGTCGATCTTCTGTTCTAGACGATCCCGTTGCGATTATCAGATTCAATGTTCAACAACGATCACACGTGAAGCTGACAATCGAGAACAGCTACAACTCAGTTGTCGCAACCCTGGTTGATGAAGTAAGAGATGCTGGATCGTACTCCGTGGTTTTTGGAGCAGACTCATTGTTCGAGGGCGTGTACTTCTACACTGTTGAATGCAAGGGCGTCGACTCCGCCTATTATTCCAAGTCAACAAGCCAGTTCCTGGTGATCAAGATATGAAAAACGCCTTCGCTCTGATTCTTCTCGTAGTTTTCAGTACTTGTGTGCTCGCACAAGGCAAAGTGAGAATCTCATACAATCCCGGCATGAGCCTTTTCAACTCCGAGAACAGCATGCGCACGATGGGTGAAAAGACGATCGGGTGGTTCCCGGGCATGAGCGTGGCGTATGAGGGTGCAAAGGTATTTGGGTTGAATGTTGGATTCGAATACGACTACTCTCGTACATCTATCGATCATGTGCTCGAGTTCCTGAAAACGAGTGCGAATGGACAACCTTTGGAATCTCTTTGGTCGGACTTTGCCTTGACGGTTCACGGGGTCGACATTTTTTCCGTCATAAACATTAACGGGTGGCTGAGCCTTGCGATTGGACCAAGCATCTTCCACGTCACGCGCTTGATAGAGATTGATGAACTCCGGCCTGTCGGAAATGTTGGTGCTCGAAGGTTTGAAGACGGGCTTGTATCGATCTGCGCGGGAGCGAACGGTGCTGCAACTGTTCAGATTCCTTTCGAAGAGGGCGACGATTACTTTTTCTTCTTTTCGTCACTGAAGCTGAGATATCTTCACTCTATTTGGTTTGACAAGCGGGGAAGGAACGTGGACAACTACTATCAGAGCTTTCTTGTCGGAAGCATTTGCCTTGGCGTGGGGTACGGCTTCTAGCACACGCTTCCCAAGAGTTGAAGAAGTGATTTTCTTCCCTTTTCTATTCTCCCTCGGAGTATGTATCTTTGATTCAGTGTGAGTCGAAGTGAGAAACGTATGAGATTTCGAACCCTGTTCGTTTACATCATCGTCGCCGCGGTGTGTGCGATCGTTACCACGTCATCAGGCTGCAAAAAATATGAGGGCATTGTTGGCGAGGATGGTAGTCCGTCTAACGTGATCTTCCCCTCTTCCAATGTGAGCTACGCGCAGGAAGTGCAGCGGCTGTTCAATCAGACGTGTGCAATCGCAGGGTGCCACATGGGGAGTTCACCGACAGGACGATTGAGTCTCGAATCATGGTCGAACGCGCGGTTTGATTTGCCCGGCGTCATCGTCGCAGGTTCGCCGGAGACGAGCACGATGGTGCTGCGCATCGAGGGCCGGGTCAGCCAACGCATGCCGCTCTACAGAAATCCGCTGAACCAGAATCAGATCAACGGCATCCGCGCATGGATTGCCGAAGGCGCATTGAACAACTGAGCGCTACGCGCTGCGCGCGTCCCTTCCCCACATCAACTTCGCCCGCAACACATCGTAGTACGAGCGGTCAATCCGCTTGACCAGCTTCATCTTGTGCGAAGCTTTTTTGATCGTGATTTCGATCGGCTGTTCCAGTATGCCCGCCTCCTGACCATCAGCAGAAACCAGAATCTCATTCGTCGTTGCCCGCGCGATGACACGGATAACATCCGTGTCGGGAACAACCAACGGCCGCCCGCTGAGCGAGTGCGGAGCGATGGGCGTAATGCCGATAACGTTCGCTGCCGGCGCGACAATCGGCCCGCCGTTGGAGAGTGCGTACGCTGTCGAGCCGGTCGGCGTGGAGATGATCAAGCCATCGCCGCGATACGTGACAGCGAAAACTCCATTGATGTATGTCTCGATATCGATGACGCGGGCTGATCGCGATTTGTCAACGACAATATCATTCGCCCCGTGGAACACCTGTCCCGGCAACGACGGCGTGACTGCTTCGAGCGTCAGCCGTTCTTCAATAATGTAGTTGCCCGCGATCACTCGCTCGAGTTCACTCTTCAACTCATCGGGAGCAAATTCTGCGAGAAAGCCGAGCTTGCCGAGATTCACGCCAAGAATCGGCGTCCCTGCCGCCCCGACCGAACGAATCGCGGAGAGCATCGTCCCATCGCCGCCCAGTGCAATGAGTATGTCAACTCCGCGCACACATTCTTCGTACTTGCCCGTCTGGAGCGCGCCCAACCGAACGCCTTTCGACTCAAGCAGCTCGACAATCTCCTCATCAATAATAAATTCGACGTTGCACTGCTGAAGCGTGCTGACAAGACGCTGAACCACATTCGGCAGCTCGAACTTCGATCGGTTACCGACGATTCCGAATTTCATGAGGTCTTGGGTTCTGTTTTTGGTTGGGATGGAGCGCTCGCTGCGCTGGCGTCCTTCGCCTTCTCATCAACAAAATTCAGTTTCAGCTCTCGGATCAGTTCTGTGATAAACCGTTCTTCGTCGTGCGAGAGATTTCCTTTCGTCTTCACTTTGAGCATGTCGAGCAAGTCAATCGTCCCCTGCGCCGCATCAAGATTGCGTTCGATCTTTCCGGTGATTGTGCTCTTCACTTTGCCGAGCTGTTCCATGCATGCGGCGTGATACATGAAGATGAGTTGCAGGAAGAGCTGACTATCTTTGTCGGATATTTCCATAGATGACTCCTGAGTTGACTTAAGTATTTGTCTGAGTGGTGATGTGATGCTTCGATGGCGGCGTGCTCTTGTCTTGCTCCAGTTCCCACAGCTTGGCGTACTTGGTAAAGACGTAGGCTGAAGACACAACGCAAAGGATCAGCCCCTGAACTCCGTCAAGGAACCCTCGCCGCAGGATGTACATCCTGAAAAACAAAAACGGTGGACGCACAAGCACATCGTACAACGAGAATCGTTTGCCGCGTTCCGCCAGATCCTGAGCGCCGAGCGATGTGTAGCGATTGAACTTCTGAAAATAGTGCTGAAGATTCGGATCGGTGAAGTGGAGCAGATCGTTCTTCATCTCCCCGATTCTTCCCTCCACTTTGATCTGCTCATGCACATTGCTTTCGGTGAATCGGGAAGCTGATTTGCGGAACAATCGCGTGACGCGTCCCGGATACCATCCGCAATGTCGAATCCACTTGCCGAGAAAGTATGCTCGACGCGCAGCGCTGTATCCCGAAAACTCAGACGTGTTCTCCCGAACAATGTTGGCCATCTCAGCCGCCAACTCCGGCGTCACGCGTTCATCCGCATCGAGCCAGAGTATCCACTCTCCCGTTGCGCGTTCGAGAGCGAAGTTCTTTGTCGCGCCGTAACCCTTCCACTCCACCGTCAGAACGTTCGCCCGGTTCGCCTTCGCAAGCTCGACTGTTCTATCCGTGCTGCCCGAATCGACAACAAGAATCTCATTAGCCCACTGCACGCTCTTCAGGCAATCGACGATATTGTGCTCTTCGTTCAGAGCAAGAGTAATGACGGAGACTGTTGACAAGATTTCACGCAATCAATTGAAGGTGGGCGCACAGAAAAAGCCGCTTCAGTTACTCAAAGATCGGCCCGATGTATCGGAAACATTCAACTCGAATTTGGCTACTTCACCACAAGATTCACCAGCTTGTTCTTGACGATCACCTTCTTGATGATCTGCTTGCCGTCGAGATGTCGTCGCACATTCTCATCAGCGAGACACAACGCCTCCAACTGATGCTCGGGCATGTCCTTCTCGACCGCAATCTTGGACCGAATCTTTCCATTCACCTGCAGCACAATCTCGACTGTCGTCTCAATAAGTTTTGCCGGATCGAACGCGGGCCATGGCTCATAGGCGAGCGATTGTCTATGGCCGAGTATATGCCAGAGCTCTTCCGCAATGTGTGGCGCGAACGGTGCGAGGATAATCACAAACGGCTCGAGGATCTGCCGCGGCTTCACTTCACTCTTCATCACCTCGTTCACAAAAATCATCATTTGCGCGATGGCGGTGTTGAAGCTAAGCCGCTCGATGTCATCGCCGACCTTCTTCACCGTTGCGTGATAGACGCGCTCAAGCTCCGGCGTCAGCGGAACGCTTTTTATGTCGGGATTAAGCCGACGCTCATCATCAATATACAATCGCCACACGCGTCCAAGAAATCGGAAGACGCCTTCGACGCCGCGAGTGCTCCAGGGTTTCATCTCTTCGAGCGGGCCCATGAACATTTCGAACAGACGCATCGCGTCGGCGCCATACTCCTTCACCACGTCATCAGGGTTCACAACGTTGCCGAGCGACTTCGACATCTTCTTCATATTCTCGCCGAGAATGATTCCCTGATGGCGCAGCTTCATGAACGGTTCGCGCGTGCTCACGTACCCGAGATCGTACAGCACTTTGTGCCAGAACCGCGCGTACATCAAGTGCAACACTGCATGCTCTGCGCCACCGACGTAGAGATCAATCGGCATCCAGTAGCGTTCCTTTTCTGCCGCGAAGATCCTGTCGTTGTTCTTCGGATCGAGGTAGCGCAAGTAGTACCAGCATGAGCCTGCCCACTGCGGCATCGTGTTGGTTTCGCGCCGCGCGGTGAGTCCGGTCTCTTTGTCGATGACGTTCACCCAATCTGTTGCGAGCGCCAGCGGCGATTCCGTTGTACCGCTCGGCTGGAATTTTTGCAAATCGGGAAGACGCAGCGGAAGCTCGCTCTCATCGAGCGCTTTGAGTGTTCCGTCTTCGAGATGAAGAATCGGGATCGGCTCGCCCCAGTAACGTTGTCGCGAGAAGAGCCAGTCGCGCAGCTTGTACTGCACTTTTCCTTTTCCGATTCCCTTTGCGCTGATCCAATCGATCATGCGCTTCTTCGCGTCTTCGAACTTCAGTCCGTTGAGCGACACCTCGTCGTTCGCCGAGTTCACTGCAACGCCGTTGGCGTCGTCGATGTATGCTTCTTTCTCGACATCGCCGCCTGCGACAACTTCGACAATCGGCAGATTGAATTTCTTCGCGAACTCATGGTCGCGCTCATCATGTCCCGGCACAGCCATGATCGCGCCTGTGCCGTATCCCATCAACACGTAATCAGAAATCCAAATAGGAATCTCATGCTTCGTTGCAGGATTGATCGCAAAGCCTCCGGTCGGCACACCGGTCTTTGCAGCATCGATGCCGCGTTCAAGCTCACTCTTCAGCTTCGCCTGATTGCGATACCCGTCAACGGCGATTCGTTGTTCTGTTGTAGTGATCGTCTCAACGAGCGGATGCTCGGGGGCAAGCACCATGTACGTTGCGCCGAAAAGCGTGTCCGGTCTCGTCGTAAACACGCGAACCTTCTCGTCAAACCCCTTCAGTGCAAACTCAATCTCTGCGCCTTCCGAGCGCCCGATCCAATTCGTCTGCATTTCGGTTGTTGATGTCGGCCAGTCCAACTCCTTTGCGTCTTCGAGCAACCGCTCGGCATACGCGGTAATGCGCATCATCCACTGCTTCATCGGGCGGCGTTCGACGCTGTAGCCCTTCTCGGTCCACTCGGCGACTTCTTCATTCGCAAGAACCGTCCCGAGCGCTTCGCACCAGTTCACCGGAATTTCTGCAATGTAGCAGAGACGGAAGTTGGCAAGAACGTTATGCTGTTCGAGCCGCGTCATTTTCTTCCAGCCATCAGCCGTGAAGCAGCACGCGTCGTCGCCGCAGTAGAGCGAGCAGTCGATCTTCGAACAGCCTTCCTGCTCAAACTCGTCGATGAGTTTCGTGATCGGCAGCGCCTTCCTGATGCGATAGTCGAACCACGAATTGTAGATCTTCAGAAAAATCCACTGCGTCCATTTGTAATAGTCCGGGTCCGTTGTATCGACCTCGCGATCCCAATCATAGCTCAAGCCGAGCATCTTGATCTGGCGGCGGAAGTTGTTGATGTTCTGCACCGTCGTGATGCGCGGATGAATATTCGTTTGCATCGCGTACCGCTCGGCCGGCAGCCCGAATGCATCCCAGCCAATCGGGTGCAGTACGTTGAACCCCTTCATCCGTTTGTAGCGGCAAAGAATATCTGTGGCGGTGTAGCCCTCGGGGTGACCGACGTGCAACCCTGCGCCTGACGGGTACGGGTACATGTCGAGGATGTACGCCTTCGGCTTGTTGCCGCCATCTTCAGTGCGGAACGTCTTGTGATCATCCCAGTAGGTTTGCCACTTGGGTTCTATTTCATGAAAGGGATAGGACATTTCTGATTTTGGATTTTTCGGATTTCAGGTCTTTCGCTTGTTGCTTGCCCACGAAGTTCACGCTTGTTTTTGGATCAGATGAGAACACCCTTCGTGTACCTTTGTGTTCTTCGTGGATCATCCTCTTCTTTTCAACGCCATCGATGTTCCCCAATACAACTTCGCCGTCTCGACTGTTCCGAGTCGCATGCGCTCGCGAATTTCTTCCGGTGTTGCTCCGGCCTTTGCCATCCGGCACGCCGCGGTGTGTCTCAATGAATGAGGTGTCACGGCCCCATTTCTCTTCAACCCTGCTGTCAACAAATATTGATTGATAACGCCTCTCAAGCCGCGTGTTGACATCCGTTCGCCGCGTGTCCGATTGCCGGCACTGAGAAAGAGCGGATCTTCGGACTTCGGATCGCCATTCACCTCGCGGCTAACCCGCCGATAGTTTCGAAGCATTGCGACGCTTGATTGCGGCAGCTTGACTGATCGATCCTTCCTCATTCGCCCCTTGCTTCGTACGTTCAGTTTTCCCCCATCGCCAACAGCCGTAAAGTCCTCGACATTCGCGTTGATTACTTCTGCCTCCGACAATCCGCAGTCAAGCATCAGTTGAACGATCGCACGATCGCGTGAGCCGATCTCCCCGCGTGAGTCAATCACATTCAGCAAACGTTTAACATCCGCATCAGAGAGTGAGGCTCTCACGTGCTTGCGCGGTCTGCTCACTCCTTCCACAGCTTCAGCCGGATTTACTCGCAAGACTTTTCGTCTCACTAAATAATCACACAGCCGTCGCAAAGCAGTAAGGTACGTCGAGACAGACACGCCCGACAGTTTGCGCGACTTCAGCAGGTAGCGCTTGTAGCGTCGAACGTCGCTCTCGGCGAATCGAACATCATCTCTCTTCGCGATCCATCGGACAAACTCGCGCAGACTTCTGTCGTATGTTCCTCGTGTATCGGCGTTCGAGATGCCGGAAAGAAACTCCGTGATGAATGTCTCGAGACGCCGTTGTGAAATCCGAACTCTCTGTTGGCTCATCTTCCGTTACCACTTCATCCGTTCACGCAGCGACCGGATTTGAGCGACGTGATGTTTCCCGTGCCATGCGTACAAGCCCGCGAGATACTGGAGCAGAAATTCCTTTCCGTACTCCGGATGGATGTACGTCCGCTTGAAGTCGGCAGGCTGCAATGCGCGCAGCAAGATCAGCCATCGCTTGTGCACTGCTTCAACGAGCATCAGTGAACTCTCGACCAGCGCGTTGCGTCCATCCTCAAGCTCGGCCCAGCGGCTTTCGATGTACGGCTTGATTGTCGGACGATCTTCAGTGAGCGCCAACTTGAAGCGGCAGTATGCGTTGATGTGGCTGTCGGCAATGTGATGCACTGTTTGTCGCACAGTCCATCCGCCATCGCGATAGGGCGTCGCAAGCTGCGAGTCAGTAAGTCCTTTGACGACTTCACTCAGAGAAGCGGGCAGTTGTTCGATCTCGGAAATCCATTGCGAGATCATTGCATCGGTGATACTCTCCGGAGCTTTGTACCTACCGATCGGGTACTTGAGTTGTTCGAGGTCCATTATCGCAGCTTGATGATGCTTGAGGAAAATTCTTCTGACAAAATTATCCAAATGGAGAGAGACAAGCAATGGCCTGAAGCCCTGAGCGTTTACCTGCGAAAGGAATGTATGATGGAAGGAAGGTTGAAGATCAGAGGGTCGTTCAGCAATTCAAAATGTGGTGTTCATCATCAAGCATTTCTTGTGGGGCTAACACGGGTGTTCCTCGTCCCCACTGACTACAGAGCCGCGAAGCAGAGCATTCTACCTCGGCGCAAAGGCAGTCGCCCGCTCGTATCACCCTCGCTCACGTCATCCTCTCTGAGAACGGAAATGACATCTGATCTCTGATCTCCGCGCTTCATTGGTTGTCGGGCTTCGACAGGCTCAACCCCCATGCAACAAAAGCCGCTGATTGAGCCTGTCGAAATCAGCGTCAAAGCAAGCTCAGCCACCTTGCAACAAAAAGCCGCTGAGTGAGCCTGTCGAAATCAGCGTCATAGCAAGCTCAGCCCCCTTGCAACAAAAAGCCGCTGATTGAGCCTGTCGAAATCAGCGTCTTGGCAATCTCAACCGTTTTCTTTATCCGAAGCGTTGCCTGAGCTTGTCGAAGGCAACGTCCGCGGAAACTGCGTATAGTTCTTCGCCAACTCTGGGAGCAATTCAGGTGCGCCGTGTATCAACGCTTCCTTCTTCTTCCTGCTCCAACCCTGTACTTGTTTCTCCCTATAAAATGCGTCGTCTATTCTATCAAACTCCTCATACACCCACTTTGTCGAGACTGAAAATCCGGGATTTATCAATAAAATCCACATGTTGGGCAATTTGTCTAAAGTCGCTATTTTATCCCCTATCCCCTCACATATAGCAGGGCCATCGC
>JACRFA010000039.1 GCA_016218065.1 Ignavibacteriota bacterium | reverse complement strand
GTTGTACTTCATCGCTCCCGATTCGATCTTGGAAATGTCGAGGAACTGATGACTGAACGCAGTGATCTTGTTGATGCCTTCTCTGATGAATGAAGTGAGTCTGAGTTGTTCGTTGTTGAGAGTGCCGTAACGTTGGTCGGTCATGAGGTTGAGGGCCGAGGTCATTGCTTGAAGCGGAGTGCGAAGCTCGTGCGAAATATGATGCATCATCTCCGTTTTCAGCTTATCGATCGACTCAAGCTTGGCGCTCATATCGTTGATGGCTTGCGCCAACAGCGACATCTCATCCTGAGTCGTCACGGCAATTGGAGCAAACTTCCCTTTCGCAATCTCTTCCGTGCCGCGAATCAGAACGCCGATGGGCTTGGTGATTGTAAGCGTGATGAACACCGCCGCAATGATCGCCGCGATGAACGCGCCGACCGTCAGGAAGTACGCCACATTTGTCGAATGGACCATCCCATCGTTGATCTCGCCGATAGCAATCTGGACAGCCTGCTGATTCAGCTTGATGAACTGATCGAGCTGCGCATGCAGCACATCGAGTGTGTCCGAGCGCTCGTTCTCGTCTGCATGATCGCCGCGTCGCCCTGATCCGAATGTTGCGCGCCGCACCGCTTCAGTAAACCAGGCGTGCGATTCCTGCACGCGATGAACGATGGCGACTTTGTTATCCGACACGCCGAGCGATCGAATCGAATCGGCAAACTGCGTGAACACCTTGCTCTGCTCTTCGAAGACCTTAAAGTAATCCTTGTCCTGGAAGAACGCCGCCTTCTGCGCGTATGGTTCTTCATCGTACAGAATTGCCTTCATTTGCTTGGCGAGGTCGGCGGCGCGCATGTCGTACGTGAAAGTGTCTTTCGTTCCGCTCATGACTCCGCGCAGCGCGGAAATCATGTACACGTTCGCAGCGAGCATCAGCAGAATGATGATGCCGAAGCCCAGCCACATTTTCTTGTAGATCGTGAGTTTCATCGAGAACTATCCTTCCCTGAACCAGAATCTCTGTTGCAGATTCATCGTGGTCTGAAAGCGTTCTCAGCGCAGGAATGGTGCAGCCGAACTAGACCATGTGAAGTTTCATGGTCAAAGGTAGAGAGACAATCCTTGATATGCAAGGAGTTGGGTTATCTAGCGACGGGGCTTCTCCCCTCGCATCCGATTTCTTACGCTGTATTGCTTAGAACAATGCAAAAACAACAGATTTGGAAACGTATTGAACCTACGTAAGCGTGATTCTCTCTTTCCAGCGGAGGAGTTGGTCAACCGATTCGCGGCCGCATTTGTCGACTGCATTGAAGCTCCAGTACAATGCCCCGGCATAGCCCGAGTCGCGACAAAAATCCAAATACTCATGAAGCGAAATCTCAACGCTGCTCTTGCTCTCGAACGCAAGGTGTGCGCTCGTCGAGAACTCCCCGATCACGAGGGGCCGCTTCAGCGCGAGATCGGTGAAGTTGCGACCGAACAGAATCTCATCCCACGGATTTCTCAGCATGTCATTGTAGGAGTGAACTTGCAGAAAATCGAGATGCAGTTCATCGTCATCCCACACGTTCACGGATGCGAGGCGCGCATTGCCAACAGTAACCAACTGCCGCGATGACGCGTGAACCGCATCGGCAACAGACTTGACAAACGATTTGAATTCTTCCAACGGCATCGTTTTCTCATTTGCGCCAGCCGACATCTCGTTGATGATCCAATCCGGCTCGTTCATCACATCCCACGCGAGCACAACGTCGTTGCCCGAATAACGCTCGAACAAAGGCGCGAAGATGTTTTCGAGAAGAGCCTGGCGGCCTTCAGCGGACATCATCATTTCTGCACGGCTGCCGCGCAGCCACAGAAAATCCGTTAGCACAAAAATGATTCTGATCTTGTTTCTACTCGCAATCGCGAGCGCACACTCGAAGTCGTCGAAGAACTTCTCGCTCACTGAAACAGGCACGCCATTGTCGTCGTATCGAATTCCGCCTCTCCCATCGGTGAACACAAACCATCGGAGTGTGTTGAATCCGAGATCTTCCATCAAAGTGAAGTCCGCTTCAACCTGCGCGCGGTTTGTCGTCACTCCGCTATGCGTGCCGAATGTGTTCGCGCCGAAGTCGAGGCCGTAGTTGTCCTTTCCGTTGTTGATCGTCCACGGATAGTTGGCGCCGTGAAGGTACACAGGCGAACCTTGTATCTGAATTCTGCTTGACACTATTTCCTCAGAGGACTTTGCGTGTTAAGAATCTGTATTAGGCCAACGGCAGGCAGGTCGTCGCCCGGTCAGGTTGAGTGTGAATTGGATTGGAGATTGGAGATTGGAGACAGATGACCGAGAAAGGACAACCGAGGGAATGACGCCACGTTTCAAAATGAACTCTGAACCCTGAATCAAACATCCGACCTAACCTCAACCTCAGCCTTGACCTCAGAGTCGCTTCGTGGCTATTGGTACTTCTCAGAGCCGACGCGCGCTGCGTCTTTCCTCCACTCCTTCCCATCCCAGTAGCGCACGCCGCTGTTGAGATTACTGAAGTAAGCGCTGTTCATGGAGCTTTTAAGTTTTCCATCCCGAACCAACGCATCATGCAACTGAAGCGTGTTATCGTCCGTCTTCACATCAACAACGCGTAAATCCCGCGTGAACGTGTACTCGAACGACGGCTGGTCGATGTTGCCCGTCCGATGTGATTGCGTGCGAACGATAACGCCATCGTTATCAACTCTCACAATGCATTGCCCGACCTGTCGGTTCATCACCACTTCATCAATATCCGATTGCGGAAGCTGAACATAGTATAATTCGGCGTTTGAGTTCGCGAGAGTGAACTCCGGCGTTGCGAGAGATCTTTTCTCGCCGGTGATCTTCTTCGGATCCAACACAACAACAACGGGATATTCACGACGTATCGTATCTCCCGGATCGTACGCTCCGACGAGAAGTAACTCAGCATTCCCGTCCGCATCAAGGTCAGTCGTTCGCATGCTCGTCAGGTTGCCTGAGTGCCAATACCTTCCCAGCTCGCGTCCCCGCGCATCGAGTCGCACGATAGCGCAGGGAGTGCTTCCAAATGTCAACTGCACGATGATGTCACTCTGACCGCTCGCTGAGGGCACAGTCGTCAATGAACTGATTTGCGTTTTCGGGTGTTCGCCGCCGGCGTATTCCATCGCGAAATGTTTTTCGAACACGAGATTCTTGTTCGCGTCAAAAACGCGCAACATACTCCGCCACCCCTGCTCTTTATCGAGATGGAGCGCGGTCACGACTTCATTTGTCCCGTCGCGGTCAATATCCGCAATTTCGATGAGCGAGTTGTTATACTTCCGTGCGACTTCGTTTACGTGGTGAAGATCAGGCGAAGCGAACGACCAAAGAGCCTGGTCTGTGTGATTGCGAATCTCAATCCGATTCTGCGTCGTGTTCCAGAATGCCTGCGATGGATTCAACGCATCAGCGCCAATGCCTTCCTTCGCTGAATCAAGGCGACCCTGGTCGAGGTTGGAGAATCCAACGCGATGCTCTGATGTATCGGGCGAAACGTGAGATGAATTGCCCTCTTGCCTCAAGACGGTAAGACTGGTGTTGATCAGCATACCGATGCCGGCAAGAACCGCAAACGTGCCGCCGCCCGTGACCATCGGATGGCGACGCGCATAGTACCGGAACTGCTGAAGGCGGGATGTAGGTCTCAGGGAAACGGCGGTCAGGTCAGGCTCACGCCGCCGTGTCACGCGCCGCTGCACACTCACCAATGCCCGTTCATGAATCTCCTGCGATTCAGGCTCCTGGCGCAGACTGTTTTCCAGGTCCCGATAGACCGCAGACATTTGAGCGACGAGTTCCCGGCAGCCGACACACAGGTGAAGATGGTCCTCGATTTCCTGCCTTTGCGCAGCAATTTTCGATGATTCAAGAACGTACAACTCGAGAGTATGTTCATCGATGTGGTTCATATAACTATACTTGTCCCATTTCTTGTCTACGCGGAAAAAATTTCAACCTTTCTTCTGCTTCAATACCTTCCCGAGTCGTTTATAGATGATATGGGAGATGTATTCCATCTTTGCCCGATGATCCTCCCGGTATTCCTCTTCCGTCATGCCGGGCATGCGCCGCGAGAGAATCTCGAATTGAGACAGGCCATGCCCATCGCTCTCGACGTACTTCCTGACCAGATGATCCCGCACCGCCCCGATGTAGTTATCGAGCATCGCGTCCGACATTTTGCTGGTTCTGACGTACGTGCTTGCGAATTTCTTCTGGGCGTAGGCGCACGCCTCGTCGATAATGCTGATTGCATGTTCTGCCTCGAGGTCACTGATGTCTGCTTCGACAGATGTCACTTCCGGGAGTTGCTTCGCCATCACCTCTTTGATGACGGCAGCAATCGTGAAGAGAGGAATCGCACGACAGCGGCTCTTCTGCGTTCGCAGCGCCCGCGAAAGATTGGCCATGAAGTCAGGCGTCGTGGACGTGAGCGATCCGAGTTCGAAGCAAAGCCGTTCAAGCTCCGAGCGATCATAGCGCGGGCACTCGAACAGCGGGTCGCTGTTGACAGGAGCGATAAAAAGCTCGCCGAGCCGCTCGACTTCCACAAAGTGCTTCAACGAGTGGACTGCATTCTTGACGTTGCGCAGCACTCGTGACTGAATGGTGTCGCTTTCATCCCACAATCTGAAAACCTGATGGTTGACTTTCGAGAACACCAGTCTCCGGAAGAGAGCCAGATATTCGTCTTCGTCGAGCTGTGAAGTTTCAAAACCGTTGAAGTACGCACGCAGCTCGATCAAGTTGCCGTCGTCGTCGCGACGGAAAAGTTCGGCGATGCAATCATACGCGAGATCCGTCCGATCGAGATCGTGGAGCTGCGAGAGCTTCCAGGTACTTCGTTTGAATGTGAGGCACGATTCGGCAAAGGAGAGCGCCACTCGAATGAACAGCTGCAACTCGGCATTCGAAGGAGGTCGCAGAGGCAGAGCCTGAAATGATTCGTAGAGCCGAGCATATTTGTCCGAAGGCGGCGTCGCCATGAGTGACCGCTCAATGAAACTGGCAATGTGTACGTGGAAGAATTGCGGAGAGGTTGCGCCTAAACTCCGACATAGAATACGGAATCAAGATATAGAAATCAATCGCGAGAAAAAAATCATCGACGAGCCGAAGTGACGCTTACCGGCCGAATTGGAATTCACATCGTCAGTGATTCCCACACATCGTCTCACGTCGCCGTATATCCAACTTGTAAGCAAAAACAACTTGAAACCTGAATCCTGAACCCATCCTCATCCTCATCCTCATCCTCATCCTCAGCCTCACCTCTCCCGCCTCAGCGTCTTCATGCTCAGCATGAAAATGAGTTGAACGAGGTACAACACTCCTAACAGCATCCTCACCAGAAAATTTTCCGTCACGAACATGCTCACATACCCAATCATCACGGCGGAAATTGACAGCGAAAGAATTTTTGTCGAGAGCGGAATGCCTTTCCCGTCGAGAATACTCAGCACATGATCTCCCGCGAAGCGGCTGCGCATCAGACGTTCATACAAACGCTGCGAACTGCGTACGTAACACAACGAGGCAAGAAGCACAAACGGCGTCGTCGGAAGAACGGGAAGGAACGCACCCACAATCCCGATCGCGAGCGAGAGCGTCCCTCCGATAATCAAGAGGATTCTTGTCGTTCTGTTGAGCGGTTTTGTTCCGGGACGCACGATGCTTTCTGAAGATCAGTGAACGTCATTCCTTGCACCAAAGAGACGAAAATGTCGCGAGTGATGCAAGTGTTCGCTGGGGGAAAAATCGGACATCAGTTTGAACCTGCGTGCGTCGCATCGATGTGCACACTGTCGGGCCACACATTCATGAACAACACGATTTTGCTACTTCCGTCTCTCCCGACTTCGTTGCCCGTCCCTTTGATCACCAAAGGATCGTTCCCGCTCGGCACACTAACAATTTGGTACGCACCGTTCATGTTGCGCGTGACTCCGCTTGCGTCAACCTTGTTTACCAGATGCCTCATCGTCAATGCGGCAAACGAATGACCTCCGCCGCCGAAGATCTGAGGTTTCCTGTAGTGCTGCATCGCCCGCGTGGCAAAGTACACGAGATCGTTCGACACAGCGTCCCTGTTGAGCTGAACTGCGTTGTCAACAAACATCGTCATACCTACTGCCGACGCAATGCTCACGATGATGACGCCGAGAGTGAGAAGCAAAAGTTGCTGATGTCCCATGATGGAACCCCCAACTGATTGTTTTGTGAGATGTGAAGAGAAGCCCGAGCCGGGCATGTGCGAGAAGGTCGGACGAAGATGTCCGAAAGATTGCAGTCACAATATATGTATCGGCAGGACCGAAGTTGTGGTGAACCTCACGCTTGGCTGAGCAGTCATGCGTGACACACAGGGAGAGACTTTGCTTACGATGTCAATCCATATTTCGGAGGCGGCATTCTCTAATGCGGATGCGCGCGTATCTTTCAGGAACTACAGATATCGACAGCCGCTGTCCGGCGGACTGATTCGCCAAGCATTCAACGAAATAAGTCCTCCCTGCTTCCCCCGTGAAGACGCATTCCGACGGGCCGGCAAGCGCAGGATCGAGTAATCCGGTTGAGAAGAGTTTGAAGCGCACCAACGAAGAGATCTCGACTTTTCCTGGTTGCACATACAGTGGCATGTACGTTGCCTTCTCAAGCACGCAGATCTCTTCGCCGTTGCATCTCATATCGAACTCAGTCCCCTTTTCGTCATCGGGCCGATAGACATAGACGACACATCGATCTTTCGGAACATCGACAACATCTTTGAATATCAGCCCGGCGGATGATGAGCATCCACCCCAGACTACAGCAATGATGACGAGAAAAGGAAGAACCCTATGCATATTGATCACCGATAGCGAAAACCGACGCGAGTCTTTTGAGTTTGCCGGTGGTTCAGAGGTTCAGCCTGTACGTAATGCACAATGACCTCAACGCAATGTCACTCCGAATCTCGAACCGTCCCGCTAATCCTTTTTCAGAGCTGTAGATCGGTTCCCAAGACTCGGCGCTGTTGCCAATTGCATAGCCAATCACTCCGCCGAGAAGCGTTCCAACATAGATTGGCCAGGTTTGAATCGTGGTCTCCTCAAAGATCCCCGTGGTCTTCGTTTCCTTTGTGCCCAGCGCAACTGCGACTCCGATCCCTGCACCGAGAAGTGCGCCAACCAAGGATCCTGTGCTTCCGTTGTTGCCGCGATATTCTTCGATGAGGTTCACTGACTTTAATCCCAGCGCGTACCGGCTTGATGATTCCTTTGCATAGTATTCAACCGTATCTCCACTCAAAACAAGGTGTTGACACTCAATCATCTGTGATCCCGCCACATGGATCCTTCCACGATCAATGGCTCTATCGCGATTGGTCTGCCCGAAGAGGGGAACCGCGATTACGAGAGCAACAAACAAGATTGTAGTCTTCTTCATAGAGATACCTCATGGTAAGTTGTGAATGATCAGCGTTGAGTAGTTATCAGGTACAATACGCGCCAATCCGGCATTACTCTTCTTCCCAATTCACAGTCAACAGAAACGCGGTTTCACCCGTCTCGTCTGTGAATCGCACGCGATGAATGCGTTGGAGATCATCGGGCGCGACGCGAATCGTCGTCCCTGAAATGCTATCTGCTTGTGCCAGGTTGATGGTGATCTCATCGGGACTCAGAGAGTACGCGGCTCCGTTGGAGAGGTCAACTATGCATCCGATAAGTCCGCCGAAGAGGATGTTGCCGAAGAGAGCGCCGTTGGTATTCGATTCTACTTTTACTTCAAGGTCCCTGTACCCCTCCTTGACCACACGAATCTGATGTTCATCCTTTCTTCTCAGGTTGACGGTCGCTGGCGTCTTCCCCATCTCAACGCCATCTACCCAAAGCGCTGCGTTAGCAGGAGTGCTGTTAATGGTGATGTCTTGCATTGTGCCGTGAATGATCGTGCCGCAACCGATAGCCATCCACAAGCAGATAGCAATTGACGAGAACAGTGAGAGCTTCATGACTTGGACCTCCGAGATTCACTATTTATTTTGTTTGTTAAGATGACGACACAGCAGTTCAATAGCTCAGATGCACAATCCCAACGGACAAGAGTAGCACTGATCCGGTTTCTCCCTCGGCAAGCAGTCGTCCACCTCCGAGTTCGACGATGGATTCGTTACGTGACAGATGGTTCACCTGCCTTTGCTCACAGATTCACCCCTGCTGTCAAGAACAGTAGGCCGGTTGGTTGCTGAAACTTTGAGCTACTCGTGGTACCTGATGAACCTTTCGCTTCGATTTCGTACTCGGGCGAGCCGCCAAGATATCTGATCGTAACGTCAAACTGTGAAATGGAAAACCCAAACCCTACTCCGTACGCGAAGCCGACCGCAGTCTGAGATTCCTGCGTAGCGGTGACTGTCTCAGTTCGTCCCGTGTAGTAATTGTATGCCGAGAGGGTAGCTTTGATCTCCGGCGACATGCCGATGAGCGCGCCAAACAATACATCACCGTGAATCTGAAACGACGGCGCGACATCGGCTGCGAATCTTCCTCCTCCGAGCGTCCATATCGTCATCCACGAACCCGATTCAACGTTCGCTGAGTATGAACTGGATGGCGAAAAGACTGTGCTCATGTCCGTACTGTTGCTGGCAAAAACGCCGGCTATCGTAAACTGAACATTCTCACTGCCTCCGTACCATTGAATCCCGGCATCGAAACCTGTCTGGGCATAGCCGGCTTTTTGGCCTGATGTCTCGGCGAGGTCTCCCATCGGAATCGAGGCGCCACCAAAGAGCAGCACGGAAGTTCTGCGAACACCATATCCCCTCGAAGGATTGTAATCGTAGTCTGAACCTCTCACAGAGTAAGCCTGAGCACGGCTGACGGTACCCGTGGGTTCGGTACCCTCGCTCGCAATTGACTCGACATCGGCAATATCGTACACGACCGTACCAAACTTCACAGTCAGAAGAGCAAACCTATCGCCGGGGAGAGTGCGAGTGAGTGTGCCATACGCAATGCCGCCTCCTTTTAGATGCACGATAGCGCGCCGGTTGAGCCAATCAGCCACACTCACTGCTTTCACACTTGGCGATGGCGCATGCGGCAGTGATTGATTCATTTCAATTCTCAAGATGCTGCTACGCGGAACCACCACCGCGCCGTACGCTGTCTTAACGCGTGCACTATCCGATTCCCACGAGAGTATTGTTCCAATCAGCATTGTATTGTCCTTCAAATGAAGTGTCGCGAGACTATCAGTCGCCATGGACTTTCGCGCTTCCTTTGCGGATTCGGACGTTGACGTTGGGCGAATTGCAGCAGACTCGGAACGAAATTCACCGAGGAGGTCCTGCGAAATGATGAACGACTTTGGGTATTGGTACGTCGCTCCACTCTCGGCGAGGATTCGAATGTCGTCATCTGTCTCACTCGCAACACGTCCGGTAATAACGCGTTTGTCCTTGAGCGAGAATCGATATACTAAGGTTGAGGTTGGTTGGATCGGTTTCGAGTCCACCTGTTGCGGATGCGGCGGCGCATTTCGCTTCTCCGTTTCCGTTGGAGTGGAAACGATTCGAGTCCCGCGCGTCGCGCCTTCCGTTTCAATGGATTCGCAATCGGATTTCGCGAGTCTGTAGGCGCCATGCTTCGTATTAAGAAAAAGAGAGTCGGCAGTTTGCGACTCAATCCAACCGACGAGAGTGGAGCCTGTCTTGAGCATAATGTACGTGATCTCTTTTCCTTGTTGCGCGAAAAGAGCCGCACAGGAAAACAGAGACACGACGAAAACAATGGCAAGAGAAAGACCAGGCTCCAGTTTGTGATTAGGTTCGATAGTACGTTTCATCTTCACCTCCGATGTGAACGAGTTGGTGATTTGAAAATAGTCTATTGATTCGTATGGCCCTTCATCGGTCGGCCATGGCCCCGAGTCACGAGAGGATACGGAGCCTTGGCATTCCCGAGAGCGGGTGATCTTGCTTACTATGCGCGCTTGTAGACGCGTGTCGAGCCACCCATCAATGTCAGGCGATCGCCCGCCAACGCAAATCGTGCCGAGAATTGCTGCCCGACCTGGTTGCCGCACTGCGTACCGGACACCTGTGCAACAGTCACCGTTAATGTGTCGCCTGAAACTGTATAGTTATCCACTTCCCTGCAATCCAGATCTGTTGTGATAGTTACCTGTGTTGCCGTAAACACAAGGATGGAAACGTATCCAGAAGGCGGAGCGCCGCCATTGATACTCTCAATGGTCCATGTCCCCTCGAGCCCTGTCTTAGACGCAGCGGGCCCTTCATCTTTCTTGCATCCACTGATCAACACAAGAATCAATACCGCTACAATACTTACGAATTTGCGTTTCATATCTACCTCGGAACGAATACTGTGATGATTGAAGGTCAACGTACTAGTAAGAATTTTCTTGTGGCAACAAACTCTCCCGCTTGTAGTCGATATGTGTAGATACCGCTCGAGAGCTTGCTGGCGTCGAATGCTGTCTCGAATGTCCCCGCAGGCTTCAGCTCATCAACCAGAGTTGCAACTTCGCGACCGAGTAAGTCGAAGACTTTAAGCGTGACATGGTTGGAGTTTGGAATTTGATATTTGATTTTTGTTTCCGGGTTGAAGGGGTTGGGATAGTTTTGCTGCAGAAAATATTTCGAAGGCACCTGCACTCCCGAACCAATCGTCAGCAGTGTGGTGTCAGTTCGAAATCGCCACACAGCTGACCATTCACCAGAAACCTCGCTATTGATTGCTCGCACGCGCCAGAAATACGTTGTGGCGGCCCGAAGATTTCCAATGACAACCGATGTGTCCGGCAGATTGGTCGTATCGCGAACTGTTGTTGTGAAGTCAAATGCTTTTGAAAGCTGGACCCTATATGCCGTGGCTCTTGCCGCATGGTTCCACATGAATCTCACAGCAACAGAGTCAGTGTTTGAGTAGTTGGGCGGCGAAACGAGGATCGGCTGCGCGGGTTCGATATTCTCGAGTTTGATATCATCGATATACCAGCCAACGTCAGCGCTTCCCCATGGCCCTGTGGGTACGGACTTGAAACGAAATGCAAGCCGAGCAGTCATCCCTACAAAGGGTGAAAGATCAATCAGTGGATAACTCCAAACATTACCCCCCGTGCCGAAATACGGACCGCCAATTGCCTGCCAAGACCCAGATCCAATCTGTATCTGTACGAATCCTGAGTCAGCATCGCCGAAGCGGTACCACTGCCAAAACCGCAAGCGGGGATTGGTACTTGCCGCTGGAACGACGAATGCTGGAGAGACCAGTTTGGTGCCGACGGGTTCAGCATAGTTTCCATTCAAGACGGTTGCAGCACACTTCGAACCCGTGTGTGCGCTCCCTGGACCGACTCCACTCGTCGGAGTGCCAACTTCCCAGGTCCCGTCCTCAACATCCCAATCACCTATTCCCGATTCCCACCCCTCCGTACTGACAAGCACAATTGGACCAGTCACTAAGGCCATGTCATCTACATACCATCCAACATCGGCGCTTCCCCATGGACCAGTCGGAATAGCTCTGAACCGCAGTGCCAATTGCACAGTCGCACCCGCATACGCCGAAAGGTCAATAAAACGGCAAGTCCAAACATTGCTCGATGATAGAATGTATGATCCGCCGATAGTCTGCCACTGGCCCGTCCCCACTTTTATTTGAACAGATCCTGAGTCGGCGTCCGCGAACCTGTACCAATGCCAAAATCGGAGACGCGGTTTCTTTGAAGCGGGCGGGACCACAAAGGAGGTAAATCTTATGAGTCGGCACTCGACAGGTTCTGAGTAGTTCCCTGCCAAGACCGTTGCTGCACATTTTTGCCCCGTGTGGGCAGACCCTGGGCCGCTTGTCGGAACTCCCGCTTCCCATGTTCCGCCCTCGCAATACCAATCATTGATCCAGTTTCCTTCCCATCCTTCAAACCAAACCGTATCAACACTCTGAGCTGCACCGAGCGAAGTTAGTGCAAACATGAAAATGCAAAGCAAGCTCGTCGATAAGGCGCGTCTGAATTCAACGTGACTCGCAAACGATATACAGTTATTCTTTTCCATTGCTGTTTTCCTTCTGATGTAGTTGAGAAGAATTCTCGTGGACACGAAGAAAAGGGTTGGCTACCTGGAATCTCTCGCTGGAGGATTCATCATAGTGCGAAGCCGTGTCGCCCCGGATACGTGGTGCGGCGGTCGAGCATCAGCTGGTTACTGCTGCAAAGAACTGTTGAAGAAATGTAGGTTGTCCCGACGTGAAACGTAACTCCCCATCAGGGGAGTTTTTGCAAGACGTTGTTGATTGTTTTGAGTTGATGTGGCGGGCAAGCGTGAGCTACAACTTCATCGCTTCATATTTGTTCGCGATGTGAAGCTTGCGGTAGATGTTCTTGATGTGGAATTTCACGGTTGATCTTGCAACAAACAACTCGTTGGCGATTGCCTGGTAGCTCTGACCTTCACGAAGCCGGTTAAGCACTTGTTGTTCGCGCCGGGTCAATGGATCGGGAGTGGATTTCACGCGAAACGATTCGGCAACTTTTCGAGCAATGCGCATGTTCATTGGCGCGCCGCCGTCGCACACTTCACGCAGCGCATCGAGTAACTCTGAAGAGGGCGCTCCTTTCAGCAAGTACCCCGAGGCTCCACTGCGCAGCGATTCGAAAACCAAATCGTCTTCGGTGTGCGCCGTCAGCATCACCACTTCGATTTCCGGCCACCGATCCTTGACGATTGTCGTTCCCTCAACACCCGACATGCCCGGCAACCCGATATCCATCAATACAACATCGGGCTTGTCTCTGCCAAGATGCTGAAGCGCCGTCTCGCAGTTGGCATGCGTCGATAGACACGATAAGCCAGTCGCAGCATTGATGAGCTTCGAGAGTTTTTCGCATACGTCGGCATCGTCATCAATAATTGAAACCGAGATCGACTCCTTTTTCATGCTCTTTCACGATGTCATCGTCAGTGCGTGTAAGGTATCGCCTGCTCTCCTCTTTGTAAACTCCCCATCAGGGGAGTTTTCCTTCAAATCGAATTTTCGTTCCGCGTCCCGGAACAGAAGCTATCTCGAGATGGCCGCCGAGTTTCATTGCACGATCAGTCATGTTGGTCATTCCGTGCCCGCGTTGCACGACATCGATCTTGAAACCGCATCCGTCATCCATCAATTCGACGCAAAGTCTGCCCGAAACAACCTGAAAGCTCAATGTAACATTGCATGACTTCTTGGAGTGCTTCAGAATGTTTGTCATCCCTTCTTTGAAGATTCTGGAGAGTTCCTGTCGCCAATCCATGCTCAGCCGAATTCGTTCGAAGTCCGCCGAGAGTCCTTCCAACTGAAATGCGATGCATGTGGCATTGAACAGCTCATCGCTGAAGTCCTTCAGGTAAATCGCCAGGTCCATCAGTGAATCGCGGTCGGGATCGAACTGCCAACTCATTTCGCGTACGCTATTGACAAGCTGCGTTGCATGCGTAGCGAGCTGCAGTAGTTGCCGCGAAATCCGGCCATCCGTGGGAGCTGTCTCTGCGCCAATCAGGTCTGCCGCCAGGGAGATCTTCGCAGCTCTTGCCCCAAGCTCATCATGGTAATCAGCAGCCATTCTATTTCGCAAACGCTCCTGTTCTGCATGCGCAGCGCGTTCGATGCGCAAAGCAGATAGTATTCTGTACCGTTGAATGCCCAACGCGATGCAGACGCCCGCAGCCGTGCAAATTCCCCAGAACCAGGTTGTCATCCAGAAAGGAGGTTGCACATCAACTGCAACCCTGAACGGCTCACGGTTCCAGATTCCGTCGGCGTTTGCGGCCTTCACCTTGAACACGTACTCCCCAAACGGCAGGACGCTGTACTCAGCGCGCCTGTTCGTGGTTGCAATCCAACCCGTATCAAATCCCTCCATCTTGTATGCGTACCGGTTCTTCCCGGTGTTCTTGTAATGCAAGCCCACAAAACTGAAGCTGAGATATCGTTGATCGTGCGAGAGCGAGAGACTCGGGCCATCGGATCGCCACTGCATTCCGTACACCATCGTATTGAATGAATGAACTGAAGTAAGTATCGTGCGCGGTTCGGTGGTGTTCATCTTCTTGTTTGGAAAGAAGCAGTTGAAGCCATTGTTGCCGCCAACGAGCACTGCACCACCACTTCCTTTTTGCATAGCCCCCAGATTGAACCCGTTGCCCTGCAACCCATCTTCAAAGTGAAAGTTCGTGAACGCGTTTGTTGTGGGAGAAAAACGGGAGAGTCCATGATTCGTCGTCAACCACAGCATGCCGTCGCCATCCTGCACTACGCCGAAAACCGCATTGTTTGCCAGACCGTCTGCTTCATTGTACCGTTTAGCGCGACCTGCCGCGCAATCATATTGCACAAGTCCGTTACCATTTGTTCCGAGCCAGAGAAGGTTCTCGTTTCGTTCATCGCGGCAGATGGAAAGAATCGTGAGATCATCGGGCAGTTGATGGCTTGACTCCTCAAGCCGCACACTCTTCCACTCGTTCGTCTTCACATCAAACCTGATCAATCCTTGCCTCCACGTTCCGAGCCAGTATTCACCCTGTCGTCCTTCGCAGATCGAGAGTATCCACGACACGGGTTTGTCGCGGACGGTCATTGGGTATTGCTTCGCAGACCGGCTTGAGGGATCAAACGAAAGCAATCCGGCGCCGTTCGTTCCCATCCAGAGCGTGCCGCGCGGATCTTGATGAAGCGCGTAGATGCAGCTCTCTTTGTCCTGCAACGGATTTGTGAGATATCGCTCGTCTTCGATCATCCCTAAAGGTGAGTGAACGAGCTTCACGAGTCCGCCGCCGAGTGTACCCAACCAGAGAACACCCGGCTCCGAATTGTCTTCAACAACCGCCCGCACTGCATGGGCGCTGCGCCAATTCTCCAAAATGTTTCCCGAGGCGAGTTCAACCTCGGTCAATGAAGCTCCCGTTCCCACGAACACCGTCTTGCCATCAGTCAGCGATGACAGGGCAAACGACCACACAGCGCGTCGTCGAATGTTCGGAGCGTCTCGATGCGTTGTTTGATAGAACCGAAACTCGATTTTGTCCCTATCAATTTTTGCTGCGCCGGCCGATCGTGTTCCGACCCAAAGAGAACCAAACCGGTCGCGCAGAATCGAAAGAATTCCGTATCGGACAATAGCGTTCGAGCTTCCGGTACTGAGCGGAATGCGCACTGCCTCCTTCGAGTTCCTGTCGAATGCGAACAGTCCGTCTTTCTCTGTCCCAATCCACAACGTACCGTGTTCGTCTTCGTAAAGAGTAGCAACATCGATGTTCTTCACTACTCCCTTCACAACAGAATCGGAGCGAGCAAGCAGAGCATCAAGCCCACGGCGCGAACCAAACCACACCGTTCCATCGCGGCTGCAGAATACGGCGCGAACGCTGTCGCTTGAAATCTTGTGTCGCGCATCCGAAGAAGTCGATACGCGGCTGTGAGTGCAATCCCGCGCGTCCCATTTCACGACACCGTGGTACGTCGCGAAATACAATGCCCCATGACTATCGCGAGCGATCGACGGAATATACTCGCTTAGAAGCTCATCGCCAATCACTCCCGAAGCCATCTCACATGCGAAGCGATCTCCTTCTTGAGTCACAGCATACAATCCACG
Organism: Ignavibacteriota bacterium; assembly: GCA_016218065.1. Lineage (GTDB taxonomy): Bacteria > Bacteroidota > Ignavibacteria > UBA10030 > UBA6906 > CAADGV01. The sequence goes on along the minus strand of JACRFA010000039.1, from coordinate 6,880 downwards.
CGTCGTGCCTACCCACATTCTCTTCTGTCCATCCGGATGAAGCGATTCAATGGACTGCATTCCCAACTTGGTTTCCAACAGTTCCACGCGCTCCGTCGTCCGGTCAAACCAGGAAAGCCCACCCATATCCCATCCAACCCAAAGGCGGCCATTCCATTCGGCAATTGCGCCGGCTCTATCGGTCGTAGTCGGGTTCCCCTTCGTCGCGTCGCGCGAATAGGACTCAATGGTGTAGCCGTCGAATCTATTCAATCCGTCGGCTGTGCCGAACCACATGAAACCGATGCTGTCTTGATAGATTGAGTGAACGGAATTTTGGGAGAGTCCATTATCAGAATTGAGGAACTCGACGGAGTGCTCATGAAACTGAGCATGGAGAATATCGAGGCATCCCAGGAGAAGCGTCAGTACGAAACTTCGGATCATAGCGGCAGCAATTTCACGTCGGTGCGAACTTGGACAAGAAACACCAGGCGCATCAGCGAAGTAATTGTGAGATTCAATGAGCGGTTTGTTCAGCACACCATTTCCTCAGAGTAGGCTCGCGCTGCAAGTGTGCTGATGAATACTACATGATATCGTCAACGAAGTCAAGGATTTGAAGGTAGAGACTGCGGCTTCACACAAAACAAACCCTCGCCGTTTTCCAGCGAGGGTTTGTGAGTTCATGCTGACCGACGCTCTCTTGAGCATCAGCAGTGTGCATCGGGATTACTTCGCAGCAATAGTCCCGATAAAGAGAATCGGGATTACTTAAGAAGTCCCGATAGAAAACATCGGGGACTACTTAAGAAGCAGTAGCTTCTTTAGGTCGTTCTTCTTTCCGCTCTGCAGTCGATACAGATACACACCGCTCGCGAGACTGTTTGCATTGAACTTCACTTTGTAGTAGAACCCGGCTTCCGCGACATCGTCGAACAATGTTGCGACCTTCTGTCCAAGTATGTTGTAGATCTCGATCGTCGCTCGCTCGGTGTTCTCAACCGAGAATTTGATCGTCGTCTCGGGATTAAACGGATTCGGGTAATTCTGTTTCAGGGCAAACTGCATCGGCGCAACTTCGCGCACCGACGTCACGACGCCGACCCGGATTGGCTCAGTGAAGTGCGATGTGCTATCCAGATCGACCTGACGCAGCCGGTAGAGCCACGAGCCAACGCTCACCGTGTGATCCATGAATTCATACTGCTGCGGCTCGTTCGTCGTGCCATGTCCGGCCACGAAGCTGTTCGGTACCTCGCTCCACGACCCTGCGCTCTCTGCTTTCCGCTGCACAAAGAATCCGTAGTTGTTGACCTCGCTGATAGTTCTCCACTCAAGCTTCACACCACGATTGGGGATTTCCAGCGCAGTGAACGATGTAATCTGGACAGGGAGAGCATTGTTGACGTCAGTGAGTGTGAACTTCGAGAAACTCGTAACGTCTAATCCTGTCACCGTGTTGGCGACTTCGTTAGGGATGCTCGGTTCCACGAGCCGCCACGCGTTCGCGGCATCGGTCTTTCCCATGTAGAGACTCAATTCCGAAATGTTGTTCAACTCGGCGGGCGTGTAGTGAAGAACAACGTCACAGCTATAGCCGGAACCGCCCGTTGCCGTGATATCCCAATAGCTATTGATATTGGCGTTCACAGCGCCTGGTGGCGGTACACCGGGGAAGTACTTGACCGTAACTGCACTGGGAACCTCTGCCGGAGCTGCAAGCCCTGTCTGCCATGTAATCTCCGCCACGATTCTGCCGCCGGAGGTATATGTAGTCGTTGTACCTGTGGCTGGTGCGCCGGAAGAAGTTGCATCCGGTGGTGTTGCCGATGGCGTGAATTCATCCGCGCCGATATCGGTTGGAGTGCCTGCTGTGACGCTTCGTGAGTTGCCATCGTAGTCGGTGGTTACAGATGCAATCGCGACGCCGCGGCCGTTCACGTTCCAGCTGTTCGCGTTGGCGACATCGATGTGCAGATCAGTTATCGATGTGAAGCCGGGATCGCCGGAAACAGACGAGGCGTCTTTGGCGGTCGCCGTTTGCCACGCGCCTAACGTTGTCTTATCCGCGCCGCCGATGTACCCAAGCACGCCTTGTGTACCGCTCACGTAGTAGTCGTTATAGTCGATGTTTGTGAACGTCGACGGGGCTGCAGTCGAGTAAATCGAATAATTCTTTGCCCCGGAGTTCGCGGTATTATTCATCGAATTCCGGAAGATGTTGTTCCGAAGATCCACGCTTGTGACTGTTGCTGTGTTGAATAGAACGGCTGCTGTTACAGTCGCAGAGTTCTTTGTGAGGTCTCCACTAAGGCATACTGAGTTGTAGTACACGATTAGTCCTCCCGTAGTTCCGTCAAAGTAGATTCCCACAGGCGATGAACCGGAGAATGATGTCCAACCATCGCCGCCAATTGCAGAGATAACGTTGTTGGTGATGACAAGCCCGCTCGTCGCATTGCCCGTACTTACATAAATGCCTCGACCACCCCAGCCGCCGGTGCCTGTGTACGTAACACTGTTGACGTTATTGCCGCTCACCGTTGAAGAAACAACGCCTGTTGAAAGTGTCAGGCCAACTGGAGTGGTAGCGCTTGTGATAATATTGTAGATCGTGTTGCCGGAGACTGTGCCTCCAGTTATGTTCGCAACTATGACTCCATCATGTCCGATGTAATCGCTCACTGTCGCCGAGCCAATTGAATTACCAATGATCTGGAGATTATCCATCAGGCCGGGATTTGCCGTGGCCGAGCCTTGAGCGTAAATGCCGACATACGCCTTGCTAATGACATTGTTCTGGATTGTCACGTTGTCATTGTCAGCTCCCTGAGACCCGATAGTGCTGCCGCCAACTGCAATGCCGTAAATGCTCGACGTGTTGTTGCCCGTGTTGATATTGCAGTTCTTGATCACATTGTTCGAGGCGCCTGCGTCTGCGCCCTGACTTACAAGCCAGATTGTTGCGATGGTGCCCGATGTGCTCGTGTTCGTGATCGTCAGGTCACGCGACGTGCCGCCCGAGTTGGAGCCGTCAATCGTCACGTAGTCGGCGCCGTTGAGCTTGAAGATCGCCGTGCCGCTGCCGCTGATCGTTGATGTTACGCCTGTGTTGGGGCGAAGAGTCACGGTGTTGGTGGCAGAAGCGCCCGCCACCGCATTAATGGTGATCGGAAGAGCCTCGCCCGCGTAGCTCGCGTCGGTCAACAAGAACTGGACTGCCCCGCTCACTCCCCGCAAATTCAAATCGGCAATTGCATCCGTGATCGTTGTATAGACGCCAAGCGGATTGTCAGTACTGTTTGGCTCTCGCTTCTCAACCGCCTGAGTATGTATAGGCGCGAACCGCGGGCCGACATACGGTTGTCCATTTTCCATAAGCACGCCATAGGTTTCTTCCACTGCTTCAGTTCGGTACTCCGGCTTTGCGTTTTCATTGCCCACCACCAGAGCGACAACCTTGGTAGTCTGCGTCTGCTCAACCTGCACTTCGCGAGTCACCGTGCGTGTGCGTTGTTCAATGGTAATATTCCTGCATGTGACTTTGTTGAAGAGCGCTGTGCCAACGGTGTATGAGCCCGAAAGCGCGCTCAGTATCCCGCGACTCCCTACGGGCGCTTGCACAGTCGGGGCATACGTATTGGCGCTCACAGTGATCTGACTGCACTCAGCGTCAAGAACGTCTCCGCCAGTCGCCGAGCCGCTCACATCATACGTAAGCCAGAAGTAGTTCGTCCCTTCTGCAAGCGACTGCATACTGGTGATGGAGAACGCAACGCTCGGATTTGCTACGGTTGAGCCAAACTGTGTTGCTGTTGCAAACGTTGATGATGTGCCCGTAGAGTAAAGCTTGGCATTCGCGATATCGCTCGCGTTTGTGCTGCCGTTCGTGCTCAAGTCAAACTGCGTGACTTGTAACGGAGAGCTGTTGCCGGTGGTAACGATTTCGATGCCAACAATCTGTTGGTTTGTCGCTCCGATGCCTACGCTGCTCGTGACTGATTGCGTGGTTGTGCTAGACGATATTGTCATGGGAATCGAGGTGAATACCTTGGCATCGTCAATACCAAAGTCACAGGTTCCACTCCCATAATTGCTTATCCCCCTGAATCTTATGAATGCATTGGTGGATGCATAGCTCGACAGGTCCAACTCATTCTTGAACCAAGATCCAGTTGTGGTAAGATCGTGTGCCCTGAGCACGGTCCATGTTGCCTGATTATCAGTTGAAATTTCGACATACAGCGGATTTGAAGCAGCTGCCGAACCAATCCAAGCATAATATTCTAGATGTTTCCCGCCGGAACTTAAGTCAAAAGGTGGAGTAATCAAGTTATATGGGTTGTTTGCAGTTGGCGCAATGAATGAGTACAGATGAGCATAGTATCCAGATCCGGTTGTATGATCTGTGGACGCACAATGAGTATTTGATGTTACAAAATCCCAATCATACGTAGTGGTCCCAGTGTGATTTCTGCTCCAATCAACAGGTAGAGCTGCTGATGAAAAGGTCTCAGTCCAGGGAAAACTCGAAATCGTAACAGGATTGATGGACCTTGTTCCTGTTGGGTTCTGGAGAGTGGAAGGATAAGTTACACTGCTGACGTCGATTGCGTTCGCACTTATTTGTGCGTCGACCGCGTCATAGGAAGTGGAGCCCGCAGTAACATCAAGTGCTATCCAGATATAAGTATGACCTGAAGGCAGGTCGTAGCTGAGAGAACCGAACGTTGCGTTTCCGCCGGATAAGCTTTGAGCAGTCCCCAATGGGTTTGCTGTACCAAAAGTGTTGGTTGCAGTCCTATAAAGTTTTACACCGCTCGTGGCTATGTCTGTCGCAGTGGTCCCCGTGTAATTCACAACTATCGAATTAAGAGGCAAAGTCGACGTCGTTCCGGATACATTGAAGTCCAGCAGAAGAACTTCGTTGTTTGAGCTACCCTTCGTGATACTCGAAGTTGATGCTTGAGTAACCGTGAGAGAAGCGAGGGTCTTGTCATCTGCTATTGTTCTTGATCCAACTGGACTTTCATCAGCGGCAGGATAGGTAGAACCAGCAACATCGATTGCATTGGCGACGATCTTAGCATCGGCAGTATTGCTCACTGTCGCGCTACCAGCAATGTCATAGGTAACCCAAACATACGTTGTACCGGTGGGTAGATCATATCCCAATGAACTAAATGTCGCTGTTCCACCACTGAAGCTCTGTGCCGTGCCAAGTGGATTTGCTGTGCTGAATGTTGTTGTTGAGGTACGGTAGAGCTTCACACCGCTTGCGGAAACATCGGCATCATTCGTGTTCAAAGAAGTGACAACCAACGAGTTCAAATTCAGTGTACCGGTTGAACCTGTAACCGGAATGTCAATTCTTAGGATTGGGTTATTAGACGAATTCAAATTTACATTCGATGTGCTTGCCTGGTTGTAGACAATCGTTCCAACGGCTTTCGGAATAGCAAGAGTAAAGTTGCCTTCATCGGCGCCCATATCAGGAGCGGTTCCCGTGCCCGCGTAACCTGGATTTCCATGGCGAACATCGCCATCGTAATCATTGGTGAACGTTGCGATGTTTGCAGCACCGCTTTCAATTTGCGTTGGTGTCGAGGAATTGATGTGCAGGAAGTTAGGACTCGATCCGGCCGTGCTCGTGAATGTCGGATTTTCTGAGACTGATGCTGCATCTCGCGGTGCAATGGTTCCTGCAGTAAACACTCCAGCCTTGTATGCAGCAATGGTTTCCGCACTGCTTGTACCATCGCTGTAAATCAAATTGCTCGCACCCGGTGCCCCAGCGTAAAAGAGGTTGTTGTTGGAAGTGCTGGCGTAATTAGCTAGTGTGCTCGCTAGACCAGAACTGCGTCTATTGGCAACCGTCAGCCCTGTTCCAGCTGGTGTAGAAGTATTGACTATGATATTGTTTCTTAAGTTGAGTGCCGAGGTAGTCGACGTCGTACTGGTTGTATGGAAAATCCCCGTTGAACCAAAGTTGACTCCAGTTGATGAGGCATTCAAATAGACCGTGTTGTAGTATATGTTGTGTGTGCTACTGCTGGTCGTTGATGTTATGCTGATCCCACGGATGGCGTCTGACAAACTCGCCGCCGTTGCTCTCAGATCACCGATAAGATTGTTGTAAGCGGTAACGGTCGTTCCACCGGACAAGAGTATTCCATTGCTCGCGGGCGAGGTAGTCGAAATGGCTCCACTTTCCAAGATGTCATAGACCTTGTTCTTGTAGATATTGAGGAATGCGCCACTGGATACGGATATGCCGTTAGCTACTGGCGAAGTCGCACCTGAACCAGATAGGCTGCTTATCGTATTTTGATAAACGTTTGTCGTTGTCGCACCGGTGATGGCAATACCAACCACTGTCGATGATGCACCAGTCGAAGAAAGGCTATTAATAGTATTTCCATTAACATTTACCGTTGTAGATGTATTGCTGCAAGTAAGACCTGTTACGTTTCCGCCAGTTCCGGTGGCGGATAAACCTGTTATTATGTTTGAATTTACCGAGAGTGTAGTAGCACTCCCATTTGTGCCAATAGATAATCCAGTAATTGCTGCCTGAGCTGCGATATTCGTAATTGTATTATTCGAAACTGAAGAAGCTCCGCCAAAATAGTTTGCATACATTACTTGAACTGCAGATGTACCACAAGTCCAGTTATTAAAAGTATTTCCTGTAATGGTCTTCGTCGGTGAGCCACCATCTCCATTATAGAAACCATTTACTGTGGTAGCCCCAGTAAAAGCCAGATTTGAAAAATTGTTATTGGTATGGTTTATTATTGCTCCGGATGCAGAAGAAGCATAAGAATATGTTATGAATATCGTGCCACCTGCTCCTCCTTTATTGAAGGCAGTAACAATTGAATTGTTGTTAAGAGTC
>JACRFA010000038.1 GCA_016218065.1 Ignavibacteriota bacterium | reverse complement strand
TTACGGCAGCGGCTTTTCAGATATCGAAGTCGGGCCTGATGGTAATATCTATCTGACGAACGGGTAGAATTCCGCGAACCGACTCTTGCGGCTGCGTCCGGTGCCGGCGTCGTTTACCTCTACGCCTCCTATCACTGCTACGCAGGACATTCCTTACACATACAAACCCACGCTCGCGGGAACGCCGCCATGGATCTCGTTGGCTTCCTGTCCTGAAGGAATGATGATCGATACGACAACGTGGACTATTACCTGGACGCCGACGAATGATCAGGCGCTGCAGGGCCAGCACCTTGTTGTGCTCCGCGCTGAGAACGGCGCGGGATCCGTCAATCAGATTCTTACCGTGGACGTTGCCAACGTCAACGATCCTCCCCAGACCTTCAGTCTTCGCGCGCCCGCGAACGATTCCGCGTTTGTGTTCACCAACCAGAGTCCTGCTGTCGCGTTCGACTGGAATCCTTCACACGATCCGGATCTCGACACTGTTCGATATGTTGTTGAGATGGATACAGTCGAGACGTTCAACAGTGGTGCACGCCGCGAGATGTTTGCGGGATCGGATGCATCGTTCCGGGTCGAGTTGCCGCGCGCGTCAGCCGCGTACTATTGGCGTGTGCGTGCGACGGATGGCATCGATTCGCTCTTCAGCTCGCAGACGTGGCGCTTTTCCGTTACGTATCTCACTGCAATCGTAGAGTCGAAGCCGAAAGCGAAGCCGCAGGTTGAAGAAGCGGTTCTTGAACAGAATTTTCCGAATCCATTCAATCCCAGCACGACGATCACGTACACAATTCCGAAGGGCGGGTTCGTGCGGTTGTCGGTGTTCAATCTGTTAGGACAGGAAGTTGCGCATGTGTTTTCTGGTGTGCAAAGCGCGGGCACATTCGAAGTGCAGTTCAACAAAGAAGAACTCCCGACGGGCATCTACTTCTACCGCATACAAGCGCCGGGATTTGCGGAGACGCGCAAGATGGTCATCACGAAATAGGCGCAGCGTTCTGCTCGCCGTCAAAAAGAAGAGAGCCGCAGTCCCATGGATTGCGGCTCTTCGATTCCAACTCTCCTCTACTTCACTCGCTTGATGGCCAGAACGGTTTTGTCGTCAGAATACTCAACCATTCGATTGTGCATCTGCACCTGCTCAAGAATCAGCTGACAAAGTTCTTTTGACGATCGCGAGCGGTTTGCTTTTACGATATTGACAAGCCGCTGCTCACCGAACATCTCGCCGGTTTCATTCGTCGCATCAGTAATGCCATCAGTGTAGAGGAGGAGGACGTCGCCCTTCTTCATGAATGTGAAATCTGCTTTGTAACGTTCGCTGGGGAAGGGGCCGAGAATCTGTCCGGTTGCAGGAAGCATTTCCACTTCATCCGTTTTGTCGTGGAGAAGAATGGGGGTGCTGTGTCCAGCGTTGACGTAAAAGATCAGGCCCTTGTCGCTCGGCGTAAACTCCGCATAGACCATCGACAGAAAATGCTCGGCGGAAAAGGTTCTGCTGACCAGCCGGTTGATGTTGCCGATGAACGTGTCCATCTTCGTTTGATATTCCACGCCCATCCGCAACGCGCCGGAAACATACATCGCCTGCGCGGCGGCGGAAAGTCCCTTGCTCGCAGCATCGCCGATCACGACGCCGAGCCGGTCCTTGTCGCCCGATGCCTGCATGTAGTCGAAGAAATCGCCTCCCACCACTCGTTCGGGCAGCGACACGCCGTACAGTTCGTACTGATGAAAGCGCATTTCATGTTCAGGCAGAATGCTGCGCTGAATTTCTCGCGCCTTGTCCAGGTCCTTCTCCAGCGCCGCCGCTTTGGACTCGATGCGCTTGTTCTTCAGCGCCGAGGTCAGCACGTTGCTGATGATGTTGAGCGCGTACGCTTCATCCTGCTTCATGTACTCGGCATTGAACGCGATCACATACGGATAGAGCATATAGCCCTTCCACGGAACCTTCTCGCCGATTCCGGTTGCCGAGTATTGCTTGATGCCGCGCTGACGAAGATACTTGTTCGTCTCGGTTGCGACGATCGTCTGCTTCTTTCCCAACTGAAGAAACATCGGATAGCTGAGGATGCGAAGACGGAAATTCTTCTTGATCGGCTCAATCTCACCGTACTGCGTCATGAGGCGGAACGTGCCTTGCGTTGGCTCGAGTTTCCAGATGCGTCCCCCCTTGATCGGGATTTCTTCGTTGTGAATAATCCGTTCGAGTACGCTGTTCAGCAGTTGCTCGTCGGTACGGAACTTCTGCTCACTCAGATTTTCGATGGTTCGATACAGTCGATGCTGATTCATGGAGGAAAATGTGTGTAGGATTTTTGGTCGTCAATTTGAGGTTCGTATTCAGTCGTCCGAAAGCCCGCAGGTGAACTACTCGTGATACTTCATCTCGCCAACGCGTAAAGCGATGTCGAGACGATCTTCCTTGCGCGGAATCGCACAGGAGTACTTGTCGTTGTACGCGCAATAGGGATTGAATGCCTTATTGAGGTCGATAGTATACACAAAATTCGGATCAGGATTCTCTTCTCCCATTTCGATATAGCGTCCGACGTTATACGTTTCTTTTCCGGTTGTGAGGTCGGTGAACCAGAGACTCAGATTGTTTCTGTACAGCTCGTAACGCTTCTTGTCGTGAGGCGTGAACTTGTACACATTGATGCGCAGAGTCTTCCTGTCGCCTCCCTCTCCCGGAATCTTGAACTCGAAATACCCGTAGCGGAGATTCTTGCGTTCTTCGCCTTTCGTTCCGAAGACGCTCACGGTTTCCGGGTTCGCATACCGATGCAGCACCGACTCTCCACAATAGCGCGGATCGATCGGAAACCAGTTGACGCCATGATAGGCAATAGCCGTATCGCGTTTGAACGGCGAGTCGGGACTATTACGGAAGTAATCGTCCGCCTCCGCTCGATGCGCAACGTTATCGTCAATGATCTGTCTTTCTTTGCTGTTACACGAAAACAAAAGAGCTGAGCATGTGAGAAAACTGATGATCCGAAGAGATACTCTTTGAAGTGATACGCGCCGCGGTTGGGACATTTTTTCTTTGATGATGATTGATGTACTAACTCGATTCCACACCAAAATACAGAGGTCAAGGATGATTATCAATCTGATTCCCGAAACAGAATCTCTCGCAAAACCCGAAGGGCCAAGAGCGAGATTGAAAGCCCTGCAACTCTATGCCGCTGATATTGAAAGTACCATGAACAAATGGTAACTTGAGAGAGAATCCATCACGACTCAAACCCATTGGGAGGCTATCATGAGGAAGACGCTTGTCGTCGCGTTCTTTGCCATGCTGTTTGTTGCGATCTGTGCGTTCAAAGTCCTGGAAGTGCGCACCATACGTTCGCTGGAAAAGGTGGGCATTCCGGCCGAGATCGCGCGGCAATCTGTGTGGACAAGTATCAGCGGCGGATACCTTTCGTATCCCGATGCGGTGAAATTGAAGAAGATCGCGGCGGGGGATCGTGTCACGGCAGTGCGCGAAGTCGTCGCGTTCGCGAAGGACTATGTCCGGACGGAAGACTTCAAGAAGCAATACCTGAAGTACCGGGAAGATCGGAAGCCTGAGCCTCCCGATCCGCCCAAATCGGCCGCGCAAATGAGAGCCGAGTTCAAACAAGATTTGCAGAAGAACATCACCGAGTTGGAGAAGACATTGAAGTCGCTGCCGGCCGAGCAACGTGAGTCGATGCGCTCGGCAATCGAGATGCAAAAGCAGCAGCTGAAAGAGGCCGACGATCCGAACAATCCAATGTTCAGCAATCAGATGGACGATTACTCGAAGCAGGCGTTCGATGCGGAGAAGCAAACGCACCAGGAAAAGCTGGCGGAGTGGGAACAGCAATATCCCACCGATCCGAAACCCATGATCAAGAAATGGCTCACAACGTTTCTTGAAGTCTCGAAGGATGTTGACTACGCCGCAAAGCTCGTGCGCAACAAAGAGGGGAAGATGGAGTTTGTGAATCCGGATTACGAAACGAAATCGAACAATTGGAAAATGTGTTTTCGTGCCGGCCGGGAGACGGTGATGGCGGGACGGGCCGCGGCACAGCAATGGCTAACGGAACTCAAATAAATTTCTGAGGGGAATATGAAACGCAGTCTGCTCACGCTTGTCGTAACAGTTCTTTTCGCCGCGACGCTGCACGCCCAGAAGATCGGCGTTCTGCCTTTTGAAGATGCGTCGGGCGTTGGCGCGCAGTTCGGAGAAAATGTTGCGAAGTTTATCCGGTCGGAATTTTTGAAGAACAAGAAGATCACGCCGAAGTTCATTCAGGTGAAGCCCAAGGATGACGAGGCGACGACGATCGATGTTGACGCTGCAATCGAGTTGGGAAAGAAGAACAAGGTCGATTATGTCGTCATCGGAACTATTCTTGAAGCCGATGCCAGCAGCAGCTCGTCGGGCGTTGGGGGCATCAGTGTGTTCGGGCAATCGATTGGCTCATCGCTGCGCACCGTGTCAGCGAAGATCACACTGCAAGGCGATTTGATTTCGGTGAAGGACGGAAAGCTGATCGACAGCTTTAGAACGGAAGGGAGCAAGACAGACGCCTCTGTCGGCGCAGATGTCTCAACGGAGTGGGGAAGCCTGAACACCGATAACAACGCGGACAACTCGCCGAACGCGCAAGCGATGCGCGAAGCCGTTGAGAAGCTTGTGGAGGAGATGACGGAGAAGTTGGAAGAGAAGTAGGGAACTACTTGTTGCTGCCATAGACGTCGTCGACGCCGTACTTGCTTGCTGCCCAGAGCGCGAGGTTTGCGGTAAGTGCGGCGATGGCATGTTTCTCATCTCCCTTGCGCACGACAAGGTCGTACGTGTCGGCGACGAATTTCATGTTTCTCAAAATTTTTCCCACCTGCTCGCGCTTCACCGCTCCGTGCCAGTATGCTACCTGTGACTTGATCATCTCGCCATGACGTCGCAGCAGCTCGCCCATCGGAAAAATTTGTGTGCTCAACGGCGTACGCGGCGCGCAAATCTTCATCAGGTCTTCGAAGTATTCATCCCAATGCATCGCGAAGATGTGGTTCTCATGCCGCCGCAAGAAGCGAGCACGCTCCAGGGAGAATCGCGCCTTCGTCCTGACGCGAAATCGCGGAACGATCGGATGCAGATCGTACATCGTCAGCTTCTTTGACGGATCAGCTTCATCAAACTCCTGATAGAGCCATCGCTTCTTCAGCTGTTTCCATGTTGCGATGCACACGATCGGCGCTTTGCTGCTGTCGAGATAGATGAAGTATCCTTTCTCCGCGCCGACGACTGTGATCCAATGTTCCCATCCATCGACGCAGAGGAGCGCAGGACTTCCCTGCTTGAGTGTGTACAGCAACTCGCGTCGTGCATGCAGCGGACTTGTTTCTCGTACCAGCTCAACGTTGCACTCATGCGCGCGGGCGGCGCGAGCTATCATCACTTCATCGGTTCCTGCCCAGGAAGTCGTTCCCGCCTTTTTTGTCAGACTCTTCTCGTTGACAAACTTGCCCAACATGATGAGTCCGTGCTTGAGCGCGAACGGACCGCATTGCCATTTATTTGGTTGAGGATTCAACCCCATACTTTATACATCTCTCTTTCATCAAAAAGCTTGTTACTCATCTCCCGGTCCACCGCCGCGGAATTTGCGGGGCAGCAAAGTATAAATGAAGGGGACGAAATGCCAATACAATTCAGAATCAAAATTGCGGCGCTTTTCTTAGGAAAACCCTCGATTTCTTGGCGGGAAGGCGGTCACCGAAGAATGTCGAGCGCGACCGAGGGATCAGAGAGTTGTGCGACATGTTCGAGAATACCTTTTGCCTCGAGCGAATCGGTCGCGAACGCGGGTTGAAAGCCGGTCATCACGGGAAGGCATCGGAACGAGTCGAGGCGCGTTGCGCCGCGTTGCTTTCTGATTTCAGCGACGAACGCGAAGCTGCGCTGCGTCCAGTAATGCTGCGGCTGGCGAAAAACGAAATTGCCGAGTGAGTACACGATGTACTTGCCATTGATGCTCTCAATGCCGTGCGGCACATGCGGGTGATGTCCGAGAAACAGATCAGCGCCGCCGTTGACGATCGCGTGGGCGAATGCTTCAGTCCTCGCGTTCTGTCGTTCGGAATACTCGTCGCCGCCATGATAGCTGACAACGATGAAGTCCACCGAATCGCGGTACACCCGGATCTTCGGAAGCAGCAACGCGGTGTCGGCAAAGCACACATACTGCTTCCATTCGTTGCCCGTCCGGTTCATGATAGCGGTGCATGCGAAGAAAGCAATATCGATTCCGTTGCGAGAGATGATGACGGGCTTTGCGAGATCATCGGGGTTGAGCGCTGTTCCGGCAAATGCAATTCCCGACTCACTCAGATAGCGAATCGTTTCGCGCTGCGATTTGACGCCGTAGTCGATTGCGTGATTGTTCGCCGTCGAAACAACAGTCACGCCGCCGTGCGCCAACGACCGGGCGCCGGTCGGCGGGCCTGTGAAGATCAGATTGTTGCGCGGATGCTGCGTCTCTCCCTTTTGATCGGAGAGCGTCGATTCGAGATTGGCGAAGACGATGTCGTACTGCTTGAACGTATCGGCGACAAACACGAACGGGTATGTCGTATCGCCCTTCAGAATCTGTTGGCCGACGAAGCGGCCGAGATTCACGTCGCCAACGGCGATCAGGCGTACGACGTTCGTCGAATCGGATGTCTGCGCGTTTGCTTCCGCCGCGGAGAGCAGAACAATGATGCATGAGAGAATGCATCGGGGCAATATCAATGAATGACGTGAATGAGTCGAGGTCACTTGGCGGAACGCGTAAATGTGTTTTCTGTGTAGAGTGTGAAGTCTGAGTTCATCGGTTCTTCTTGTGTATGATGTTGATCGGCGGGAAAAAGTTGTGCTCATCTTACGGAAGCGCCGGACGAAAGTCAAACGGCATACTGCATGGTCATCCTCCTGGTCGGCAGAGTGCTGTTGAGCGACGTGCCGAATCGCTCAGCAGATTCACGACCAGCCCCGAACTCTAAACTCTATTTGCACAAAACTGCCGGGCGACCGCCTTTGCACCGACGAAGAAGGCTCCGCTACGCGCCATGCAGTTCAGTTTTGACGAGGGACACCCGTCGGCAGCCCAAAAACAACTTGCACAAACCACTTCGGTCTGACAAATCGGAATTCAGGTTATTCCCGAAAACGGATGAACGCGTAGTATCCCATGGCTCCGACTGAGATGAGGCAGACGATCAGACCAAGCCCGCGAAGCGCGAGCGCCAGCGGCTCCGCCCAGTCGAGATGTTCGGAGAGAAGCCAATGCCAGTCGTGAATCAATCCTTCTTTGATCAGCTTCAGATTTTTGTACGGCGCATCGGCAACATAGACGCTGACGTTCACAAGATTCTCTCCGCACCAAAAGAGAGGATACGCCGCTTGATGCGGCTTTTCGCGCCACGTAACGATCGCAAGCACGAGCGGAATCAGACACTGCGTGAGCGAGCCGCCGAGAAAATACAGCGTCTGCCCGAACAGGCGGAAGAACAAATGTCCCGCCTCGTGAATGAACAGGTTGATCGTGTCGATGATCCAGAGAAAAAACGGCGGTTGGAATCCGAGCGGATCAGCCGGAGAGTATTCGAAGGCGAGAAACCAAAGCAGATAACACGCGATGCTGAGGAACAGAAGTCTGAATGCAAGAGCTGCGTATCTCATGCGAGCGGAGGAGTTGAGAGGACGTAGGAACTCATGACATTATATGCCAGCAGAAGCGCGAAGATGATGAACGCGACGCCGGCGATGCGATAAACGGCGGTAATAAATCCCGGGGTGAGCTTCTCCTGATGCTTCATGACAAAACGCAACACCAGAAAAAACCAAATGGTTGTGCCGATGCCGAAACCGATGGAGTAGGAAAAATTTGATGAGACGCTGTGTGGAAAGACTTTCTCTGCGTGCAGATAACTGAGCACGGCAATCATTGAGGGGAGAAAGGTTGGCGTCGCGAGATTGGTGAACGCAATCAGGGTTCCCAGAAAGAACGGGGAACCGTGTCCGATTCGCTTCGCGCGTTCTTCCTGCGCACGCTCGCGCTCGACGTAGTGACGCTCGGCGGTCGGATTGTGCTTGTCGCGTACATGCCGGACTCCAAGCACCGCGAGAACAATGATGCACAGGAGTTGAAAGACAATCGACAGCCAACGGTTTTGAAGAAACACGTCGCTCAGCGTCAGGACAATGGCTGACGACGCAAACGCTGCAAGCAGATTGTAGAAGACGTCCATGACGGCCGCTCCTGTGGCAACCAGCATTGCGTCGGAGTATTGTCTGCTGACGGCTTTCTTCATGAATGCAAGAGCGAGCGGTCCTGGCGGAATGGAAAGTACGAGACCGATCACTGTTCCGATGAGAAGTGCGGTGATCATTCGCTAGGAGATTGCTAAATGTTCTGAATGATGGTGATGCAATTCTGATATTCGCATTTCTGGTATGTTCTCCGCATCAATTCCTCAACGATAACGCACCGGTTGATTCTGGACGATAAAATCTCTTTCTTGGACACAGCCACGGAGAACATCATTATGAAGATGGAATTCAGAGAGCCAGAAATCAAATATGTCACGGAAAAAGGAAAACCGCAGGCGGTGATTCTCTCCCTCAAAGACTACGAACGCCTGCTGAATGCGTTTGAAGATCTGCGTGACATTCAATCGGCAGAGCGTCGTCGCAATGAACCTTCCATCGAATACTCGACGTATCGCAAGAAACGCTTGGCCAACACCAAATCCCGCCGGTGATGTACACAGTTAAGATCTCCAAATCGGCCCAAAAAGATTTGGACAAACTGCCTGACCGCGATTTTGAGTTCGTGGACAAGAGAATTCAAACACTCGCAACCGATCCGCGCCCACGAGGATGCGTGAAACTCAAAGGAAGCAAAACAGATTTCTACCGAGTTCGTCAAGGTCGTTTTAGAATAATCTATGAAATATTTGATGCGGAGCTAATTGTTAATGTTATAGAAGTCGCTGATCGCAAGGAAGTTTACCGTTAGCCGTTTGTCATTCTACTTTTCAGTTCCGCCAACTTCTGCAACGCTTCCAACGGCGTCATTTTCTCCACGTCGATCTTCTGCAACTCCGAGCGGAGCGCGTCATCGCGCATTTCGAACAACGTCATCTGCATCTCCGGCGCAACCCGGCCTTTGCGCCTTTTCTTCTCCGCTTCTCCCGCTCCCGGTTTCTCCACGATTTCTCCGTGCACCGTCAACTCCGATCCCTCCAGATTCTTCAAGATGCGTTTTGCCCGCTCCGTCACCTCCTCCGGCAGCCCCGCCATCTGCGCAACCTGAATGCCGTATGAATGATCGGCGAAGCCGGGCGTGACTTTGTGAAGGAAGATCACTTTGTCGCCGTACTCGCGGACCTCGACCTTGTAGTTCTTGATGCGCGAAAAACAATCGGCAAGCTCGTTCAACTCATGATAATGCGTCGCAAACAACGTCCGTGCGCCGACGCGTTCGTGTAAGTATTCCGTAAGCGACCACGCGATGCTGATGCCATCGAACGTGCTCGTGCCGCGCCCGACCTCATCCAGCAAAATCAAACTGCGTTTCGTTGCCGTGTTGACAATGTGCGCCGCCTCGTGCATCTCGACGAGGAACGTGCTTTCGCCCGACGCGATGTTATCGCTCGCCCCGACGCGCGTATAAATCTTGTCCACAAGCCCGACGACCGCTTTCTTCGCCGGAACAAAGCTGCCGATCTGTGCGAGCAGCACAATCAAACCGGCCATGCGCAGGTAGCTCGACTTGCCGCTCATGTTCGGGCCGGTGATGATCAAAATCTGATTCGATTCGGTATCGAGCATGACGTTATTGGGCGTGTACTTGTCGCCGGGCGGCAGCAGTTGCTCAATCACCGGATGCCGGCCATCGACGATCTCTAACGTGCTGGAGTCGTTCACCTCGGGGCAGGCGTAGTTGCTCTCGGCGGCGGTCGTTGCCAGCGACAGGAAGCAATCGAGCGCGGCAATCAGATGCGCGTCGGTTTGAATGGCAGTGGCATGCTCGGCAATGCGCAGACGAAGTTCGTTGAAGAGCTGCGTTTCGAGCGCCAGCATCTTTTCTTCGGCATGCAGAATCTTGTCCTCGTACTCTTTCAACTCGGGCGTAATGTAGCGCTCCGCGTTCGTCATCGTTTGCTTGCGAATGTAGTCGGCGGGCGCTTTCTGCTTGTGTGTGTTGGTGATTTCGATGTAGTAGCCGAACACGTTATTGAACCCGACTTTGAGCGACGGGATGCCTGTTCGCTCGCGCTCGGATTTTTGCATCTCGGCGATCCAGGTTTTTCCGCTGAGCGCAAGTGAACGCAGCTCATCAAGCTCGGCGTTGAATCCCTTCTTGATCACGCCGCCGTCGGCGAGCGCCATCGGGGGGTCAGGCTCGATAGCCGTTTCGATGAGTGTGATGATGTCGGGGAGCGGCTGAAGTCGTGCGTGAATTGTCGCGAGCGTGTCGGATGTGAGAGTTGATGTGTGCGACTTGAGATTCGCGATTTCGAGAAGGATGAACTTCAGTGCAATAACATCGCGCGGCGTCGCTCGTCCGGTACAGATCTTCGTGTTCAGACGCTCCAGGTCGCCGATTCTTGACAAAACCTCCGACGTCTGACCTCTGACCTCTCTTTGCCGCACCAGTTCATCGACAGCAGCCAGCCGCTGTCTGATCGCGTCAAGCTTGTTCAAAGGCTGATTGATCCACCGCTTTAGCATGCGTCCGCCCATCGGCGTCTCGGTTTTGTCGAGCACGGAGAAAAGCGTTCCCTCATCGTTGCCGGCGATGGAGGACGTGATTTCGAGATTTCGCTTCGTTGACGGATCGAGAATAATATAGTCGCCAACATCGAAGCGCGTGACCTTCTTGATGTGAAGAAGGTTGGATTTCTGCGTCTCCTGCAAATAGTTCATCACCGCGCCGGCAGCGGTTACGCCGAGCCTCATCTCTTCGACGCCATATCCCTTCAGTGACTGTGTATTGAATTGTGAGATGAGTTGCTCGTAGGCGTAGTCGAACGTGAAGACCCAGTCTTCGATCTTGGTGTAGAGTCCCCTGTAGGCGTCCTTCAAAAGTTGTTGAAGCGTCGCGAGGTCGCGCTTCTGAACGAGCAGCTCCGCAGGCCCGATGGCCGCGATCTGTTCGGCGAGCTGTTTGAGCGGCAGTTCCGTGACGTTGAACTCCGCCGTCGATGCATCGACGAACGCGAGTCCAACAGTATCGGTTGCAGTCGCAAGCGCGGAGGGCAACGCCGCTGCGGCGAGATAGTTGTTCTGTTTCTGATTGAGAACTTTGTCGGAGAACGCGACGCCGGGCGTCACGACTTCAATCACGTCGCGCTTGACGATCCCTTTGGCGAACTTCGGATCCTCGAGTTGCTCGCACACCGCGACGCGATAGCCGGCCTTCAGCAGTTTTGGCAAATACGCGTCGAGCGCGTGATAAGGAAAGCCCGCGAGCGGAATGTCGCCTGCCGCGCCGTTGCCGCGTCTGGTGAGGGTAATGCCAAGCACCTTCGACGTAGTCTTGGCGTCGTCCTCGAACGTCTCGTAAAAATCCCCCATGCGAAAGAGAAGTATCGTGTCGGGATACTTCGCCTTCACTTGCGCGTATTGCTTCATCAGGGGAGTTGACATGAGCGGCGACGGCCAAAAGAAATGTGGAACGGACTAAAGTAAGCAAACGCAATTAACCGAAAATCACTCCGAAAATCAACGCGAGCGTTGAGCTTCAAGCCCTGAGCTTCATCAGTATTTTTTTTGGGGGGCTTCCGACGGGTGTTCCCCGTCAAGACGACGCATCATGCCGCGAAGCGGAGCGGACTACTTCGGAGCAAAGACCGTCGCCCCTGTCTGCCAGCTGGCAGACTGGTCCCGGCAGAGTTCTTTCTCTCGATTTTGCCAGTAGGGACACGCCTCCGGCGTGTCCAGGTGAACGTAGCAGGCAACGTCCTTTTCAAAATCGGATTTCTGGCGCTGGGAACTTGAACGGTGAGTGTGTCGTTGAATACCGTAGATTGTTCTTTGTATGCCACGATCCAACAACATACCGCCCTTCGGCCCCGCCGCAGTTCGCCCGGATTGCCTCCTTATGTCGCTTTCCCTCCGCTGCATCTGTTGTTGCTGTTGTTGAACGAGAACGTTCATCAGCAGCCTTCATCATTTTCAATTGTCATCCAGTTTCGAAACCAAATCTGTTCATTGAGTTATTATGATGCGAGCAGTAGCAAAGTCCATTGCGACGAATGACCGAATTCTCTCCTTCATCGGAAAGACGCCGCTGATCAGACTGGAGAATATTGTGAAAGGGAGTGTTCGCTCCGGTGTGAGGATCTACGCGAAGGCCGAGTGGTTTAACCCGGGCGGATCGGTGAAGGATCGCGCCGCATTGAACATGATTCGTGAGGGAGAACGAAGCGGCGCGCTGACGAAAGACAAAATCATTCTCGATGCAACGAGCGGCAACACCGGCATCGCGTACGCGATGATCGGGGCTGTGCTCGGATATCGCGTGCAACTGGCGGTGCCGGCAAACGCAGGCATCGAGCGCAAGCGGATGCTCGCAGCCTACGGCGCAGACGTGATCTACACAGATCCGCTGGAAGGAACCGATGGCGCGCAACGCTTTGTTCGCGGACTCGTGAAGAAGAATCCCGAACGCTACTTCTATCCCGACCAATACAACAATCCTGCAAACTGGCAGGCGCACTACAAAACGACGGCACCGGAAATTTTCGGGCAGACCGACGGGGCGATCACGCACGTTGTCGCCGGACTCGGCACGACGGGAACGTTCGTCGGCGTCGCCCGCAGACTGAAGGAATTGAACGCGGGCATTCAGTGCATCTCCGTTCAACCCGACTCGCCGCTGCATGGATTGGAAGGGCTGAAGCATCTCGGCACAGCGCTCGTGCCTGGCATTTACGACAGCAAGCTCGCCGACGCGAACATCGACGTTTCTACCGAAGACGCGTATGAAATGACGAAACGTCTCGCGCGGGAAGAGGGCCTGCTTGTCGGCAATTCATCGGGGGCAGCGCTTGCCGCGGCGCTGGCAGTCGCTCGCGATTTGAATGAAGGGTCGATAGTTGCTATTTTCCCCGATGGGGGCGAGAAGTATTTGAACGATTCCGTGTGGGAGAACTGACATGATTCAACTGAACCATAC
Organism: Ignavibacteriota bacterium; assembly: GCA_016218065.1. Taxonomy (GTDB): domain Bacteria; phylum Bacteroidota; class Ignavibacteria; order UBA10030; family UBA6906; genus CAADGV01. The sequence goes on along the minus strand of JACRFA010000038.1, from coordinate 21,751 downwards.
TGCTTTGCATAAGGCCAAACTTCACGCGATGCAGACATATCCTGAAGAATGTTGCGGCATCATACTGGGCACGGATATCAATGGGGCGCGGATTGTATGCGACGTGGTGGGACTGCAGAACACGAAAGACGACGAGCGAACGCGACGCTACCTGATCGGGCCGGATGACTACAAGCGCGCCGAGGAGTTTGCTGCGAAAGAATGCGTGCAGATTCTGGGTCTGTATCATTCTCATCCCGATCATCCGGCAGTGCCGTCGCAGTTCGATCTCGATCATGCGTTGCCCTGGTTTTCGTATCTGATCGTGTCTGTGGAGAAGGGAGTGCCGTGCGCGGCACGCTCGTGGTTGTTGAGGCATGATCGATCGGGGTTTGATGAAGAAACAATCGCTGCGCACGAAGCAACCATCGCTTCATAAGCGGCAAAGAACCAGAAGGAAGAAACAATGACGACGAAGATACTGATTCCTACTCCGCTGCGTGCTTACACGGACAAGCAAGCGTCCGTGCTCACCGAGGGCAACACTGTCGGGGAAGCGCTGCATCATCTCACAACACACTACGATGCGCTGCGCAAACACCTCTATACTGATGACGGCAAGCTGCGGGCGTTTGTGAATGTGTATGTGAACGATGAAGACATCAGATATTTACAGAAAGAAAACACCGTGCTTCGTGAACATGATACGGTCAGCATCATACCATCGATTGCAGGAGGTTCTGCGTGATCGAGATTCGTCCTGAAACTCAATTGAGCCGCGAAGAGCTGAGGCGATACGGGCGTCATCTGATCATGCCTGAAGTTGGGTTGGATGGACAGAAGAAACTCAAGCAGGCGAGCGTCCTGTTGATCGGCGCCGGCGGATTAGGATCGCCGCTTGCTCTCTATCTCGCGGCCGCCGGTATCGGCAACATCGGCATTGTGGACTTTGATGTGGTCGATGATTCGAATCTGCAACGCCAGATTCTTCATTCGACAAATGATGTCGGAAGATCGAAGCTCGAATCGGCGAAGGAACGAATCAACGGCATCAATCCCCACGTGAACGTTGAGACAGTTCAAGCGCAACTGACATCCGAGAACGCGCTGGATATTTTCAAGAACTACGATGTTATCGTCGATGGCACGGACAACTTTCCGACGCGCTATCTTGTGAACGACGCCTGCGTGTTGCTCAAGAAGCCGAATGTCTATGGCAGCATTTTCCGGTTTGAAGGTCAGGCTTCCGTCTTTTACGCGGAGCGTGGTCCATGCTATCGATGCCTGTACGCCGAACCGCCTCCGCCCGGACTTGTACCGAGTTGCGCCGAAGGCGGCGTGCTTGGCGTTTTGCCCGGCATCATCGGAACAATTCAGGCGACCGAGACGATCAAGCTGCTGCTCGGCATCGGCGCTCCGCTCATCGGCAGACTGCTGTTGCTTGATGCGCTCACGATGCAGTTCCGCGAGTTGAAGCTGCGCAAGAATCCCAACTGCCCTATTTGTGGAGAGCATCCGACGATCGATCATCTGATTGACTATGAAGCATTCTGCGGCATCACTCCGCAGCCGACGAACGGCGAGGCGCGTGAGGACGAGATCACTGTCGAAGAACTGAAGGCAAAGCTGGATCGCGGCGATGATGTCTTTGTCCTCGATGTGCGAGAGCCGCATGAATATCAGATCGCCAACATGCATGGCTATTTGATTCCGTTGAACGATCTGCCGCAGCGCGTTAACGAGCTTGACTCGGCAAAGGAGATCGTCGTGCATTGCCATCATGGTCCGCGAAGCGCGAGGGCGGTTGGCTTTCTGAAGCAGATAGGATTCAAGAAAGTGAAGAACCTCGTGGGCGGGATTGATCAATGGGCAATTCGCGTTGATCCGGACGTGGCGAGATACTGAGATCCAAGCGAGGTGAGAGGAGCAGTGGAGTAATGGAGTGTTGGAGTAACGGGTCTGTGGGTTGTCGGATTGAGCCATTGAGTCAACAATAGTCAATTATCAACGATCAATTTTTAATGTTCAATGTTGGAAGAGGAGGAGGGGTTCATGCCGCTATACGTTGTCAAACACATGCATCCGGCGGAACGATGCCCCGCGCAGGATAGCACGATGGCGTCGATGCTGCTGATGCATCTTTCAAAAGAAAACGCAGAGAAGTTCGGTGTCAACGTTCGCTCTGAGGCTGTTGCGGATGGTCGGCACATGCTGTTCCTGATTCTGGAGGCAAACGACAAGAGCAGCGTCGAGCGGTTCATGCAGCCGTTCGCGCAAGCGGGAACGATTGAGGTGATGCCGGCATCGCCGTGCGAAGTGGTGGTTGAACGAGGCGCGTGCTAATTGGCAGTCGATGGAATGACTGACTGCGAACTATCCGACACGTGCGCCGATACGAGGTACGCCACATCGCCGGCGTGCAAGTCCATCGTCTCTCCGAACAGACCGACAAAATTCTCGATCATACTTCTGGTGTGAATCGACATTTCCTCGCAAAAACCGAATTGCGATGCCGGAATCTCAACGAGTTCCACCTGCTGTGGCGCGGAATTGAACAGCTCGATCGTGAGCTGGAGGAGATCACCGGGCGTGAGTGCGTGCGAGCGTGGCTGCGTCCTCTCAACACTTGGCCGGAGAACGTGCCAGCGCAGAGTCTCTATGCCGACACTCGCATCGATGAACACCACTCTGTCGTACACCGACATTGTGTCGGCGAGTTCGGGAGTAAGCTCGACCAGCGAGAAGCAGGTAAGGTCCGGGTGGAGTTCAGCGATCCGGGCCGCAGCGAGTTGTCCCGCGCCGTCGTCACCCCGCAAGGTATTGCCGAATCCTATGACGAGTGTTCTGGTCATCGTGTGAATTCATCCACAACATTGTTCGCCGCGTCCACGAGCTGCACGTGCAGCGGCATCTGTCCGACGGCATGCGTTGAGCAGGAGAGACACGGATCGTAGCAACGAATCCCCGCTTCGATGCGGTTGAGCATGCCGTCCGTCAGTTTCTTTCCATCGAGATACTGGATCGCGAGCTGGCGGACTGTTCTGTTCCGCGCGAGATTGTTCTGGGCCGTCGCGATCAGCATGTTCACTTTCTTGATAACGCCGTCGCTATCAACCCAATAGTGATGGAAGAGAACGCCGCGCGGCGCTTCACACACCCCGACGCCTTCTCTCTTGTTGATCATCGCCTTGGCGCGCACATTCTCGCCCAGAATGATCGGATCGTTCAGCAGCATCTCGATCTTCTCGACGGCAAACAGAATCTCGATCAGCCGAGCGTAGTGATAGTAGAACGAGTTGTTCATCACTTCCACGTCGCCTGCGATGGCTTTGAAGATCCTGCGCTCGGCTTCGGCAAGCGGCGTCTCGATATAATCGCAGATGTTGATACGCGCGAGCGGGCCGACGCGGTACATGCCGCGGCTGTAGTCGAGCTTCTTGTAGTAAGGGAATTTCAGGTACGACCAGGACTCCGATCGTTCGCCGAAATGTTCGTAGTACTTGCGTGGATCGATCTTGTCGGCAATCGTATTGCCGTCGCCGTCGCGCACGCGCAGTGCGCCGCCGTAATACTCCAGCCCGCCGTCGTCGCTCACGAGTCCCACGTACAACGAACGGAAGTTGCCATAATTCGGAATGTCATGCGCGTACTGCTCGTGAATCTTCTTCAACACATCCAGCGCCATGCGGGCGGTTTCTTTCGCCTCAGGAATCCAGGCGAGGAGTCTCGCTTTCCTCTCCTCATCGAACGGTTCGCGTACACCGCCTGCAACCGCCCAGGGCGTGTGAATTCTTCTTCCGCCGAGCAGCTCGATGATTTCCTGTCCGAACTTCCGCAAACGAATTCCACGCCGGATAAAATCCTTGTGTTCTTCCATCAGCCCGAACACATTCCGTTTCGCAGGTTCGGAGTCGAAGCCGAGCAGAAAATCGGGCGACGAGAGATGGAAGAAGCTCAATGCATGCGACTGCACCCACTGGCCGAGAGTCATCAAGCGGCGAAGTTTCTCGGCTGTTTCTGGAATGCCGATAGCGAGAATATCGTCGCCGGCTTTCGCCGACGTCACGAGGTGACTTGCGGGACAAATGCCGCAGATGCGCGACGTAATGCCGGGCATCTCCCACATCAGGCGGCCTTCACAGAATTTTTCAAAGCCGCGGAATTCGTTGACGTGAAACCGAGCGTCCCGCACTTCGCCCTTCTCATCCAGCTGAATTGTGATCTTTGCGTGACCCTCAATGCGGGTGACGGGTTCGATTGTGATTACGTTGGACATTTCTTTCTTGATCAATTCACAGTTAAGCTACATTTCAGTATCGGAGCGCAGCGTGACCCAGCCCCTCACGACACCAGATATTGGCAACGCGTTGCTATTCTCCATTTCACCTCCAATTAGCAGGTTGTTGAAAAACCCCGCTATTCTTATCCACGAAGTTCACGAAGGGACACTAAGAAGTGCTTTTTGCTAGTATCAGAAGAGTCTTCGTGCACCTTCGTGTTCTTCGTGGATCGGTTCTTTCTTTTTCAGCATCCTGTTAGTTCAATTGCATCTCAATCGCGGTGAACGCTCTTCATCCATAGCGCAAATACGCGTTCGGCAACACCGGCGTTCTGCCCGCAAGCAACTCGCTCACCGCAAACCAGATCTGATCGGGAGTCGGCGGACAACCGTGAAGAAATCCGTCGACCGGGATCACCTCGTGCAGCGGCTTTGCCTGCGGCAGCAGCTTCGCGATAGTCATGAACTCCGACGGAATTGTCGGATCGGCTTCGGCAAGCTCGACGTATGCTCGATGGATGATCTCGTCGGGACTGAACTGATTGCGCATCGCGGTCACATTGCCCGTCGTTGCACAATCGCCGAACGACAGCACGAACTTTGCATTCCGGCGGATGAGATGCGCCAACTCTTCGTTCTCGTTGTTGGAGACTGCACCCTCGACAAGCGCGACATCGACGTTCATTGGAAATTGCTTCACGTCAGCAATTGGCGAATACACAAGCTCGATTTTGTCTGCCAGCTCAATCAGCCGTTCATCCATGTCGAGAAACGACATGTGGCAGCCGGAGCATCCTCCCAGCCACACCGTAGCGACTCTTGGCTTCATTCTTATTCACCATTCACAATTCAACGTTCACAATTAGGAATTAACAATTGACCGTTGCCCATTGACTATTCGTTAACGATCAACTGTCAACAATCAATAGTCAATGGTCAATTCTGTTTCTATTCTTCTTCGATCTGTTCCGCCACCCACTCGCGTTTCTGGCGGGCGTGAACAATGTACTTCAGAAAGTCGCGCTGCTTCTCCATCTCTGCAACAGTTTGTCCCTTCTCAAACAACGCGCCGGTCGGGCATACGCGCACGCACTTTCCGCACGATGTACAACTTGCCGACGTACCCCACGGCTGATTCATGTCGGCGATGATCGTGCAGTCGATGCCGCGGCCCGCGATATCCCACGTGTGTGCGCCTTCCACTTCATGGCAGACACGAACGCAGCGCGTGCAGAGTACGCAACGATTTCTATCGATCACAAAATCTTCGTGTGTCGCGTCGAGTTCTTTCTTCGGATAGAGATACGGGAAGCGAACGTACTGCAAGTCGACGTCATACGCGAGATTCTGCAGCTCGCAATGATTATTCACCACGCAGACTGCGCACTGATGGTTCCCTTCCGACGCGAGCAGTTCAATGATTGTGCGGCGATATTTTTTCAGACGCTCGGTGTCTGTACGGATGACCATGCCCTCCTGCGGCTTCGTCGTGCACGCCGGAAAGAGCTTCGATTGGCCTTCGACTTCCACCAGACACAACCTGCACGCGCCGACATCCGATAGGCCGTCGAGGTGACACAGTGTGGGGATGTGGACATCGTGTTGGCGAGCGATGTCGAGCAGCGACTCATCGTCCTTGCCGCTCACGTGTTCGCCGTTGATTGTAAGAGTTAAGATTGCCATGTGTTTTTCAATTCTGAGCGAAGCGAAGAATCTGCTACCCGCGTTCGTTCAAATAAGTATTTGTTATTGACGCCATATAAGGTAACTCGCGTTTAGTCACAAAGGGACTAACAAAATCCTATCATCGCGATTTTTCGCTTTGCTCAAAATGTAAAGCCGGCTTCAACAACTCCTCATATTCATGCCTGAAAAAGCGGAGCGTTGACAGCACGGGGTTCGGGGCGGATTGCCCGAGTCCGCACAAACTTGTTTCCTTCACCATCACGCACAACTCTTCGAGCAGTGCAATGTCATCCTGCGTTGCCTTGCCGTTGGAAATCTTGTCGAGCAGCAGATAGATGTGCTTCGTGCCGACGCGGCAGGGAACACACTTGCCGCACGATTCATCGGCACAGAACTCCATGAAGTACTTGGCAACGTCGACCATTCTCGACTCCGAATCCATCACGATCATTCCGCCGCTGCCCATGATGGAACCAACGGTGGCGAGAGATTCATAATCGACAGGAATGTCCAGGTGGTCATTGGGAATGCAGCCTCCCGATGGTCCGCCGGTTTGAGCTGCTTTGAATTCCGTTCCTTCAGGAGTCCCGCCGCCGATATCAAAGATAATCTTGCGCAGCGGAATACCCATCGGCACTTCGATGAGTCCTGTGTTCTTGATCTTGCCTGCGAGCGCGAACACTTTTGTGCCTGTACTCTTCGGCGTTCCGATGCTTGCGAACCAGGCGCTGCCGCGATTGATAATGGGCGCGATGTTCGCGTACGTTTCCACATTGTTGAGCAACGTTGGTGCGCCGAACAATCCTTTTTCGGAAGGATACGGAGGACGCGGACGCGGACGGCCGCGACGCCCCTCAATCGAACGGATGAGCGCCGTCTCTTCTCCGCACACGAACGCGCCGGCGCCAATGCGCAAGTCAATGCGGAAGTTGAATTGCGACTCGAAGATGCGATTGCCGAGCAATCCGAGGCGCTCTGCATGTTTGATCGCAAGCTTCAGCCGTTCGATGGCCATCGGATACTCTGCGCGAACATAGATGTAGCCCTGACTCGCGCCGACGGCGTAGCCTGCGAGCGCCATGCCTTCCAGAATGCGATGCGGATCTCCCTCCAACACGCTGCGATCCATGAACGCGCCGGGATCGCCTTCATCCGCGTTGCAGATAACGTACTTCTGATCGCCCTTGGCTTTGCGGACGATGCCCCACTTCAGTCCGGTCGGATATCCCGCGCCGCCTCGGCCGCGGAGTCCGCTCTTTCGCACTTCGTCGATCACTTCGTCCTGCGACATTTCCGTGAGCGCCTTCGCCAGCGCCTGATAGCCGCCGGCTGCAATGTACTCTTCGATGCTCTCCGCGTTGATCTTGCCGCAGTTCTCCAACACGATCTTCATCTGCGAAGCAAAGAACGGATCGTCAGGGTTAATCAGGTTCTCTGCAACCTTGTTGGCGTTGAGCAGATGCTCATCAACGATGCGCGCTGCAGCGTTCTCATCAACACGCTGGTAGAGTGTATCATCCGATCCGACTTTGACGAGCGGGCCTTCACCGCACAGTCCCATGCAGCCGGTGCCGAGCACTTCAACTTCCTTGTCGAGACCTTTCTCCTTCAGCGATTTCTTGAACGCGTCGCGCGTCGCGTTGCTGCCGCATGAAACGCAACCGGCGGCCGAACAATAGAGGAGTCGATTCTTAAAATTCTTCTGCCGCTCAAGTTCCTTTTCGGCAAGCTCGTTCAGGTCTTCGAGTGTCATGACGGAACCTCCTCAGACTTTTCTTCCCATTGCTTCACGCGCTGTAAGGCGGTCTCGGGCGTCAGTTTGCCGACGACGGCGTTGTCGAGTACCGCGACCGGCGCAAGTCCGCATGACCCGACGCAGCGCGCCGAGATGAGCGAGATGTTCTTGTCGGGCGTGGTCTCGCCGAACTTCACGTTGCAATGATGTTCGAGCTTCTGTTGAATTGCCCCGGCGCCCTTCACATAGCATGCTGTTCCGGTGCAGAGTACAAACGCATGCTTGCCGTTCGGCTTCAGACGGAAGAAATGATAGAACGTCGCAACGCCATAGACGCGACTGAGTGGGAGCTTGAGTTTGTGGGCGATGTAGATGAGAAGATCGTTTTCGAGATAACCGAAAATCCCTTGCGCGGCGTGTAACACTTCGATAAGCGCATTGCCGGTCGCGTTGTGCTTCGTTATGGCGCGATCAAGAAGCTTGAATCGGTTGTCTCCGGATGGATGGGTTGATTTTGATTCTACTCGACTCATAGGTATGATCTGTTCGTTTTCATCTCAGCGTGCGCCGGTCTCTTTGACGGATCGCTTTTCAAGCCAGCGGCACCACGGTTCAATTCCTTTGCCTGTCGTGCATGAAGTCTCGAAAATCTCGAGCGACGGGTTGATGCTGAGCGCGTTGAGCTTTAGCGCGTCGATGCTGCACGGCAGGTAGGGAAGAAGATCCGTCTTGTTGATGATGAGCGCCGATGCGTTCCTAAACATCGCCGGATACTTCAGCGGCTTGTCATCACCTTCTGTTGTGCTCGCAACAACCACCTTCGCGTGTTCGCCAAGATCGTAGTTCGCCGGACACACAAGGTTGCCGACGTTTTCGATAATGAGCAGATTGATATTGGTCAGATTGAGATTCACCAGGGCGTCCTGCACGAGCTTCGCTTCCAGATGACACGCGCCGTTGGTGACTATCTGCACCACGGGCACGGAATATTTTGCGACACGCTGCGCATCCAAATCCGTCTGCACATCCCCTTCGACGACCGCAATGTTCACGCGGCCTTTCAGCGTCTCCAGCGTCTTCTCGACAAGACTCGTCTTGCCGGCGCCCGGCGAACTGACCAGATTGATCGTGAAGATGTTCCGCTGCGCGAATGCAGTCCGGTTCTGACGCGCAACCTCGTCGTTCTTCTCCAGCACCTTTCGCTCGATCGTAATCACGCTCATGATGTTTCCTCCGGATCGTTTACTTCAATCTCTGTGATATGCAGTTCTGTGCCACCGATTGTTGTCGTCTCCAAGCTTCCACATTGTGCGCAGATGGAGATGCCGATCTCCTGCGTGGATGTCGCTCCGCATCGCAAGCATCGTATCGTGAACGGGATGCGCTCAATCCTGAGCTTCGCGTTCTCCAGCGCGGTTCCTGCGGTAATTGCTGTGAAGCCGAATTCCAAAGAATCAGGCACGACGCCTGCTAAGTCTCCCACCTTAAGAAACACCGCCTTCACGCGATGCGCCTCGTCTGCCGAAACGTGTTGCAGCACGATATCGACAACACTCTGTGCTATCGAAAGTTCATGCATGATGGAAGCTTCAGCAGTGAGTATTTTCCGGCCTTGGTGAGAGAGCGCAACATGTATGCCTCCAGATTTCTGCCCAAATCGGCTTGATTATGCGGACACCAACATCGGCTTTGGCATTTTTGAGAGAAGCGTTTTCAGAATTGAGAGCGCAAAGCTGTTTCCACGTTTCTGGCGTGATGCTTACTGACAAACAACTCTGAACACACGCATGTAGTTCTCCCCCAGAATTTTTTTCACGTCGGTGGATGTGTACCCGCGTCGGAGTAGTGCCAGAGTCAAGCTAGGAAATTTCGTGACGTTCTCAAGTCCGACGGGTGTCACTTCAATGCCATCAAAGTCAGAGCCTAAAGCGACGTGATCGATGCCGACGAGGTTCTTGATGTAGTCGATGTGCCGGATGACGGTGTCGATGTTGACGGTCGATGATGCGGAGAGGAATGGAGGATAGAACACCACGCCCACGACGCCGCCGCGCTGTGCAATCGCGGTGAGCTGCGCGTCGGTGAGATTGCGATAGTGATTGCGAAGTGCGCGGGCGCCCGAATGACTGGCGATGATCGGCTTGGTCGAGGTTTGCAAAATGTCTTCGATGGTCTTGATGCCTGTGTGCGACACGTCGATGATCATGCCGAGCGAGTCCATCGTTCTGATGACCTGACGACCGAACTCGGAGAGTCCCCGCGTTGCCGATTGTGCGTCTGCGGCAGCAGTCGCCCACGATGTACTGTTGTTCCATGTGATCGTGAGATAGCGAGCGCCGCGCTGGTACAATGCGATCAGCTTGTTCAGATTGTCTTCGATGGCGTGTCCGCCTTCGACGCCGAGAATGCCGACCATCTTCCCCGATGCGGCGACCTGCTCAATCTCGGCAGATGTGCGCGCCTGGGCGAACAACGGTGCGTTGCGCGTCACTTGCACGTCGAACGAATCGATCATCTGAATCGAGCGCGCATAGCCTGCAGACGGAAACTGTGTCGGGCTAGGCCAGATGGCGAACATCTGCGCGTCAACGCCGCCGTCGAAGAACCGCGGAAGGTCGGAGTGATTTGTCGTGTGTCGGACTCCGAGCTGATAGCCGCCGACGGCAATCTCCATCACATCGTTGTGCAGATCGATGAGAAACGCCCGGCGATGAATCGTCTGAATGCGGAAGTCGATGTTCGAGTTGTTGGCGAGAGGAACCGTGGTCGAATCAGGCTCGTAGCCGAACTTCGAAACCGTAACGCGATAGTCTGCCAGCATTCGGTCGGATGGCGATACGGGAGCGACACTGTGCGTGAGTGTCGGATCGCCGAGTCCACCGGAAGCGCCTCCGTCGAGCTGAATCATTTTTCGTGTCAGGCGCTGTCCGTTCATTTCAAGAGAGTAAAACAACGCTCCGGCCGCGCCTTTGCTCGTCCACGGAATGTTATACCCGCCGGGCGTAAGAGTCGTGCTGCGCGCATCGAGCAGTTGTCCTAGTACAGAGTACACCCGCAGCGTCACTGTCCCGCCGCTGTGAACAAAGAACCCGATGTTCGTCGATGGGTTGAATGGATTCGGATAATTCTGTTCGAGCGAGAACGAAGTCGGCAGTCCGTCGCGGTCATCGACGCCGTTGCTAATAAATGTGTGCGACCAAACGCCGAAATTGTTTGTGAATACCGTATAGTGTTCGCTGCTGTTTGCTGCGTTGACGATATCGACGCGTGCCGAGTCGAGCACTGCCAGCGTTACGCTGTCTCTCACAACACCGCCGATGGTTGTGGTCTGCGAGAAGGAGACGGAGGAGAGGACGAAGAGCAGGAAGAAAGTTGAGAGTAAGGTTGAGGTGAAGGATGAGGCGAAGCGTTTCATGGCTGATTAGGGTTCGTTGTGTGTTGCTGGTCTAACGGAGCAAACGCTCGTGGAGCAGAGTCTGCATGTCCCGTCGGCCGTCAAGAACGCAGTGGACATTGACGTTTATTTGCTCAACGCTGTAGAAGATTCTGTACGGCTTAAATCTCACTTCACGAAATTGCGAAACGCCTACATTATCCAGTTCGGGCGGGATGTGGCCTCTTGTTCATTCTTGAAATTCCGGATTCGGCGTTCGAGTGAAGCGCGGGCTGCGTCCAGCGTCTTAAGCTTACCTCGCCGGATATCTTGTTGGCTCCGAGTGAGTATCTTCAGCAGAGCAAGAGTCTCTTGTTTCATTGATGCTCCTGCCGGTTCTTCACTCATCAAAAGGTACCTCGAATTCTGTTGGGAGGCAAGGAAAACGTGCCTCTCTCACACTCGCACTTCTATTCAAAAGAGATCTCATAAGAACCACTCGCTTGCGTCGGCAGATCGTACTCATGAGTAGGTCGGACTGATGGTTGCTGCAACGAAACATTTTTGTTGATCAGCGGGGCTGCAATCTCATCAACGAAAAAGAAAGAATTCTGATTCTCTCCCTTGGCCAGAACCAGATCACTCCTGAGCGGCGTCGCTGCAGCGTCGATTCTTATTCTACAATTGCCTCCCAGCTTTGAGAAGAGAGAAAGCCGCGTGACTTTGTTGTTCTTCCACTCGATGTCCACGGTGAACCCGCCTCTCGCGATCAATCCTTTCACGCTGCCGCTTTTCCACTCATCGGGCAGCGCCGGCAGAATTTCAATGCTGCCATCGTGACTTTGCAGCAACATTTCTGCAATGCCTGCCGTGCAACCGAAGTTGCCATCAATCTGAAAAGGTGGATGCGCGTCAAACAAGTTTGGGTACGTACCTCCATCTCCCTTCTGTCTATCAGAGGGAACCAGAGTCAATTGATTCTTGATCAACTGATATGCGTGGTTGCCATCTTTCATCCTCGCCCAGAAATTTACTTTCCATCCCATGCTCCATCCGGTAGAAATGTCGCCGCGACTGAGCAATGTGTTCTTGGCTGCAGCGAACAACTCAGGATTCCTGTAAGGTGAAATTTGGTTGGAGGGAAAGAGTCCGTACAGATGGGAGATATGTCTGTGCTTGTCGTTCTCTCTATCCCAATCATGAATCCATTCCTGCAATTGCCCGAACTGTCCAATTTGCATAGGCGGCAGGAAATTCTTCTTTCGCTGCACTGTATCGGCAAACGACGCGTCGATGTTCAAAACGCCGGCCGCACGGATTGTGTTGGAGAAAAGTTCAAACACTATCTGGTTGTCCATGGTCGCGCCGTACGTCAAACTGATCGCGTTGCCGGCAGAATCCTTCATATAAGAATTCTCCGGGCTCATTGATGGAGTAACAACCAACCAGTTATGGTCAGGCTCGTGTTGTAACGCGTCCACATAAAACGTCGCAGCGCCTTTGAGCACAGGATATATCTCACGCAGAAAATTCTTGTCGCCGGTAAACTGATAGTGTTCCCACAAATGCCTGCAGAGCCACGCGCCGCCCATCGGCCACATGCCGTAGAAACCTCCATCAACTGGACCGGTGATACGCCATAGGTCGGTGTTGTGGTGCGCCGCCCATCCTCTCGCGTTGTACATCTTGTCGGCGCTTTCTCTTCCCGTCGCCGAAAGCTCTTTCAACATGCTGATCAAAGGCTCGCCCAGCTCAGACAGGTTCGTGATCTCGCTGGGCCAGTAATTCATTTCCGTGTTGATGTTGATCGTGTACTTGCTGTCCCACGGTGGATTTGTTCTGTCGTTCCACTTTCCCTGAAGATTTGTTGGCTGGCCATTCGGCTGTGAACCTGCAATCATCAGATAGCGTCCGAATTGGAAGTACAGCGAAACCAACTGAGGATCGAATTGCGCACTGAAATTTTTCAGACGTTCATCTGTCGGCAACGCTGCTTGTTCACTGCTGCCCAGATCAAGGTTCACGCGGTCGAAATATTTCCGGTATGCTTTGATATGTTCATCCAACAGGTCTGAGAAATCCTTCTGCATGCCTTTTTTCAAATGCGCAATCGCTTTTGCATGCGGGTCATCAGATACGTCACGGTAGTTCTTGAAGTTGGTTGCAACCGAAACATAGATCGTCGCTTCTGTGGCTGATGCAACAGTAACGGATGTGTCGGTGTAAGAAACCGAGCCGTTTGTTGATACTGCTACATCTACTTCAAATTGGATTTTCGGTTCAAGCTTCTCTGCAACGCCCGGCATTCCCGTCAAGATCAGCAATCCATCCTGCACAAAGATCTTTTTGTTTTGGTGGATGGAATTCAGCAACACCGTGAACGCGAGCGCATGCACTTTGCTCGCCTTGCAGTGAACCGCGATAACATCGCCGGCCAGGGATGCGATGGCTGTTCGAGTGTAACGCACGCCCGCAACATTATAGCTCACGGATGCAGTGGCGTTGCCGATGTTCAGGTCGCGTGAGTAGCCGGTCGCCGTCTCATGACCGGGAAATTGCAGCCAAAGATCTCCGGCAGGCTGGTAGCTCATTCCGTTTTGGATCGCCTTGAGTTTTTCGTTCGCGAGCGCTTGCGCCTGTGCATACTTTTTTTCGAACAACAGTCGGCGAAGCTGTGGAATCACAAGGCTATGACTTTCCACAATGTTGTTGTGAGGCTGGCCGGTCCAGATGGTTTCTTCATTCAACTGCAACCGTTCCATCGCCGGATTGCCGAAGACCATCGCAGCAAGTCTTCCATTGCCGATAGGCAACGCTTCGTTCCATGTCTCAGCAGGTTGCCGGTACCAAAGTTTCAGTGCGCCGTCTGAATTCTGCGCAGCCGCGCACGCGCAAAGCAGCAGCAGACTACATGTGGTCGCAATGATGCGAAGTCTCGTTTCTGTCAGTTCACTCACGACATCCAATCTCTTTCAGTTGATTTGCAATGAATCGCTCCATGCTCGCCAAAACTTCGTCCACGTTGAGCCTTTGTCGAGGGAAAAATCGTCATCGGCATCGATCCGGCAAAGCAGCGGCCATCAGGCTGCCATCGTAGGAACCGATGGCGTGTAGGCTAACCTGCCGCAACGTAAACTCTCCGCATCGTACACCGCCCCGACGCATTTTGTCGGGGTCAGCTTTTCTTGTTGAGCGTGTTGTGCGAGATGCGCTTTTTGCATCCCGCTGGTCTGGAGCGGAACCCCGATGCTTTCTATCGGGGAGCCGTTGGTTAGCCAGCCGAGGGCATTATTTCGTACTCAGTATTTCCGTCAGGTTCATCCCTGGTTAGGGCGCAAGCCAAACGCTTACTTCTTTGGACGAATAGTCTTCTTCCTTGATGCAGCTCGCTTTTTCGTTACTGCTGCTTGAACAAGCTTATCGCTCCCATCAAGGATTATCTTTTCAATCAAATCATCCGTTACCGATTCATTCTGATGGAAGGTTATTAAACGCTCCTCAAGAAGAGAATCCCCACTATCAAGACTATCAAGGCGCCTGACAATAATAGTGATGGGATCATCGTGTCGATCACCCTTTTTTCTCCCTTCAGTACGAGCCTTGATTATTGTCGTCACTAATTCGATAATGCTTTTAGCAAGACCTAAGCCCGCCGCAGTTACAGCAAGATATACTAATATTTCAGGTCCTGTTTCATGTTCTTCAAACTCGAACCGCTCTGAATCTTTACGAAGGTCAGAAAGCTTGCGGTCAATAATCCTATATGCAGCAGGACAACATCCGCGACTATAGCAACCTGAGTCGATTCGAATCTTGATTGAAATGGGGATTTCATCTCCGACTGAAGGAACCGAGGATTCAAATCTGTCTAAGCGATTCCTGAATTCATTGATCCATGCCATGTTGTAGTTCCCCTTTCTTAGCAATTTAGTCTATGACGACGCCTTTTCTTGCGCCCTACCAAGGATTATATTGCCGCCGTCGCTTTTGAAACCTGCGGCTGCTTTCCATACACAGCCGCTAGAACAGCGCCGGCAACCAGATATTCAACAAGTCCCGAAAGGAACCACTTCAGCGCGAACGAATACGGAACCGGCATTGCACCGTACGTGCCGTAGGCCAGAATTTCTTGCCGGTCACATGACCTCCATTGATTTGTTGAGGTAACTATGGTGGGTTATTGAAGGTAGAAAGAACGGAACGACTGAATACTACAAAAGTGGACTGCAAGATACAAGGGATACGCTTATTGTTTTGTAGAGATTCCCCATAGGAAAGTGCATAAACAATGTCATTCTGTCCCGACATAGTCGGGATCCCAGAGGCGAATGCCTGCGAAGCGGCATTCACTCCGTCCCAACATGGAAAGAAGTTGGTCCCGACACCGTCGGGACAGAATGACAATCAAAAAAAATGTCAACATATTTCGTTGACAGTTGATAGTTCACCGATCATGGATTCCCCTCTGCCGTGTGGGCACGCGTGTCGGAGAGAGGGGTGGCCGCTTTAGCGGTCGGGGTGTGACGTACTTGTTTTCGACACACCCCCGCCTGCTTATGGTGTTCTCTGAGGCGGGCAGGCCTTCTGCTTCCCCTCTCACTCACGCACGTGCCATTACGCAGAGGGGAATGTGTGATGCCTTGTTTGTGTTTCTCTCGCGACGTCACAGCTATTGCCCCGACTGACCCGGCTTGTAGAAGTACACCGTGAAAAGTTCCTCCTGTTCTTTCACAACCCAGTGTTGCAGTTTGAGGCTCAAGGCTTTTTCGATCAGCGGCGCGGGCAAGAACGGCGCGATCAGTTTGTAGATCCTGCCGGCGGGCATTTTGTGGAGTTCGGGAATCACCTGATTCACCGGATGCTCGCCCGCTTCCAGCATCGGTCTCACGTCAAGCTCTTGCGTCACGAGGTTCGCGTCGAACCACGCGGGCTTCGTTGTGTTGTACGCGCTTTCAATATCATCGGCAAACAACTCCTGCCCGACTTCCTTGCGCAAGCGATTGATCAACTCGCTCACTTTCACGCCGCCAACGCCGGCTGCCTGCTGCAGCGTGGCAACTTTCGCAACCGTGTTTCGCAGTATCGGATTTTTCAGTTTCTTGAACGCCGGCACATAATCGATTAGCACTTGCTCAAGCTGCGGATACGTTTCGATCAATTGCAGGACTTTGGTTTTCGGACTGATTATGAGTTGCTGCTTTTCCATGATTACCTCGCGTAAGAGAGAATTCGTTGCTCGCCTTCCAGCTTTCTGTACGGTGCGACGTCATGCGACACTTCCAACGTTCCGAGGTACTCTCCCTTTTCACTCCGCAGGGCAAAGTACTCGATGTGCACCATCTTCCCTCCCAAATTGATCCAGAAGGGCGCTCGCGATTCTCTGCCGTTCTTGAAGTCTTCGATGATCTTATCCACGATGTGGCTGCTCGCCGGCGGATGACAATTCCGCACGTCGCGATTGAGAATTGCGCGGCTGCGCCGGAAAATGCGATCGTTGTTCTGCGAGAAGTACTTCACTTTGTCATTCTTGTCCACGAACGTGATGTCAACAGGCAGCGTGTTGAGAATCGCGTGAAGCTCCTCCACGGTGAAGTTTCCGGACGACAGTTGAATGGTGTTTCCCGATTTGTTCATGTCGTCTCCTTCCGCTGCCCAGGCAGGCCGCCACGTGGTCGGCGGATCATAGAGACAAAAGCCGATTTCCAGCGACTGCCTGCTGATCTCGTACCAGTCCGCTTCCGTCAGCGCGTCGAGCGACATCGGGAAGAGAATCTGCTCTTCTTTCAAGGTCATGTCTGCCACGCCTCTGATGGCCGGTCTCAGCAGCACTTCTGCCAATGCAACGAGTTCCTCCTGACTGATGCCCGGCGCTTGCAACGCCTCGATGCTTCCCTTGAGTTGGTCGCGGATCTCATCGTGTTTTCCCCACATCACCTTAGGCGGACCTGTAATGCCGAGATTCTCGAGATAGGGAAACAGCAGGTACTCTTTGCGTTGATAGTGCTTGTCCACATCGTACAGGTTATTGAAGTGGCTTCGCAGCGCGAGAATGAGTTCTGCGATGTTTTCACTCGCGGTCAGCGATTCTCCGGAGAGAAGAACATCAAGCTGTTGCGCGACGTTCAGGAGTTCCTTGTTCTCGTGCATCATCACATCAACGGGATGCCCCGGAGGAATTCCCTTTGATGTCGAGAGGTCGATGGCGCCGCGTAGCACCGCAGAGTGTGCGTCACAGAGCCTCAGCACTTCGTGCTGGGGCAGGCCTTCGCTCATCAACTCCTGCTCGACTTCAACAACTTCGCCGTAGGGAATGCTGCTGAGCGTCTGCAGCAGTTCTTGTCGGACTTGTTGCTCCGATGCGCCGGCGTGGAGCTTGAGGATGAGTTCTTTGAGTTTCGTTTTCCGCGCAATCGAATTGTTTATCAGCTCACTCATAATGCAATGCTTCTTCTGTTTTGGTTTTGAATTGTGAAAGTGAAGACCGCCGCCCACGAAAGAGAATCGCGCGTCCGTTTGCCGTTCGCGCGATTCTCGATCAAGATGTTGAAAAATTCCTGCTCTTCGTGGATACGCGTGCGCATTCTTCGCGAAAGGTCATTGAGCACGCTTCTGGATCTTTGGTTGCTTGCCGGACTACTTCTCCGCAGCGCCCTCACTCTGATTCGCGAGATAGTTTTCCAACCCCATTTGTTTGATCTGCGTGTGTTGCTTCTCGGCCCAATCAACGTGCCCTTCTTCCATCTTCAGAATCTTGATCAGGAGATCTGCCGTCGACTGATCGCCGTTGTTCTGCGCGAAGCGGATGGCATCGTTGTATGATTTCACCGCCGATTGCTCCGCTTCTTCATCATTGCCGATAATGTCGGGCACGTTCTGCCCGATCTTCATGGGATTGAGCTTCGTTACGATCGGCATGCCTTCGAGGAAGATGACCCGTTGAATCAGCCATTCGGCGTGATGCATCTCGTCCATGGCCTGCTTCTCGATGGCCTTGTGCAGCTTCTCGTAACCCCAATTGTCGCAAAGTTCGGAGTGCACCATGTACTGGCTGATCGCCGTGAGTTCGTCTGCGAGCAACTGGTTAAGGATGCCGATGAGCTTCTCATTTCCTTTCATAAATCCCTCGCTGTTTAGTGTGTGATATGATGTGGCGGCGATGAAGCTACGCACCGCCACGGTTTACGAATAGTAAGGAATCAACGAATGAAAGTGAAGCAAGAATCGTCTCCCGTCGATTCGAAAATGAAATCCTCTCACAGCGGATGCTCGAACGAAACATAACCGAGCGCGCCTACTCTCGTGAGGCTGTTCGTGAAGGCGACTGGGAGCGAAACGCCCGGAACAATTTGGAGCGAACCAATATCGATCGCGAAGCGAAATCCCGGATTGACGATTGTCTCGGCGGCGCGTTCAATCGTTCCATTGTTTCCTATTTCCGCGGAATTGTTCATCAGCATTTCCAACATGAGATTGAATTTTTCTGTTGCAAGCCAAATCAGACTTCCGCCCGCGCTGTAGGAGAGAAGATTCTTCTTCACCTCGCCCGTGGGGAGACTGGCCTTCACGCTTGGGAGCACAGTGAAGCCGGCGTTCAGATGATATACCCACTGCTCGGCAATCCGGTGGCTGAACGGCAGATTGAATTGATAGCCGAGCACGCCGTTGCCGAGTCCCTTGTCCTGGTTTCCCGTCGCGAGAATGAGTGATACTCGTGGCGATAACGCGTAGGCATGATCTTCCGGACTAACGAGCTGATACCGATAGTTGACGTAGATGTCGCTTAATCCGGCTGCACTTCCTGATGCAACCGACAAGTACGGAATAGTATAGCTCAACTGATGAGTCTGGCTTCCGACCGGCCACTCCTGCGTGAAGCTGTACGAAAAATCTTTCGACGGTTTTGAGAAATAGAACGCATTAGAAATATGCTGGACGATTCCCGTCTCCTGATTGTAAGCTTCTTCGATGAAGAAGGAATTATCCTCGATGGCAGTGGAAAAAGATTCCTGCGCGTGCACATTTGCAGTGAGCAGCATCAGCAGTATAGAGATTGAAAAGGAATACAAGGTACGCATTATGATTCTCCTGTTTGATGTTAGAAATATCAGGTCGTCACATGCGGTTCATTCCATCTCGCGCCCCTGCCTTGGATGATTGACTGTGAATGTGAAAAGCGACGCAAGAGTTGCTTGCGACGACCTTTTCGTTTAAGCGTGCTCGATCTCTCGTGGGAGTGATCGAGCACGCTGGTGTTAGTAATAACAAAGAACGCGAAGAGGTGAAGTGTCTCTCCGATTTACCGCGATGCCAAAGGCGGCGTCACAATCCGATCTCAATCCCCGCGGTGATGAACCGGGGTAATCCCACTTTGATGCCCGTCGGTCTTCGCGATGCGATGTATCGTTTGTCGAAAACATTCTTCACAGAAAGAGAGAGCACAGAATGAAGCGGCGCAAAGGCGTAACGTGCAGCAACATCCATAACGAAGTGTGCGGGAATTTCGCCGATCAAGCCGTCGGGTGTCGCTGCGATGGTGTTGAACTCGTCGGTGAATTGCTTTGCCGCGTAGTTTCCGGTGAACTGCAAACCGGCGCCAAATGGCGCGGCCAGAGAAAGCGACCCCGTAACAAGCAACCTGGGCGCGTACGGCAGCGAGTTTCCTTTCACGTTGATTTTGTTGGCGCCTTGCGCAATGAACCTGTCTGCGCTGTAGGTTGCGCGCACGACTGTAGCGTTTGCGCTGAGCGCCGCGCTGTAGTCGGATGAGAGAACTTGGCCGACGTCAAACGTGAATCCTGCTTCGGCGCCGATGTGACGACTTCGCCCGCCGTTCACGAGACCCGTACCTGTGCCGCCGGATGATTGTGAAACGGGGATGATTTGATTCGAAAAGTCGAGCAAGAATCCCGTCAGCTCGAATGTGAGCGCAGGCGAAGGAGAGATTCTCGCGCCGAGTTCATAGTTCCAGCTCAACTCAGCGTCAAGATTCAATGGCTTGCCGTCACTGGTGATCGCGTCTTTGACGCGAGGCGGAGCAAAGCCGCGATGCACACCGGCAAATACGGACGAACCTTCGCCGAGTTGATAGCTCACACCAAGTCCCGGTATGACCTGAAAAAGATCGCTTCCGGCAATGATGCTTGTGTCGCGCACCGCGCCGCCGAATTGTCCGCGCATGATGTTGCGATCGTAGGAAAACGACTCGAGGCGAATCCCCGGACTGACAATGAGGTTCTCGGCAATGTAGAGTCGGTTCTGAGCGAACGCGCTGCGTGCGTATCCGGTTCTGATTTCATCTTCGCGCATGTTGCCGGATGACGATTTGTATGTCGTGCCGAGAATCAACTGCTCGAATGCGCGCTCATACAGGAATCGGAAACCGAGATCAAGCTCGTTGCGCATCGCGCCAAGGGAGTAGCTCATGGAGAAGCGCGGCTCGATGCCCGCGACTTCGAATTGTCTGTTGCGGTTGCCGGCTTGATTCCGCATGTAGAGGGCGCCGCCTGCGACAGTCGTGTCGCCAAAGACAACGCCGGTGCGGTTGGTCGTGTTGCTTGCTCGTCCGAATTCCTGTCGGCGCCAGTTGCGGCTTGTTGTGTAACCAAATACTGTCGTGCGCAGAGTGATCGCCGGGCTGAAGACATAATCGTTCGTTGCACTTCCGGCGTAACGGCGGATGAGCAGCTCGTCGTGAGGCGCGATGTTCGTGAAGTACTCTCCGCGATCGTACATCGTCTGCGTGAGTCCGACATACGTCGAATTGGAGCTTTCGTCATAGGCAGACACCTTGACGCCGAGCGACGATTGCGCGCCCAACAGAAAGCGAAGTTTTGTGGAGAGATCGTTGATGCGGAACCGGGTGGTGATGATGTTGTCGGCTTGACGCCGGAGGAGATTTACCTGCGCCCCGACATTGCCCGACGTCGTTCCGTATTTCACGAGCGTCGTGAAGAAGCCATCGCCTCCCACGCGGGAACTGACGGTTCCCGATGGCTCGGACGGCGGATCAGCGGTAATGTAGTTGATGACGCCGCCGATGGTTTGCGGTCCAAACAAGATGGACCCGCTTCCCTTGAGAACTTCAAGCCTCGCCATCCGGTCAATCGACGGCGTGTAGTACATTTCCGGTTCGCCGTAGGGAGCGAGCGAGATCGGCACGCCATCTTCCAGCATCAGGATGCCGCGACTCCGATCCGGATCGAGTCCTCGCACGCCAAGGTTCAGCCGCAAACCGACGCCTTCTTCATCGACGGCATGCAGACCGGTGACCGTGCGAAAGACATCGTTGCCCGATATTGGCGCAAGCTGTTGAAGCTTGGCGCTGGAGACGATGTTTGCTGATCCTGGGACGCGATCGAGCATCCCCGGCGCCCGTCCGATAACATCGATCTGTGGAATTTCATACGCGGGCTTTGTCGAATCCGGTGGCTCGCTGCCGCTTTGTGCAAGCGTTGGCTTCGGCAGACATGCTGCCATCATGAGGAATGTTCGGCACGTCAGAAATAGTCTGGCACTCTTCATCGTTCACCTCCCAAGAATTAGTAGATTGTTCCGTTCACCCCGTTGCCTCATAAATAGATGTTACCCTACGCGATGCACTGACATGAAAGCCAAGGCGCAGCAGTTTGATTCTGTTCGGTGTAACAGTGGGAAGCTCTGTTGCGAAGCAGCTTACAAAAAGATAGCCTAGTCGATGGAG
>JACRFA010000037.1 GCA_016218065.1 Ignavibacteriota bacterium | reverse complement strand
GCACGCGCTCAAGAAACGAACGCCGAAGAAGCAAGAAGAGGAGTTCGGCGATTACTTGTTTGCGCTGGTGAACTATGCTCGCTTCATCGGCATCGAGCCTGAGACCGCGCTGCGCAGAACGGTGGAGAAATTCACGAAGCGCTTTCAGTACATCGAGCGCGAACTGAAACGAACGGGCAGAGACATTCACAATTCGAATCTGGAAGAAATGGATGTCTTGTGGAATGAGGCGAAGAAGAAGAAAGAAACTGTTATTCGATGAACGGTGAATTAAGATTGGCTCGCGGGGAGTTAGGCGAAAATTGGCTTCTCTCTTTGTATTCCGGTATACTATTGTATGACAAATCAAGAACAGTTGCAGTTCGAGGTTGACGAGATTTCGACCTCCGAAGAATTGGCCCTAAACCCGAAAGGATATACGGGCCTGTACTCATTCCACAAGTATTGGGGAAAGAAGCCGAGTGAGACAATCGGATTCCTTATAGAAAAGCTTTCCGATCCAAACGATATCGTTTGTGATCCTTTCGTAGGTTCTGGGGTCGTTGTAGTGGAGGCTCTCTCTCGATCAAGACGAGCTATTGGAATTGACCTCAACCCTATTGCAATTGAGATCACAAAATTTCTTGTCAACCCCCCTTCGACTGAACTTGTGAAAAGTGCTTTCCTTAAACTGAAGTCTCAGCTTCAAGCTCAGATAAACGAGAGTTACGCAATTCAACAACCCTCAAGAACCGCATCCCATTATTTATGGAGAGACGGCAAGCTCGAATCTGTTTGGACAAAGAACCCCACGAGCAGATTTCGGGTCGAGCTTGCCCCGCAGGAAAGCGACGTTGACTTATCTTTGTCATTTGACGGTTACCGGCCCCGTCTCTTCAGACAACCTCTTCTTTTCAACAATTCGAGAATAAACACATCCTCAAATCTGCAAACAAGTGACCTCTTTACGGGGAGGGCACTAAGGAACATCGAACTCATTCTTGACGCCGTCCTACTTCTTCCCTCGCCGCTCAAAGAGACTTTTCTCCTATGTCTCACTGCTTCCTCTGGGCAAATGAGCAGGATGGTTTTTGCCATAACAAACCGAGGAAAAACCACAGGCAACGTGTCGACAAGAATTGAAGTGGGTTCTTGGGTCATTGGATACTGGCGACCAAAACTCAACTTTGAAGTCAATGTCTGGAATTGCTATGAAGGGAAAGTTACAAAGCTAATCAAGAGCTTGTCCCAATTAAGACGGACGAGGACTTATTCCATTGCAGACACCCCTTCCCAAGTGTTGCAGGGCGATGCGTCCGCTTCCATAGTACTGGGTGATGCTTTGGCCACACTAAAGGCATTGCCACCTGACTCACTCTCCTTAATAGTAAGCGACCCGCCGCATAGTGACAGAATACCATATCTCGAACTTAGTGAGATGTGGAATGTGATCCTTGGTGCCCAATCGGATTTTGAGAAAGAAATTGTGGTGTCCAACGCACTTGGGCGCAAGAAGGGCAAATACGAATACAATCTAAAAATGAGCGAGTTCCTTGATCTCGTCAACATCACATTGAAACCTGGCGGTGTATTCGCCCTGATATATAACGCTCGAGATGCTGAAAGCTGGAGATACTTCAACGAAGTCAACAATGGACGTGCTCTGAGATATGCGGGGTATCTCCCACTCAAGTATTCAGCCAATTCAGTTGTTCAGGACAACCGAGAAGGTAGTTTAGAAAACGATTTTGTGCTTGTTTTCACAAAGGGATTCAGTTCACTAGGCGCTATCAAATCAACAAAGGGCTGGTCGTCTGGTCATCCTCACACCAACCACAATGGGCAGAAGAACGACAATGACTTTTCAGACCGCATCGAATCTGTTCAAGAGTGATCGAATAAACAAACTGGCCGAAGATAGGGATGGCCTCCGATTTCTAAAACTGAGATCACTCTCGCGGCGCGACAAGCTTGAGCAATTAGCTGACGAAGTCGGACTGAACATCAGTCGGACTGCATCGACCGATCTTCTGAAAAAACTTTATGACTCAAGGATCAGTGAAAAGAAAATCGAGAGTTTCATTCGACGAAAGTTTCTCGAGGAGAGAGCCGCAAGGAAGAAGGGCGAGAACAAACTCATCGACGAACTCTATAAGCTTCAGACGTTTGACTGGGGAGGTCTTCACCAGAACAGTCTTGAGAAAACAATTGTCGATAATTACGTCAAGAAGATTCGCCGTTACAACGCGCTTTGCAAGGCGATAGACAATGAACTACACGCAAGCCTTCAAGGTTATGTTCTATGTTCCTGGTACAATCACTGGACATCAATAATTATTGAGGACATCTTCAGAGAACAAAGGACGGTTCTACCCGCAATCGGTCTGGTTAAGAAAATTGACTTCTTCATTGATAATCGTCCTTTTGATCTCAAGGTGACCTACCTTCCGGAGGGTTACATTGCGACAGTAAGGGACAACAAAGGCTTGCGATCTGAATTGACCCTTCTTAAGCAAACCGCAAGACGATTGGGGGTTCATTTTGATTCTAGTCTTGCAGCGAGCAAGCTGATTGAGGATCTCTGGAAGAAACTAGATGACCACCCTTCGACAGATGCCCGGAAACTCATAGCGAAGCTGAGAGCATTCAGGTCGGGCATTGTCCAAACAGTCATAAGGAAACCAGGCAGCTTGTTGACTTGGTTTTATGAGAATCAAGGTGCCAGACGCTTTGACGCATCTAATCGGCTATTCCTCGTGATAATTGATAAAACAGACTATCATAGCTCTTGGAAACTGAAGAGGGCGCGACCTCTTCTCGTCAAAGGAATTCAATCTTCACTGAAAGGTGCCAAACGAACAGTTGGGAGAGTAACACGGTTTAGATGGGAGGGAAAGCCCTACAGCGCTGTCTCCGACGCCATCTTTGTAGTAAAAGGGTGAGAAGCAAATCTTCGCCTAACAACCAAAACAACGACGCATAAAAGGCACAGTATGTTGTGTTCGCTCAAGCTCGCCCGTCATTTGACAGAAGTTTAGTCGGTCGGGGTTGCGTTGTTTTGGGTGGACGAACGGCGACGGCGTGTTCCCTCGTGAACGTCGTGGACAAAGAGTTAGCGGCTTGTCAACAGGCCGTTAGATTCTTCCTGCCTGCTCTACGAGTCGTAGACCGGCAGGCAAGGCGGCTGTGAAAGGCGAGCCTCAGAATGCAAAATCAAATCCCTTCGGTCTTGCTGTCTCCGTTCTTGTATTTGTCGTACGCGTCGATGATGTCTTTCACCAGCCGATGGCGGACGACGTCGTTTCGATCGAAGTACACGAACGCGATCCCCTCCACACCCTTCAGCACTTCCTGGATCTGCACGAGGCCAGACAGTGATCGGTTCGGCAGATCGATTTGCGTGACGTCGCCGGTGACGATCGCGCGGGAGTTTGGCCCGAGTCGCGTGAGGAACATTTTCATCTGCATCGCCGAGGCATTCTGCGCTTCATCCAGAATCACGAAGGCGTTGTTCAACGTTCGGCCGCGCATGTAGGCGAGCGGCGCGATCTCGATCACGCGCTTCTCCAAATACCCACGCAACTTCTCGCCGGGAATCATGTCATCGAGCGCATCGTAGAGCGGTCGCAAGTACGGATCGATCTTCTCTTTCAAATCGCCGGGAAGAAATCCGAGGCTCTCACCTGCTTCAACCGCCGGACGCGTCAGTACGATTTTTGTAATCTCGTTATTCTTCAGACTCGCCACCGCGAGCGCGACCGCGAGATACGTCTTGCCTGTTCCGGCTGGACCGACGGCAAAGACAATATCATTCTTCTTCATCGCTTGCAGGTACTCGCGCTGCCCGGGCGTCTTCGCTTTGATGATCTGGTTCTTCGTGTACAGCACCACCGCGTCCAAATCTTCGCGACTGAATGTTGACGTCGCTGATTTGGGAAGCGCGGGATCGCCGTCGGCGCTTACGAGATCGATCACCGTGTTTACATCGTTCGTGGTCAGGTTGCCGTTCTTCGTGAGAATGTAGATCAGCTCTTTGAACACTTTCTCGATCGATTCGACTTCTTGTTGCTGCCCCCGAATGGTGATGGTCTCGCCGCGAACAAAGATGCTTGCGTCGAAACGGTTTTCGATGATCTGCAGGTTGGCGTCGTTCAGCCCCAACAGGCTTACTGCATCCACGCCCTCGATTCGGATTTTTTTCTCTACCAATTCTTTCTCTCCATACACAATCGGCTCTGAGTAAATACAAAACCCCCTTCCCTGTCTGCGCAGGAAAGGGGGCTGAACCTTGTAACGAGTGTTGAAATACTTACTGCGCTCCGCCGGCTTTGCGCTGATAGTATCGACGCGCAGCGGCTTTCTCGTCGCTTGTCAAAGCGCCTGCGGCCGGAATCTTCAGCTTCTGGCCCGGGTGAATAATGTCGGCGTTGGGAATCATGCTTCTGTTCCCGACCCAGATCTTCGGCCATTGGTGAGCGTTGTTGTAGATATCCTTCTTCTTCGAAATATTCCACAAGCAATCGCCCGTCTGGCTCCAGCGTCCAACCGTGTAGAACTTCTCCGTGGTGACTGCCTTCTGCAAGCTCGCGACTTTCTGATCGAGTGCATCGAGGCGTGTGGAGAATTCAGGAATCAACGAAAGCTTATCTTTCCGCAAGTCCTGAAGTTTTGTCGCCAGATCTGCGACTTCGGATCCGCGACCTGCCAACTCGGTATCGGAAAGACGAAGCAACTCATCAGCCTTGGCTTCTGCCGCTTCAATCTCTGCGCGATAGGCTGCTGCCTTTTGGGCATCCGAGCCGACCATCGCGTACAACTCATCCAGACATGTGGTGATGTCGCCATCGAGCTTTGCCGATTGAGCCTGCAAGCCGTTGACGTCGTTTGTCATCTGCTGGACTTTCGACTGCATATCATTTCGCAGCTGTGTATATCGATTGACTTCTTGCTGCCATTCATCCTTAGTCATTTCTTGCGCAACGGTCAACGTCGCAATCATGAGCAAGGACACGGCAACCATCAAGATTCTCGTATTCATGTGATACGCTCCTTTGTTCATGATTATTGACCAAGACGCTGCTTGACGATTTGCTTATCGTCGTTGCATTTCTTCAACTTCGCATTCTTGTCGGCGATCTCGCGCTCAGCTTGTGCCTTCGCTTGCTCCTTTGATGCTACCTCGCGCTGAAGTGCCGCATATTCCTCTTTCAGATCGTTCAGTTGCTTCAATTGCTCTGCATCCGGCTTGCTTGAGCAGCCGAAAAGGACAAGTGAAAGCGCAAAGAGGAGAGCGAGTGCGAGAGTCACTAAGTTGCGATGTTGTCTCAGCATGGTGCTCCTCCTAGATTGGGGATGGTTAGGTTATTTGGAACAGCTGCCAAAAGTATAAGTAAAATACCTACGTATGTCAATGTGAAAATTGCATTTTCTTGATCGCCTCACAAGAGGTTGCGTTCGGCAAAACTCGTGTAACTATCCCCCGCAATGATGATGTGGTCGTGCAGCGGAATGCCGATGATCTTGCCCGCATCGACAAGCTGCTTCGTAACGCCGATATCTTCAGCGCTTGGCTCGGGATTGCCGCTGGGATGGTTGTGCACAACGATCACCGCCGCGGCAACGTGGTCGATAGCGACTTTGAAGACTTCTCTCGGATGCACCAGACTGGCGTTCAGCGTTCCGATGGTGAGCGCTTCTTCATGGATCATTCCGTTTTTGGAATCCAGGAGAATAGCCCAGAACGACTCATGTTGCTTTTCGCGAAGTCGCGGAATCATGAAGCGAGCAACAATGTCGGGAGAATTGATGATGAGCCTCTCGCCCGCGCCCTCTCCCTGGATGCGGCGCCCGATCTCAAACGCGGTCAGAAGCTCGACTGCCTTCGCCTGCCCGATGCCCTTCATCCGCATCAGCTCCTGAGGAGTCTTGCGGGCGATACCGCGCAGAGTCCGCTCCTGAGCCAGGATACTCCGCGCCAAATCCAGCGCCGTTGATCGCCTTGAGCCGACACGGATCAGAATTGCCAGCAGCTCCGCGTCGCTTAACGCGTTCGCTCCGCGCTGCAAAAGCTTTTCACGCGGTCGCTCGCCGAGCGGCCAATCTTTGATCTTGACGTGATGTGGAGCCGGTTCATGAAGTGAAGCAATGCCGTCTTTGCCCATAGAGGAAGCTCCGGAAGGTTACTCGACGTTGATCTCCCTGATGTGTCGGATCGATTCCTGGCTGTACTCAAAGATGTGAAGCCACGTGTTGACACGGAGCGGCGCCAACGAAATCCGCGCGTGCGGCGCTTCATAGCTGCGCAGATCGCTCAACGCATCGCGCAGCTTCTCACGCGTCGCCGTGTCCTGCCGAAGCGCCGACAGCACTGCCTTTGCCACGCCGTAGCCGTACAGCGTATTTCTATTGGGAGATTTGTTGTAGCTCTGTGTGAAGCGATTTACAAAATTCTGGTATTCAGGATTCTTCACATCAATGTAACTGTCCGACTCGAACACGACGTTCTTGCAGTACATTCTGTTTGCGTTCAGCTCGGCAAGATTATTCCACTCGCCTGTGCCGAGAATTTTTGTTTGAATGTTGAAGTACGCCAACTGCGAAGCGACAACTCCAATCTCGGCAGACGTTGAGATCGGACAGTACAAGCCCTCGATGATTCGTAATGGAACTCCCACACTATCGCCTCGCGCGTTTCCTTTCATGTACGGAATCGCGGCGGAATCGAGCAGCGAGCGAGCATTTGCTCCCAGCAAGTCGGTTGCGTTTACCTTGCTTCCTCTGGCAAGCAGAGTGTCCAACGTTCGTTGCGGCACGCCGAGCTTCTGCAATTTTGCAATGTCTCTTCGGGCCAGGCGATCCGAGAAGTGAAGGTACGGATCATCCGCTGCAAGATGAGCCTTCCGCCGCATGTTCATCAGTTGCAGCATCAGATCGGACATTCCCTTCTCGTAGAACTCGATCGCAACCACCTCGGCGCCCTGACGCCGGGCTTCGCGTTCGAATGTCTGCGCCAAAGATTTGCTGGTCAGCTCGCTCGAGGCAAGAATGGCAAGACGCTTCAGCTTCAAATCTTTCACGGCATATTGAGCCATCGCCCGCGCTCGCGTTTCCAGATCCGGATTCGCCTGAAACACGTACGGGCCGGTTGCAGCAATACCGTTTGCATTCGCGGTCGGCGTCACAAGCGACACGTGAAACTCATTGGCGACGGGCGCGACAGCAAGCGCTTGAGCAGAAAACGCAGGACCGAGTATGCAGAGTATCGACGGGTCTGCAGCGAGTCTCTTCGCCTCACTCACGCTGGTCGATAACTCGCGCTCGCTGTCGCGAATCTCCAGGCTCACATGCTGCTGTGACGCTGCATTGAATTCCTCCACCGCGAACTCGAGTCCTTGCAACAAACTCTGCCCAACCTCTTTCTCACGGCTCGCAAAATCGGATTTTTTCATGAGTGGGAGAAGAATGCCGAGCTTCAACTCCTTCGGCTTCATGATCTTTGCTTCGAGATCGGAAAGGCGTGAATCGAAAAGGGAACGCGGGAACTTCCTGCGAAACTCCTGCAGTGTTGTTGTTGCAGTTGGATAATCGCCGCGGGCGATGTGCTTCTCCGCGAGCTTCAGTTCCAGGTACTGTTGTTCATTCGCGTCGGCGGCAAACGAATCGAAGCGGCGGAGTTGGTCAAGAGTGAGATAGGAGTTGATTGTCTCGTCAAGCGAAGCGAGTATTTCCTCTTGCAGAGTGGGAGCAACCTCTCTTGTCGCGGCAAGGTGGTACGCCCGCAAGAGAGCTGCGGTTGCCTGCTCGTAGTCATTCAACTTGAGGTAAGCGAGTCCAAGTGTGAACTCGACGTCGGCAACATAGCTGCTTCGGGGATAGAGACTGAGAAATGACTGCGCGGTCTTGAGAGCTTCAGCAGCATTCTCGCCGTACAACTCAGCTTTTGCTTTCATCACCACGGCCGCGGTCGTGCGCTGATGGGGAGGAGTCAAGCGAACGATAGCGCCGAATGCGGCAGCAGCGGCGCCATAGTCCGCACGTCTGTAGAGCGTCAGCGCTGCGTCGAAATCTTTCTCGACCTGCGGCGACAACTGCACTTGCGCGGTAGCAACGATCGCAGTAGCGAGCATCAACACAACGACCAGAAACAAGTGCCGGAAGGATGAATGCACGACGGAATTCACGTCAAACAAAAACTTTCATCGATGTGAGGGTGGCAGATGGAACGACACCCGCAAGTAACAAAAATATCTTCTGGAATTCAATCGAAGTTCAGGCTATGAGGGTTAAAGATGAGGGATGAGGATTGGGGATTGCTTGACGAGGAGAACCTGCCTACCCTGCCTGCAGGCAGGCATGGCGGCATGCAGGACCCGCCGGTAGGCAAAAGCATCTCGTCATTACAACTAGTGTCTATTCCCGATACGACTCGGTGATTCACCGTAGAGGATCATTTACATGCACAGCTTGATTGCGGATATTCCGTTCTGATCGTACTCTGTTCCATGTTCTTTGACGAAGAGAGATCCATGATTGTGCAGGAAATCATGAAGCGCAATGTCGCGATGGTCGGCTCCAATGTTTCCGTAAAGGAAGCAGCGGAAAAAATGCGCACTGCCAACGTGGGAATACTTCCGGTGGGCGAACACAATCAGCTCGTCGGCATGCTCTCCGACAGAGACATCACGGTGCGCGCAACTGCTGAGGGACGTGATCCGGCGAGGACCACGGTGAGAGAGATTATGAGTGATCGTGTGTACTACTGTTTCGAGGAACAGGATATCGCCGACGCCGCAACAATCATGATGGATCGGAACATTCGACGGCTGATTGTTCTCAACCAAAAGAAACAGTTGGTAGGCATTTGTTCGCTCAGCGATCTTCTTGAACAATATCCGAGGAAAGCATGATCGCCACAGAGATTCCCCACAACGAATGGAGGTCGTACTGCCGCGACTTCAACGTGAAGCATAGCGGCTGGCCGGTCTCGGTTGAGTCTCTCGAATACGATGGGAAGCATCGCATTCTCACGAACGACGACAAGGAGTTCGCCTTCATCAACATCTACCCGGATCGAACGCGGGGCGAGGTCGCCCAAATCGAGCTCGGCGCGTACGGTAAAACCCGACAGACGATGATTGTTCCCAGGCTCTCGGCGATGAAGGCTGAACGCATGGCCAACGGCACTGATGCCGGCCTCGAGATCTACTCGAAGGACTACGGCATCGTCATTATCCGATTCCAAAAGATGTTCTCACTGCAGCTCGAACTGCTGAACGAAACGATGAGGAGGAAGGCCTCGTAGTGCCGAGTGGTGCGTTGCCGGCGCACGCTAGCGAGAGTCGTTACGAATAGCCCGCAGCCCGACGCGCGTCGAGAACGCGAAGATGACTGAAGAGATAATCGCAATGACGGCGAGCGGCATAAGCGCCCAACGGATGCTGAATCCATCCGCGGCATGCCATGTCGTGAAGTAGTTGTTAAGTGGAATCAGCGAGAGAGTGACCACTACGGTCAGATAGAGCATGCTCGCGAGAAACGTGAGCGACGCGCCCTGCGATGAGGCGACGCGAATCGGGTTGCGCTCTTTGTACATCGCAAAATAACTTCCCGCCCCCACATTCAATCCCGTCAGCGTCAGTGTCACGAAGAAAATGATGATCGCCGAGACCAACGCGAGACTCGCATCCTGCCGAAAGAGAAACACCGAGACGAACGACAGAAACTCAGCAACAACCCCAACGCCGACAAGCGCCGTGACGACCTTGTACCAGTAGAGCTTGCTCAGCTGCGTGGGAGAAGTGCGCACGCACCAGAACGCGTCTCCTTCAAGACTTACCGTCGGGAACACAAACCGCAGCGCAATCGATGCGATAAGGAATCCGTTGAACATGAAAATGATCATGAAGGCCGTTGCCTGCATCGCGGGCTGCTCGAAGGTAAGCTTGAGTGTTGCGAGCGACACGAGGAACATTCCCAGCAGAACAACCATCAGCAGCAAATGAAGCCATTGGCTCGGCTCGCGTAAAAACAATGAGAGATCGCGCTTCACCAGCACATCCCAATGCGGTTTGAGAAAGCTCCGTTTCAAAAAGCTCGCTTTGAGAAAGCTCGACGACGCAAAGAGAGACCGAGTTTTGCCCGAGATCGCCGGCCTTCCGGCTTGAAGGTCGGCGATGGCCAACCAGCTTTCGTAGTAGAAACGCCGCGCCATCAATCCCGCCAACGCGATCAGCCCCAACATTGTCAGGAAGAGCATCGAAAAGTACGGCAGTGCACGCGCATACTCTCCGTGCAGCGACCAGTACAGGAATTCCGCAACCCAATGGTTCGGAAGCACTTTCACAAACGGCGGATCGAGATAGCCCATGTACTCGTTCACGTTCGGCCAGAGTTTCATCACGTCTTCAACGAGCGACATGGGGTTCGTCGCGTTGAAGTACAGGTACACGCCGCCTGAGTACACACAGAGAACAAGAACGAGCAGCAGCCGAAAACCGATTCGCGTGCCGAGCTTGATCAGCAACATGAGCGTCGTGATCGCCAGGATGGCTGCAATCAGCATGAACGGCAGCATGATGAAAAACATGACGAAGAAGTAGTAGTACCACGGCAGATCGAAGAACGAACCGTAGCCCAACAGCATTGCCAACCCGAGCAGCGTGAGCGTGCTGGAGCTGTAAAAGAAATTATCGACAAACTTGATGAGAAAGATTTTCGCATGCGAGATGGGAAGCGACATCAGAAAATTCACTTCCTGCGATTTGTAGAGCGTCGAGAACGCGACGATCATGTTGCCAACGTTCACCGTGACAAAGAAGACGTACAACAGCATCGACAGAAAGCGATGAAAGAGAAAGAGCCCGATGTGCGCTTCGGTGATGAGATAGTCCGTCGCAAAACGCGCGACGAGAAACACGGCAACGGCGAACCCGCCAAAGATCAGCAGCGACGAGATGTTCTGGACGACCGTCTGCCAGCGCAGCTCAAAGACTCGCTTCAGAAAACTCTGCGCTCTCGTATTCAGAACAACCAGCAGCTCTCTCATTTGGTCAGCTCGAGGAACAACGCTTCGAGGTTGCCGTTGCGCGACGGGGCGAAATCTTCGTGAATGATCTTCCCGTTCTTGATGATGGCGATACGATCACACAGCTCCTCGACAATTTCAAGAAGATGCGTTGACATGAATACCGTCAATCCCTCTTTGGTCTTTTGCTTGAGTGTGTCTTTCACGAGTCTCGCGCTGCGCGGATCGAGACCGACAATCGGTTCATCGATGATCAGCACTTTCGGGTCGTGCAGGAGTCCGGCCGTGAGCACAATGCGCTGCCGCATCCCTTGCGAATACTCCTCCGCTCTCTTGTCCATGAACGACCCGATCTCAAACAGATCCTTGATCTCATCGATGCGGTTCTTCACGTCGCGATACGGTATGCCAAACAATCCGCCGACAAAATGGAGGAACTCGCGGCCCGTGAGCTTCTCATAGAGATAAGGTTGATCGGGAACGTAGCCGAAACTCCGCTTCGCTTCGAGCGGAGTCCAATGCACATCGTGCCCATCAACGAAGCAATGCCCGACCGTCGGCTCGTACAAGCCCGTCAGCATTTTGATCGTCGTCGTCTTGCCGGCGCCGTTCGGACCGAGGAAGCCGAAGAACTCGCCCGCTTCAATCTTCAGCGTGAGGTTGTCAACAGCGGTGAATGCGCCAAACTTTTTTGTGACATGTTGAATTTCAATCATCGACATAGCGGAAGCAGAACCCGTTGTTCACGATTTGATGTCTCGACATAATCCCGACATTACACAGTAAACGCTCTCGTATCGTTATCGGCAGATTTGACTCTCTTCATTAGCAGGCTGTTGAAAAGCCCCTATGTTCTTATACACGAAGTTCACGCCTGCGTGCCGAAACGCACTACGGCGTGCAGGCACGATGGATTATCGGCTACGCTTCTTTATCCTCGTGCGTCGTCTTCCCATCAGCCACTTGATCTCACGGATGAGACTACGGCGTTCAGCATCAAGCATCTCAAGATTCTGATCAACGAGCGCAAGCGTGTCGCGCAGATCTTTCAGGCTGGATTTTCGTTTCATCAACTCCTGTCGAGTGAGATGATCGAGCAACACGAGGGCCACCATCGATTCTGCAACAGGCACAACACGCGGACAGATGCAGGGATCATGCCTGCCTTCGAGCGAAATCAACGCCGACTCGCCGACGATCGTCACGGTCTCTTGTTCCTTCACGATCGATGAAGGCGGCTTCACCGCGATCCGGACAACAATATCCTCGCCATTCGAGATTCCGCCGGCAATGCCGCCCGCGTTGTTCGTTCGCGTTCGCACACGACGCAACTTCTTGTCGAAGTACATCGGGTCGTTGTTCTCGCTCCCCGTGAGTCGTGCGGCGGCAAAGCCGTTCCCAATTTCAAAACCTTTGATCGCGCCAATCGACATCAACGCCTTGGAAAGATCGGCTTCGAGCTTGTCAAACACCGGCTCGCCAAGTCCGGCAGGCGGATTCTTCACGACAACTTCCACGATGCCGCCGACCGAGTCGCCTTCCCGTTTCGCGCGAAGAACTCGCTTCTCCATTTTCCTTGCCGCTTCAGCATCAGGAGCGCGCAGAGAGTTCTTCTCAATCTCGCGCAGATCAATCGTCTTTGCTCTCACACCGGCGACTTCGAGTGTGTAGGCAAAAATCTCTATGCCGTGTTCAGCGAGCCACGCTTTCGCGAGCGCCCCGGCCGCGACGCGTGACGCAGTCTCTCGACCCGACGAACGTCCGCCGCCGCGGTAATCGCTGATGCCGTACTTTGCCAGATACGTGTAGCCGGCGTGACCGGGACGGAACATGTTCTTGATCTTCTCATACGCCTTCGGTTGCTGATCCTTGTTCCAGACGATCATGCAGATTGGAGTCCCGGACGTCCTCCCTTCGAAGACGCCGCTCAGCAACTCGACCCGATCCGACTCCTGGCGCGCAGTTGTCACTTTACTTTGTCCGGGACGGCGGCGGTCGAGTTCGTGTTGGATGAACTCAGTGTCGATCGGCATCCCCGGCTTCACGCCATCGATCACAACGCCAACTGCGCGGCCATGACTCTCGCCGAACGTCGTAATCCTGAAAAATCTCCCGAATGAATTTCCTGCCATTTTGTTTGCCAGTCTACATTTTCAAGAACATAGTCGACGCTTAGCATGTTGGTCGGGACTGGAGTCCCGACAACGTGTTCGGCGCTTGTGGCCGCTTCTTGGCGGGGTCAACGAACTCAGAATGACAGAATCCGTCATGTTGACTGTGAAGCGTAAAGCTTTTCCCACTCGCTCCAGAATTTGGGAAATGACTTCCTGACGCAATCAGGATTCTCGATGCGAACTCCCGGCGCTTTCAATCCTGCCAACGCAAAGCTCATCGCAAGCCGATGATCGTCGTTCGTATCGAGCTGTGCCGCATGTAGAGGCGCCGGGACGATTTCCAGACCGTCGTCAACGAGCACGACTTGCGCGCCGAGTTTGCTCAACTCCGTGTGAAGCGCCTCAAGTCTATCCGACTCTTTGTGTCGAAGATGAGCAACGTTGCGAATTCTCGTCGGCGATTCGGCGAACAACGCAACGACCGCGAGAGTCGGAACAACGTCGGGCATTGAGTTCATGTCGGCATCGATTCCCCTCAACGCGCCATCTCTCCGAAGCATCACCCCGTCGTTCGTCTCCTGAACGACGCAGCCCATCCGTTGCAATACCGATGCAAATTTCGCATCGCCCTGCAACGAGTTCAATCTCATCTCTCGAACCAGCACTTCGCCGCCGAGTATTGCCGCGGCTCCAAGAAAGTACGATGCGCCCGACGCATCCGGTTCGACAAAGAATTCAGCCGGATGATAATTCCGTTTTGCCTCGACCTGGAACCGGCGATCAGCATTTTTCACCTCAACACCAAACGCTCGCATCACTGCAAGTGTCAAGTCAACGTAGGGCGCTGAGGCAACTTCACCGTCAAGTGTAATCTCGCTGTCACTCAGAGCATACGGCGCAACCATCAGCAGCGAGGAGAGGAACTGCGAGCTTCTCTCCGCTTTCACTTGCACCGCGCCGCCACGGAGCGATCCTCCCTCAACAACATAACGCGGAAGAACTCCGCCTGCGCTCGCACGAACGCCGCATTGGTTCAGTGCATCGAGCAGCTCCGCAATCGGGCGCTCGGCCATACGGTCGCTTCCATCGAACACCGTCTTGCCCGTTGCGAGCGCTGCGAGTGAGAGCATGAAGCGCAGCGTTGTTCCGGCGTTGCCAACCGGAATCGGAAACTTCGGCGCATACAACTTTCCCCCTGTGCCATCGACGATCAGCGCATCGTCGCGTTTGCGCACAAGAACCCCAAGCTGATTCAGTCCGTTCGCCATCATCGCTGTGTCTGTGCTGTCTGACGCGTTGCGAATGACGGACTCTCCTTTCGCAAGCGACGCGCAGATGAGCGCACGATTCGTGATGCTCTTCGAACCCGGAACGCAAACTGCGAGTCTCACGGGATGAGAGATCGGTGTGATTTCTTTGACCATCAAACAATGTGCTTCAGCATCGCATCCTCATCAACTGAGAAGACGCCGCATGAGACTCACGCCAGGTTTCTTGCTTGTGTACAATTCTGATTGGAGGACGGCCTGGTTCAAATACATTTCTCTTCCTTGAACGATCTTCGCGCTGGCGCGTTGCGCGTCGCGTAGCAGTTTCGTCATCGGCGGGCTGTACACCGCATCAAAAACAATCTTCTTCTTCAGTAGAGATTTGTCGATCGGCGACTGATCCACATTCGGCGTCATGCCAACAGACGTTGCATTCGCAAGAATGTC
>JACRFA010000319.1 GCA_016218065.1 Ignavibacteriota bacterium | reverse complement strand
CAACAACAGTCCGCAGGGCAAGGACATGACGGAGTACTACACCAGCAAGCTCGACAATTATCGCGCAGGCACGGTGTCGTATCCGCTTCGCGACCTTCCTCAAGGACGCAACACGATCAAAGTCCGCGCGTGGGACACGTACAACAATGCGCAAGTTACCGAGACGCACTTTGAAGTGCTCTCGAGCGATCAGCTGCGCGTCGTGGATGTGATGAACTATCCCAATCCGTTTGCGGGCGAGACAGCGTTTACATTCCGTCATAACCAGGCGGTGCCGGTGAATGCAACCGTGAAGATCTATACGGTGGCCGGACGGCTCATCCAATCGATTGAGAAATTTGGCGCGAACGATGCGTTCGTGTCGATTCCGTGGGACGGCCGTGACCGCGACGGCGATAAGCTTGCCAACGGAGTCTATCTGTATAAAGTCGTCGTGCGGACGACGGATGGCCGGTACACGAGCGAAGCGCTCGGAAAACTTGCCGTTGCAAAGTAGAGTGTGAAATAAACTAATATGTTCAGGAGGAACAACATGAAAAAAGTATTCACGAAAACTCTGGTCGGCGCGATGCTGGCACTGTTTGCAGTCAGCGCTCCGGAGTTTGTCCGGGCGCAAGGCGAGTCGGCAGTTCCCTTTCTGCTGATCGCACCGAACTCGCGGGCGGCAGGCATCGGTGAGACGGGAACGGGATCGGTCGATGACGCATCGGCGATTTTCTGGAATCCGGGCGCGCTGGCGTTTCTCGACGGTCAGGAAGCGACGCTGACACACGCCAACTGGCTTCCCCAGTTCGGCTTGTCCGATCTCTTCTACGATCACGTCAACTACCGCATGCGGATCGAGGACATCGGCGGGACAGTCGGATTAAGCGTCACGTATCTCAACCTCGGCGAGTTCATCCGCACCAGCGATAACGGAACAGAGCTTGGCAAATTCAAGTCGTATGAGTTTGCAGTCACCGGCGGTTACTCGACAAGAGTGTTCGATGACCTTGGCCTTGGCGTGAATGCTCGTTTCATTCATAGCGCACTCTCACCGTTCAGCGCCGGCGAACAGCTTGGCGATGGCATCACCAACACGGTGAGCTTCGATGTCGCGATGATGTGGCGTCCGTTTGATCTCGGCGTCGATTGGCTCGACAAGAGATTGAGCGCGGGATTCAATCTCTCGAATCTCGGACCCAAAGTGACGTATGCGCAGGCCGAACAGGCAGATCCACTGCCGACACAGTTGCGCCTCGGCTTCGGGTATGTGATTTTCGAAGACGAGTTCAACAGCATGACATACTCCGTTGATTTCAGTCGCCTGCTTGTGCGCCGCCGCCCCGATGGCACATCGGACGGGTTGCCGAAGGCTCTCTTCTCGGCATGGGGAGACGGCAGCGGTCTGAAGAAGATCAACACGAGCATGGGCGCGGAATACTGGTACGGCGCGCCGCGACTGATTGCGCTGCGCATCGGACACTTCTTCGAAGATCCGAATTTCGGCAACAGAAATTTCTGGACGTTCGGCGCCGGCTTGCGGTACGATATTTTCGGATTCGACTTCAGTTATATCTCCGCGGCGGAAGGCCATCCGCTGTCGGATACGATTCGTTTTTCGCTGTTGATTGGTTGGGGCGGCTCAGGCTCATCGTCGATGGGCGCCGTGAACTGATGTAGTGCGATCAGAGTCGCAGAGACCACCTCCTCTGCGACTCCTCTTCGTTCTTCACTCCTCCATACTGTAGAACTCAAAATGCAATGACGTCAACAAAACTTCTTCTCCTTGTTCTCTTCAGCGGTACCACGTTTGCCCAGCAGTTGAGTCATCCGATTATGTCGTCGCGCGGCGACGCTCGCACAGAGCCGCGGGCCTCTCGCGTATTCGCCGATACAATCGACGTGCTTGCAGTTGCCGTACAGTTTCAAGCGGACAATGAACCGCGCACGTCCGGCAACGGACAGCTCGATCTTTCGACTCCGGCTGAGGTTGGCTTCGACTCGCCGCCGCGCAATCTACAATACTTTCTCGATCACCTGACGTTTCTGGGCAACTACTATCGGAAGGTGTCAAAGGGAAGGGTCGTCATTCGCGCGACGCTTGTCGATTCGGTCTTCACGCTGGCGAGTCAGATGTCGCGCTACTCGCCCCCAAAATCCGGGCCGAACACTGCCGTCGGCGATCTTGCTCGCGACGCATGGAACAAAGTCGATTCGTCGGGTCGCGTTGCCGACTTTTCTCAGTTTGAATGCTTCGTCGTCTTCCACGCGGGAGTTGGTCGTGACGTGGATATCGCAGGCACGATCGGTTATGATCCGACGCCGTTGGATATTCCTTCTCTTTACATCGGGTTGAATGCGTTCAAGAGTTTCTACGGTGCGAGTTACGAAGGCATCCCTCTGCGCGGCGGTTTCAAAATCACGAACACCATCATCATCCCCGAGACAGAGACGCGAACAATTCCTGCGACGCCGAGCGATGTCACCCTGCGTCTGGGCATCAACGGTCTGCTCTGCGCTTCGGTAGGGAATTTTCTGGGACTTCCCGATCTCTTCGACACAAACACGGGCCGTTCAGGCATCGGCAGATTTGGGTTGATGGACGGACAGGCGATCTTCAGTTTTGCGGGAGTGTTTCCCCCAGAACCATCGGCGTGGGAGAAGTATTGGCTGGGTTGGATTCAACCGATCACGTTATCGAGCGGCGACCATCAGCTTGCCATGCCCGCAGCATCCGTCGATTCGGCGCGAGTGTATCACATTCCCATCAGCGGATCAGAGTATTATTTGATGGAGAATCGACATCGCGACGCCGCACGAAACGGACAGCGCATCACAAGCTCATACGGAGGCGTGATTCGTCAGCAGACCTTCCTGCGCGACACGGCTGACTTCAATGCATTCGATCTCGATCTCATCAAAGGCAATGTTACTGATGTTGAAGATTTTGATTGGAGTCTGCCCGGAGGCGTGAGTACATCGGGAGAATTTTTCGACGGCGGCATTCTCATCTGGCATATTGATGAGGCAGTGATCGCTCGCGGGCTTGCGACAAACGGCGTCAACGCCGATCCTGAATATCGCGGCATCGATCTCGAAGAGGCAGACGGCTCGCAGGACATCGGTCAGCAATACGGTCAGTTAGAGGCCGGCAGCGGCAGTGAAGAGGGGACGGCGCTTGACTTCTGGTATCAAGGCAACATCTCGCCCGTTTCGATTGGCGAGTTTTCGTCTCGCAGTCATCCGAGCAACACCAGTAATGCCGGAGCGAACTCTCACATTATCATCAAGGAGTTCAGTGCGCGCGGACCGAGTATGACGGCGCGTGTGGTTGTTGGAGATGGTCAGGTTGCGTTGCTGGAAGGGTTCCCAAAGACATTGCAGAACAAAGCTAATGACATTTCTCTCACGGTGGCTGACCTTGGGGCCGCAATAGGTACATCGATTTTAGTTTCAACAGGACCAGAACCGACCAGTTCTCCTCGACGAGTTTCAACTTCAGGTTCATCTGCGATTTTTGCGTGGAACTTGAGAGGGAACGGCGTATTGAGGTCTGATGGGACTTTCGTGATCGCGCAGTCCCTTGCGCCGGGTTTTCTGAATTCGGTTGCTGTCCGAGACCTAAACCAGGACTCGATCGCAGAAGTCGTGACAGGCGCTATGTTCCAGCAAGGCATTCTCACTAACATTGCGGCGTATTCGTCTCGCTCTGGTTCAGGTGATAGCTTGGCGCAGCAGTATTTCTCAAGGCTGGCAGGATTCCCATTCTCGACCTCGCCAATGATCGGTGATTCGATCATTGCCATCGGTGGATCGCACGGACTCCTATTGTTCTACGAGTTCACTGGCGTGCGGCTTGACAGCTTCCCTCGTTTCGCTGACTCAGTGAGTGTGGTGGGCGTCAGCAAAATCTCTGACAGAAAAGCAACCGTGGTCACAACCACCGATGGGACGATCGACATTGTTTACCCTGGCGTCGCAGTGCAGCCGCCGACAGCGCGCAACTATGGAAAGCGGATTGCTGGTCCCGCCGCTGTGGGGATCTTTGGCTCCGAAGAACGAATCGCATTTGCCACTATTGATGGCGATCTGTACGCTCTAAACCGGTTACTTCAGCCCGTTCCTGGTTTTCCTGTCCGAACTAGCTCAGCCGTAGTGCATCCCCCCGCGCTCGCTGACATCAACGGTGACGGCAACCGCGACATCATTGTCTTCGCGGGAAACAGAATTCACGCATACAACTTTGCAGGCGCTTCGCTCGACAATTTCCCAAAGCTGATTCCTTCATCGAACTCAATCACATCAAATCCTGTTGTTGGAGATGTCGATGGCGATGGCGACGTTGATATCGTTGCAGTGACGAGCAACGGAGTGGTTGTTGCATACGATAAGAATGGATCGATGGCCCAAGGGTTCCCCTTGCAGGCTGGCACAGGAAATCAGTCCGTCGCGCTCTTTACGTTTCCATTACCGGCGTTGTCCGCGACGGGAATCGGAGTTGCAGTTGCTTCGGCAGAGGACGGGACAGTGACTGCGTGGAGAACAGGAAGTGTGACAGGAAATCGTGCGCCGAATTTTCCCTGGCCGCAGTACCAGCACGACGCACAACACACAGGACTGGCGACGGAGCCGCTGACGGGAACGCCAGTTAGCGCGGAGTTCTTCCCGAAAGAACGGGCATACAACTGGCCCAATCCTGTGTACGATGGCAAGACGTTCATTCGCTACTTCATCAAAGAAAACGCGAACGTGAAGATCAAGATTCTCGATCTTGCAGGAGATTTGGTGACGGAGTTTGCAGCGCCCGGCGTTGGCGGTGTTGACAATGAAGTTGAATGGAATGTTGCGGGCGTGCAGAGCGGCGTGTACCTTGCACGCATCGAAGCGACCGGCGGCGGAAATACCGCGGTGGCGATTGTGAAAGTCGCGGTAGTGAAATAATCTAGGAGGATCAGTCATGGCATCAGTGACAGTGCGAGGTCATTTCGACGGGAAGCAGATTCTCCTCGATGAGCCGTTTGAACTTCGAGCAAATGATCGTTTGCTCATTACCGTGATATCTCAGGAGCTTGATGCGTCTGAGAAAGAGGACTGGCGGATGCTATCGCACCAAGGCTTGCGCGGTGCCTATGCAGAGAACGAACCGGAATACACGTTGGATATGATCAAAGAGCCGGCTATGTCGTACGGTGCTGCAAGGCAAGAGAGTAGTGTGACGAAGGAGAAGGTGAAGGCGGAAATCGACAACGTGCCTGAGCGCCATCTAGAAGAACTTCTCCATATCATTAAGCGATTTGAGGCCAGGGAGGATACTAGCGGGGCGAAAGATATTTTGGAGAGTCTGAGCGAGATCAAGATTCAGGGTCCAGAAGATTTTTCTGAAAACATTGACCTTTATTTGACCGGAGAGAGAACTATTGAAGTCGTGGACCCTTACTGACTGTATCTCTTTCGTCATCATGAAGCGATTCGGGCTTACGTCTGCTCTTACATTTGACAAGCACTTTGAGCAAGCTGGCTTTCATATTATGATGGAACTCTAGTTAGACCCCATGAACAAACACTCCAAATCCATTCTCATCGCTCGATTTTCTTTTCTATTCTTTGCGATGCTTCTCGCACCATCTCTCCACGCGCAGGAATACTATCAAGCGAACTGGAGTACCATCGAAACCGAACACTTCTACGTCCACTTTCACGAAGGCGCTGAACGGACGGGAAAGGTTGTCGCAAAAATCGCCGAAGAGATTTACGGCCCGATCAC
The DNA here is from genome assembly GCA_016218065.1 of Ignavibacteriota bacterium. Taxonomy (GTDB): domain Bacteria; phylum Bacteroidota; class Ignavibacteria; order UBA10030; family UBA6906; genus CAADGV01. Next base: position 22,073 of record JACRFA010000319.1, on the reverse strand, counting down.
ATCGCTCTACAACCACAAGCCCGATCAGAAAGTCAGCTGGATCATCAAGGATTACGACGACTACTCCAACGGCGCGGCGTATTTCTACGACAACAAAGTCGAGATCTGGGCGCCGAACATGGATTTCGATTTTCGCGGCACGCATAACTGGCTCCGCAACGTCATCACGCACGAGTTCACGCACATCGTGCAAATCCAAACGACGATGAAATTCGGGCGACGCATGCCCGGCTTCTATCTGCAATGGCTCGGCTACGAATCCGAGCGGCGTCCCGATGTGTTGTATGGTTATCCGAATGTCATCGCATCGTACCCGATTTCCGGTTTCCTCGTCCCCGCGTGGTTTGCTGAGGGCGTTGCGCAATACAATCGTCCGCAGTTGCGGTACGACTTCTGGGATTCGCACCGCGACATGATCCTCCGCTCGTACGCGCTCAAAGACAGCCTGCTCACATGGAATCAAATGAGTGTGTTTGGCAAGACGAGTCTCGGCAACGAATCGTCGTACAACGCGGGCTTCGCGTTCGTCGATTACATCGCCCGCAAGTACGGCATCGAGAAGCTGGAGGCTATTTCGCGCAATCTTGGCTCGCTCGGCGCCATGTCGATTGACGGGGCCATCGAGAAGGCGGTGGGCAAACCCGGGGAAGTCGTGTACAACGAATGGCGCGACGAGTTGAAGCAAGAGTACAACCGACGCGTCGCTCCGATTCGGGCAGAGCTTCGCGAAGGGAATCCCGTCACCTTCGTCGATGATGAAAGCGCATTCAAGCAACTCAAGCCCGAAGAACAAATGAAGTCGATCTTCGGCAACAAAAATCCGCAAGTTGATGTTCGTGCGCACGTCGATCAATGTGCGTTGTTTCAGGAAACCGGCTTCGCGAATCTGCACGCCAGTTGGTCGCCTGACGGAAAGCGACTGGCGTATCTCAGCGGCAAGTCGGCGTCGTATCTTGGGCAAACCGGATTGTTCGTGAGCGAATTGGGCGGAAAGGAAAAGCTCCTGCAGTCGGGAGTTCACTCCAGGGCAAGTTGGTCGCCCGACGGAACAAAGTTGTACTACGAACGTCAGTCACGCAACAACAAGTCGTTCCTCCTCCGATCCGATCTCTACGTGTATGATATCGCGAAGGAGGATGAAACGCGGTTGACATTCGGGCAGCGTCTGATGACTCCCGCTATGTCGCCCGACGGGAAACAGATCGCGTGCATCATCACGAAAGACGGAACAACGAATCTCGCCGTCATTAATCCCGACGGGTCGGGGTTGAAAGTGATTACGGCGTTTGCCAACGGAGAGCAGGTCTATCTTCCCGAATGGAGTCCGAGCGGCGATCGGATTGTGTTCGACTACTCCGTCAAAGATGGGCGCGACATCGCGTGGATTCGTCCCGACGGTACGGACATGGAGTTTCTCGTTACGGGCGACGACGACTCACGCGCCGCAGCGTTTTCGCCGGACGGCGCGAAGCTCTACTTCGCATCCGACAGAACAGGAATCTTCAACATCTACACATTTGAGATCGCGACGAAGGCTATCGCGCAAGTCACGAATGTACTCGGCGGCGCGTTCATGCCGACGATCAACAAAAACAATGAGCTTATCTATTCGGGCTACACGCACCGGGGCTACAAATTCTATTTGATGAAGAATGATGTGCCCGTCCCGCAAGGCGAGTTTCAATACTTGCCCACGAGCCGATCGGAGTTGACTGCGCCGCGAACGTTGCTTGCGTCAACCGGCGGATCGGTGCAGGAGGTCGATTGGCAAGCCCTGCGTTCGTACGACGACACGAAGATTCCGTTGTTCACCGACAGATCATACAAAAGTGTGTTTACCAGTTTGTCGTTCGTGCCGTTCATCCGGGTGGACAACTACAACAAGAAGAACACCGCGCTTGATGCTGTCAAGCTGGGCGTGTACGCATTCTCCAGTGATGTGTTGGACAAGCTGAGCCTGTTTGCGGGGGCGGCGTTCAACAAAAAACTTGAGCGCGATCTGTTTCTACAGTTTACCTACCTGGGCGAGCTTCCGTTGTTTCATCAGATTGGCCTGGCGCCGGCGTCGAGCATCGAGCTGTACAACGTCACGCGCAAGACAGACAACTTCATCGCTCTTCCCGACCGGGCGCCTGTGCCTGTCGATGTCACGTACAATCTTTTTGAGTTCGATGTGGTGCTGACGCAGAAAATCTTCTCGCCAATGACAGCGCTGGAATTTCGCTACGCACACAGTCGGTACACTTCGACCATCGAAACATTCACAACGCGAGTCGATGAGAACTCGCCGACGCAACTCGTATCCGGATCGGACGACCTGTATCTGATTGCCAACGATCTCTCGCTCAAGTTCACATCGGAAATGCTGGAGCGCTCAAGTACCGGAGAGATCAATCCAGTCGGACGGAAGATTTCCTTTCGCATCGGGCGTGAGCTGAACAAGTTCAATGGCGACGGACAGTACGAAGTGGGGAGTACAGGACTGGTGCCTGTGTACAAAACCGTCAACTTCACGCGCGTCGAGATGAACTGGCGTGAGTACATTCCCTTCTTCTTCAAGAATCACACGCTCGCGGTGAAGGCGCGCGGCGGTTCGATTCTCGAACACACCGTGGACAACTTCTTCGACTTCTACGCAGGCGGACTTGTCGGCATGAAGGGCTATCCGTTCTACGCCATCGGCGGCAATGAGATGGCCGTCTTCGGACTCGAGTATCGGTTTCCTCTCGTCGCCAACATCGACGTGCGCTTCCTGCAGTTCTATTTCGACAAACTCTACGCTTCGGTGTACGGCGATTTCGGCAATGCGTGGAGCAGCGGCAAGCCGCAAGCCAAAGATTTCAAAGCCGACGTTGGAGCGGAGATTCGTCTCGAATCATTCTCGTGGTACGCGTATCCGACGCGCATCTTCTTCAACGCGTCGTACGGACTCAATCAGTTTCAGAAAATCGTTCGCAACGCTCCGGTGACGTACGGAAAAGAGTGGCGGTTCTATTTCGGTGTGTTGTTTGGATTTGATTTCGACTAACAAGATTCGATGAGGTGATGTATGCGAATGGCTGCGTTCATCGTTACAGTTTTTATTTCGACGGTTGCGTCGGCGGGCGAGCACGCGTCCTCTGTCTTCCGTCAACCGGAAGCGATTCGACCCATAACGGGAAATGTGCAAGTAGATTTCTTCGGCCAGAAAGATCTCGGCGGCCCCCCGCTGTTGCAAGAGGAGTCCGCCCCCGCGTTGGAGTCGGGTCGGAAATCTCCGTGGCTGGCTGCGGGACTCTCGCTCATCGTTCCGGGCGCCGGTGAGTTCTACGCGGAGAGTTACTGGAAGTCGGCGCTCTTCCTCGCCATCGATGTTGCGGCGTGGGCGATCGCATACAATTTCGACAAGAAGGGGGACAAGCAAACTGATTTCTTCAAGGGCTACGCCAATCAACATTGGAGTGTTGTTCAGTACGCGCAGTACACATACGATCATTACGTTCCCGAGAATCAGAAACCTCAGTATGCGGGTCTGATCAAGCCCGGCACAGCCGGCCTTCCGCCGTGGCAACGCGTGGATTGGAATGTGCTGAACGCGATGGAGCGCTACATCGGAACGAACGTCGCCGAGGGGAAGTTCTACTCGCACTCGCTGCCGCCGTATGACGATCAGCAATATTATGAGTTGATAGGAAAATACAAACAGTTCAATCAAGGGTGGGATGACGCGCCGCCGAGCTTTAACTATTCCGAGCCTGTCACGCCCAACTTTACATACTACTCCGGAGAATTTTCGCGGGCGGATGACTACTATAGCAGCGCGACAACTTATGTGACCATTGCGCTGGTGAATCACGCGCTCAGCGCGGCGGATGCCGCATGGTCCGCGGCGAGCCACAACAAAAGCCTCCACGCCTCGATGCGCTATCAGCAAGTCCCCGTCGGACTTGGCGTCACCTACGTGCCCGCGGCGAGACTGGACTATTCGTTCTAGGGACGTGGACGAATAGTAGCATCCTAAAACTCACCTGCCGATCTTGTCGCAAATACGGTATCGAAATCTTGCACAACCCACTTCTCGTCCACGTTCCTAGCTACAGCGACGTCATCATCGTCGCGTTGTCACAGAGGTTGGATGGAAATATCTCAGTAGGAGAGAGGCGTCACGTCGATAAGTTCGGCTTTCGGATCTTGCTTCTTTAGGAACTCCATGAACTCCGCGTTGTAATACACCTGGTGAGCTTTCTCGTACTTCTTCAACGTCGCTCGGATCTTCTTTTCCTGGAACGTACACTTGATGTAATTGAACTGTTCCTTGTCGTCGTAAATCCGATAGTAGTAGAATTTTGTCTTGGTCGGCATACGGGTTCTCCTCACTTGGTACGTGTCATAATAAGATTTTGTCTGCGTGTAGCAAATCCCCAAACAACTCCCCCTTGATCGCGGCTGCGTTCTTCTGAGCGCTTGCCAATGCATTCACGATGTACCGGTTGGCGATGAAGACTTTTCGCTCGTTGATTTCCGCCTCGTCGAGCAACAGATATCCGATGTAGAGATAGCTGTACATCTCGACCAAGTCTTTCGCCGCGACGTCCTGGAACATTGTGTCCTTCTTGTCCAAAACATATTTGAGTGAGTCGAGGAAGAGCGCCCGAATGTCTTTCAGGATTGTGGCGAGTCGTGATAAGCCGCCCTTGTATTCGCGCTTCTCTTTTAGCGCAAAGTACTCAACGAGCACGTCCTTGACAACGCCGCCTGACGCCGCGACGATCTGCATTTGCGATGTGCCTTCGTAGATGTTCGTGATGCGCGCATCGCGGGCAAGCTGCTCAACATGGAATTCCTTCATGTAGCCGGTGCCGCCATGAATCTGAAGGGCATCATACGTGATCTTGTTACTCGCTTCCGCCAACAGGTACTTCGTCATCGGGGTCAGCAGGTTCGCCGCTTTCGTGATTTGCTTCAGGCGCGCAGTCTCTTCACTCACCGGCTGTTTCTCGGCTTTGCGCTTCTCAATAAATTCTTCGAGTTTCTCCTTCTCATCGACGCATTTTGTCGCGCTGTAGAAGAGCGACCTGTTGCTCTCCAACAACACGCGCATGTCGAGCAGCATGTTGGCGATGACGGGGATTTCATAGATCGTCTTTCCGAACTGCCGCCGCTCGCGGGCATACTTCAGCGCTTCTTCATACGCGGCCTGCGAGATTCCCAACGCCTGCGCCGAGACTCCCATGCGGGCGCGGTACATCAAATCTAACACATACTTGATCAATCCAAAACGCCGTGTCCCGATGAGTTGAGCGGGCGTATCGTTGAACTGTAACTCGCATGTGGGCGAGCCATGAATGCCCAGCTTGTTCTCGATGCGGCGGACCTTCACTGTTCCGTCGTGATGACACACGAACAAACTGAGGCCGCGGCCGTCGCGTGTGCCCGCTTCCGAGCGCGCAAGCACCAGCAAGACCTGTGCATTTCCATTCGTAATGAATCGCTTCACGCCGCGCAGGAACCACTTTCCCTCATCATCCTGATATGCCTGCAGCTTCACAGCTTGCAGATCAGAGCCGGCATCCGGCTCTGTCAGCGCCATTGCTCCCGTGTGTTCGCCGGCGGCAATCTTGGGGAGAAATTCTTGCCGCTGATCTTCGCTGCCAAACTTGCGGATTGTGTCGCCGATATCCTGAAGTCCGAAGATGTTCATGAGCGACGCATCGGCACGCGAGAGCAGCTCGACAGACATCATGTAGATCGTGAACGGAAAGTTGAGTCCGCCATACTTGCGGGGCAGAATCATGCCCATCAGATCGGCTTGCGAGAGTTCTTTGATATTCAATTGCGTGCCGTGGGCGTACTGCACGTGACCCTCGCTGAACTGCGCTCCTTCATGGTCAACGTCTGCCGAACGTGAAGCGATGTAGTTGCCCGAAAGGTCGCCAACGACTTCGAGAACTTTCTCGTAGTTCTTCATGGCGTCTTCATAGTCCGTCGGCGCGTAGTTGAATTGCGACGCCTGCGCGTAGTTGTCTTCGGCGAGCGCAGTGATTTCCTTCAGATCGAGATTTCTGAAATGGAAGAGAACGTCGGGATTGTCGAGAAAATAGTTTGGCATCAGCGGCTCACTTCAATTTGCTCTTGTATGCTTCAATGAATTTCGGAATGACGTCGGCGGCGTCGCCGACGATGCCGTAGTGCGCGACATCGAAGATCGGCGCATCCGCGTCGGTGTTGATAGCGATGATCTTCTTCGATTCCTGCATGCCGGCCCGGTGCTGGATCGCGCCTGAAATGCCGATGGCGAAATACAATTTCGGTCGGACAGTGACGCCGGTTTGTCCCACCTGACGTTCGTGCGAAATGAACCCGGCATCGACCGCGGCGCGGCTGCCGCCAACTTCAGCGCCGAGTACATGCGCCAACTCGTGTATCAGTTTGAAATTCTCCCGCGTCCCCAGTCCGTACCCTCCGGCAACGATGATCGGAGCGCTTTTGAGATTAACCTTGCTCTCGACACGATGCTGCTCAACGATGGTCACCAGGTCGTCGAGGCCGTCCGGCTGATACGCGACTTCCGTGATCTTCACATCGTGCGGATGAGAGAGGGGATGCATTTCCATCACGCCTTCGCGAACGGTCGCCATCTGAGTGTGAACGTCCGGCGTAATGATCGTGGCAATGATGTTGCCGCCGAACGCCGGCCTGATCTGCAACAGCAGATTCTTGTACTCTTTGCCGAGATAGGAGATGTCGGAGACTTTCAGGTTCGTACAGTCGGCAGTAAGCCCGCTTTTCGTGTGCGAAGCGATGCGCGGCGCAAGATCTCTGCCGATCACGCTTGCGCCGAACAACACGATGCGAGGCATGCGCTCTTCGACTAACGAGTTCAGGATGCGGCTATAGGGAATGGTTCTATAGTGTTTGAGCTGAGGATGAGAAACGACGACTGCCTCATCAGCGCCGAAGCGAAACGTGTCCGCAGCAATCGTCTGCACATCATCGCCGATGACGACAGCTTTCAACAAACTGCTCATGCTGTCGGCGAGCTTTCTTCCTTTGCTGAGCAATTCGAAGCTGACTTCTGCCGGACGACCGTCGCGTTGCTCGATAAACACCCAAACATCATTTGTCAAATTACTCATGGCATTATCCCAGAATTCTATCTTCCAAAAGAATATCAATCAGCTGGCTCATTCCGTTCTTCGAATTCTCGAACCGCATCGGGTTGCTGCCCGCCAGCACCACCGACTCGACCTCATAGACTTTGGTCGGCGAGCCTTTGATGCCGCAGCGGGAGATGTCGATTTGCAAATCATCGGCGGTGAGTGTGGGAATGAACAGCGAGCGATTCTTGTATTCATACATGAGCTTGTCGATGTAGAGAAGCGGATTACCTTCGACGAGCTTTTCGAGTTCGAGCAGCGACTTGGCGCCTTTGTACGCCATCAAACGCTTCGCGCTGAGCGGCCGAGGATCAGCGGCATCCTTCAGCACAGTGATGAGCACGGGGAGTTTGCTTTCGACGATTTCAAATCCACCGTCGATCTTTCGTTTGACGCGGACGCATTCTTTTTCCAAGTCAAGAATTTCTTCGGCGTAGGTGATTTGCGGAATGCCGAGCTTCTCCGCAGTCTGCGGACCGACCTGCGCCGTATCGCCGTCGATCGCTTGTCGTCCGGCAAATACAAAATCGAAGCTCCCGATTTTCTTCACCGCTTCGCTCAGGACGTAGGACGTCGCGAGCGTATCGGCGCCGGCAAACTTCCGGTCGGTGATCAGATAGGCGTCGTCGGCGCCCATGTACAAACATTCGCGGAGGATGTCGGAGGCGCGGGGAGGTCCCATCGTGATGGCTGTGACCTTGCCGCCGGTGCGGTCTTTGATTTGCAGTGCGAACTCCAACGCGACCTTGTCTTCGAAATTAAAAATCGCGGGGAGCTTCGATCGGTTCACGGTTCCGTCTTCCTTCATAACCTGGCCGGAGATGTTCGAGGTGTCGGGAACCTGTTTCACCAAAACAATAGAGTTGTGCATAAGGTCGTCTTCTGAAAACGGATGATCTTGAAATAACAATGTCAGTTCAATCTTACACGAAGCCTTGAATTGCAGAAGGATGACTGCCCGGCACGTTCAAGATTCACTTGGCTGGAAAAAAGCGATTAGTGTAGGAAGAAAAACAGTCGGCATGCTCACGCCTGGGGCGGAGCTACTTCGGCACTTCGTAGAGGTGTAAAAGAACACGAATATCAACTTGGGCCGCGTTGCCCATCATGGTCTTGGCGTATTGGCTGTGCCATTGTAGGAAAATTCTGGAACGCAAGCAAGGCGCGCGTTTTGAGGATGGAGTGATGGGAATTGTCGATCTAATTTGGGGATTGATGGAGCGGTGGAATGATCGAGAGATAGGTTCTGGTACTTTGGAATGTTGGAAACTTTCTGTGATTCGGTATTTGGATTTTGGGGTTTGTCTTTTTGGGGCCACTGGCGGGTGTTCCTCGTCAGGGAAAGCGGTTCATGGCGCGAAGCCGAGCACTCTACTTCGGCTCATAGACGGTCGCCCTTTGAATCCCTCCATAAACCTATCTCGGGACACCACAACAAAATCGTTGGATTAATTTTTCAATCCAGCAGGCGTTTCTATTGACATTTGCGTTTTCGGGCGTTAGATTGTGTATGAAGTAATACATAATACATTATACGTCTGATAAATGTTCGAAAAAGTCGGTTCACGACAACTCCTCAGCCTCTCGGTCCAAGATCAGATTGAGCTTGCCATAAAAGAGCGGCGACTCCCGCCCGGAGAGAAACTTCCAACCGAAATGGAACTTTGCGCCAACTTCGGCGTGAGCCGCACGGTGATGCGCGAGGCGCTTCGGATGATCAGCGCCAAAGGGCTAATCAGCATTGAGAAGGGTCGCGGAATGTTTGTGAAGGAAATCTCCGCAGACTCGGTGACCGACCCGATGCACATGTACTTGACCGTGAACTACAGTCAGAACTATGCGCTTGATGTTGTGCATGCCCGGCAGGCGATTGAGCCATCGATTGCCGCGATGGCCGCAACGATGAGAACGGACGAAGTGCTGCATCGGCTGAACCAGAACTTGCAGAAGGTCAAAGACCTCAAAGAAGATTTTACGAAGCTTGCGTCGCTCGACAGCGAATTCCACCTGCTGGTTGCCGAAGCGTCGGGCAACCCGATCATGCCGCTCGTGCTTGAGCCGATTCACAAACTGATGCCGCACATCAAGCTCGCAGTGTACGACGTTGTCGAGAACGCGAAAGAATCCGCCATCGAATACCACGGAAAGATCATCGAAGGAATCGCCCGCAAGAGTGAACAGGATGCCCGGCATTGGATGCTTGAGCATCTGAAACAAGCAGAAGCACATATCCGTCGCGCCATCGCTGAAGGAAAATTGGCGTCCGGCAAACGAGACTGACAACATTCTCCGATTCGTTTCCCGCAGTGTTCTTTGTATAGCCTCCGAGTTTATCGATCACATTGATCGTCGGAGGCTTTTTGTTTTTTCAGACACTCCACCTCCAGAATAAAGGAACCATCATGACAGACTTTAAGAACAAAGTCGCCCTCGTCACGGGCGGCGGAAGAGATATCGGCAGAGCTGTTTCTGTTTTGCTCGCCGCGCGGGGCGCTTCCGTTGTGGTCAACTATTTTGACAATCCGGAACAGGCAGCCTCGACGGTCAACGAGATTACAGCCGCAGGCGGCAAAGCTGTTGCCGTGCAGGCCGACGTTACGAAGCCGGCTGATGTGCAGCGACTCGTCAGCGAGGCGCGCAGCGCGTTCGGCGGCACGTTCGATATCCTTGTGAATGTTGCTGGCGGTTTGATGGGGAGAAAGAAGATCGACGAGATGGACGAGGCGTTCTGGGATGCGGTGATGGATGTGAATCTCAAAAGCGTTTTTCTCGTGACGAAAGCTGTGTTACCCTACTTGCGCGACGGCGGATCGATTGTGAACTTTGCGTCGCAAGCGGCGCGCGATGGAGGCGGGATGGGCGCGGTTGCCTACTCGACAGCGAAAGGTGGAGTTCTCACGCTTACTCGCGGACTTGCCAAAGAACTTGGTCCTCGCAAGATTCGCGTCAACTGCGTTTCGCCCGGCATGATCAACACCACCTTCCACAATACATTCACCAAACCTGAAGTTCGACAAAAAGTCGCCGCCGCGACGCCGCTCGGTAGAGAAGGGGAAGCTCATGAAGTTGCGGAGCTTGTGGTTTATCTCGCATCGGAGAACGCTTCGTTTGTGAGCGGCGCATCGGTTGACATCAATGGCGGAACGTACTTCGTATGATGAACGCGATATTCAAGGGAGTCGCGCTGCTGTGTGTTGTGTTTGCATTTGCGCAGGCGCAGCAATCCCGTCCCAATCTGATCATCAGTGCGGATGAGGCGCGGTCGATCAAGCAAGCGGTCGGCAAGTATCCGTACTTTGACCGCGCGTACGAAGAGGCAAAGCGCAACATCGAGGATGCCCTATCGCGGCCCATCGACGTTCCCCTTCCGAAAGACGCCGGCGGCTACACTCACGAGAAGCACAAGCAGAATTATCGTGAGATGCAACTCGCCGGCTTTTTGTTTTCCGTGACGAATGATGCGCGCTACGCGACGTTTGTTCGCGACATGCTCATGCGCTACGCCGAACTCTATCCAACGTTGCCGAACCATCCGATGGGTTCGAGCGAGGCCGTCGGCAAAATTTTTTGGCAGACGCTCAACGAGTCCGTCTGGCTTGTTCACGTCGCACAAGCGTACGATTGCGTGTACGACTGGCTCACCCCTTCCGATCGCGAGAAAATCGAATCGAAGCTGTTGCGTCCGATGGCCCACTTCTTCACTGTTGAACATGTGCGTGAACATGATCGTATCCACAATCATGGCACGTGGACGGTAGCCGCAACGGGCATGCTCGGCTTTGCGTTGCGCGACAACGACCTTATTGACAAGGCGCTGTACGGAACCAAGAAGAACAAGCAGGGCGGTTTCATCCGGCAGCTTGATCTTCTCTTCTCGCCGGACGGATACTACACGGAAGGTCCGTATTACACGCGCTACGCGATTATGCCGTTCTTCCTGTTTGCACAAGCGATTCAGAACAATCGACCCGCGCTAAAGATCTTTGAGTATCGAAATCAAATCCTGAAAAAAGCATTCTACGCCGCGCTGCAACAAACCTACACGAACGGCTGCTTCATTCCCATTAATGACGCGTTGAAGGAGATGAGTTTTCTCGCCAACGAAATCGTCATCGCGCTCAACATCGCGTATGCTCAGTACGGCGGCGACAACAGCCTGTTGAGTATCGCGAAGAAGCAAAAAACTGTGATGCTCAGCGGCGCAGGATTGAAAGTTGCTGAAGGGCTTGCCGCGCATCCGATCGTTGCCGATTTCAATTGGCACAGCATTGAGTTGACGGACGGGCCGCAAGGCGACAAGGGCGGCGTCGGAATTCTTCGTTCGGGCAACTCTGCCGACCAATCGCTTGTGCTAATGAAGTACTCGGCTCACGGAGAATCGCACGGCCACTTTGACAAGCTCACGATTCTCTACTCCGATCAGGGCCGCGAAATTCTTCAGGATTACGGCGCGGTTCGCTTCATCAACGTCGAGCCGAAGAACGGCGGCCGGTACCTGCCGGAGACGAGTTCCTGGGCGAGACAAACGATCGCGCACAACACGGTGACCGTTGACGGAATCTCTCACTACCAGGGAAAGATTGATATTGCCGAGAAGCAGCACGCTGATCGGCATTTTTTTTCTGTCACGGATAGTTTCCAAATCATGAGTGCAAGAGTTGCGGGCACGTATTTGGGCGTGGAGATGCAGCGAACCGTGGCATTGGTGAATGATAACTCATTCAAAAAGCCCGTCATTATTGATGTTTTTCGTGTTGTGTCGGACAAGGTTCGCCAGCTCGATCTGCCGTTCTACTATCTCGGCCATCTCATCACAACAAACGTCAAGTACACTGCGAACGACAAGCAGCGCACAACATTGGGCAAATCGAATGGCTACCAACATCTGTGGCTTGAGGGCGAGGGGAAAGCCTCAGGTCCGGTGAAAGTGACCTGGCTGAACGGATCGCGATACTACTCGGTCGTCAGCTCAGCCGACTCATCGACATCGGTATTGTTCACGCGCATCGGTGCGGGGGATCCGAATTTCAATCTGCGGAATGAGCCTGCGTTCATGCTTCGCGAGAAAGCAGCAAGCCACGTCTTTGCATCAGTGATTGAAACGCACGGCTCATTCGATGGAGTCACAGAACTCGCGCTGGGTTCGAGTGGCCGCATTGATGCAGTGAGCGTACTTGCATCCAACGCCGAGGCAAGCGTGATAGAAATCTCCGGAAAGGATGTCCGCTGGATTCTTATGATCGCAAACGGACCGTCATCCGGAACAGCGAAGCATACTATGAGTATCAACGGCGCTGAGTACTCCTGGACAGGCAACTACAGCCTGAAGAGATTCTAACAACACTAAGAGGCAATTGTGGAAATCAAGGCAACTGAAGTCTTCATTCGTAGCAATGACGTACCGACAGAATTAGTTTGGGAGGGAGTCGAACGACGCATTCTCGGCTACGATTCGAATTTGATGATGACGCATGTGAAATTCAAGAAAGGAGCCGTGGGGGCGCTTCATCGCCATCCGCATGTGCAGGTGACGTACATTGAGTCAGGCTCATTCGAAGTGAGAATTGGCGAGCACGCGACTGTGTTGAAGGCGGGCGACTGCTACTATGTTCCAACGAATGTTGATCACGGCGTTGTCGCGACAGAAGACGGCTCGCTCGTTGACGTCTTCGCGCCGGCGCGCGCAGATTTTCTTACGCCGAAGGACTGAGCTATGAAGCAAGTGAAAGGTCTTCGCTGGTGGATCATCAGCCTCATCGGCCTAGCGACTGTTATCAACTATGTCGATCGCAGCTCGCTGGCGGTGATGTGGCCCGACATCTCGAAAGATCTCAGTCTCTCAAAAGAAGATTATGCGGGCATACTCACGTTCTTCATGGTCGCGTATGCAATCGGACAAGGCGTGTCGGGACGGCTCTTTGACAAAGTGGGAACGCGCATCGGCTTCGTTCTCTCGATCGTTGTCTGGTCGATGGCGTGCGCGATGCACGGACTTGCGAGAAACCTCGCGTCGTTCGGAGGGTTTCGCGCGTTGCTCGGGCTGAGTGAAGCAGGCAACTGGCCCGGCGCCACGAAAGCAAACGCAGAGTGGTTTCCGATCAAAGAGCGGGCGCTCGCGCAGGGAATATTCAACGCAGGTGCATCCTTGGGTGCAGTCATCTCCGCGCCGCTGATCGCCGTGCTGTATTCGCTTCTTGGCTGGCAGGCAACGTTCGTTGTGATCGGTGCATTGGGAATCATTTGGGTTTTTCCGTGGTGGTATTTGAATCGATCCGACCCGAATCAACATCCGTGGATCACCGCAGAGGAGCGGGAGTATATTCTCAAGGGACAGAAGCCCGCCGAAACTGTGCGCGCCGAAGATCAGGCGTTATCCGTTGGCGAGATTCTTTCGCACAAGCAAAGCTGGTCGGTGCTTGTATCCAGATTCTTTCTGGATCCGATTTGGTGGATGTTTGTGAACTGGCTTCCGATCTATCTCGCAGAACAATTTGGGTTCGACATCAAACAGATCGGACTCTTTGCCTGGGTTCCGTATGTCGGCGCTGCGGCAGGTTCGCTCAGCGGCGGGTGGTGGTCAGGTCATCTCATTCACAACGGATGGACAGTGAACAAGGCGAGAAAGCTCGCCATCATCGTCGGCGGCGTCGTGATGCTTCCGTCCATGATTCTCTGCGCCTACGCATCGACGCCGCTTGCAGCAGTGTTGCTCATTGCGGCCGTGTTGTTCGGATTTCAATTCGTTATCAACAACCTGCAAACATTACCGAGTGATTTTTTTGCCGGAAAATCCGTCGGCACGCTCGCAGGCTTGGGCGGCATGACGGCTGTCGGAGGAATTATTCTGTTCTCCACATGGCTTGTCCCCACGCTCACCAGGACGAGTTACGTTCCATTCTTCATGATGGGAGCGTTGCTGGTACCGGTCGGCATTCTGTCGGTGTTTCTGTTGGCGGGAAGAATTGAGCGCGTTCAGATTCAAAAGTGATAGTCTCACGAACTTAAAACACGTCATTCGAGTCATTCATGGATAGTGCAATGAAGAGAATCACCCGGTTCATTCTGGCGTTTCTTGCGCTCAGCGTTGGTTCAGCGTTGTATGCGCAGAACTCAGGCAAGATATCAGGAACGATTCGCGACAAAGCCAAAGGCGAGGCATTGCCCGGCGCAAATGTCACGATCAAAGGAAGCCGGCTCGGCGCCGCGACCGACGCGGAGGGTTTCTACTTCATCCTCAACGTCCCGCCCGGAAGCTATGACGTGACTGCGTCGCTTGTCGGGTACCAGACGGTGACACAGCAGAAGGTCATCGTCAACATCGACAAGACGACGACATTGGATTTCAATCTGCAGGAATCCGCAGTTGAAGCCGACGAAGTGATCATCACTGCCGAGCGGCCCGATGTTGCGAGAGAGAAGACGACGACGAGCGATGTCTGGCGCGGCGATGAAGTGATAACGCGGGCAGGCATCCGGGAAATTTCCCAGGTGGTTGCGCTGTCGAGCGATGTGTCGGGCGAACATTTTCGCGGAGGAAGGGAGGGCGAAGAACTCTACTTGCTTCAGGGCATGGGCATCATCAATCCGCTGGATCAGTCAACCTCCTTTGCTCCGATCATGAGCGCGGTGGAAGAAGTCGAAGTGATCACGAGCGGCTTTGGCGCGCAGTACGGCAATGCGCAGTCGGGTGTCGTCAACATCTCAATGCGCGAAGGTCGGTCCGACAAGTGGTCGGCGCGGTTCGAAACGCGAGGACGCATTCCGGGGCGAAAGCATTTTGGCCCGAGCGTCTGGGATCCGAACGGTCAACCCTATTTGCAAATTCTGGATTCGTGGGAGAAGTGGAAGGCGAATAATCCGAACAGCACAAATCCGGCGCCCTTTTTCTCGACGCTCGGAAACGGTTTCGACTCTCGCTACGGAAGAGATACGACGACTCTGGCTCAGATTGCTTACACGTTGTATCGGCTTCAAGCAAAACGCCAGTACGGCCAGAGCTACGACAACTTGCTTGACGTAGAAGGTGAACTTACTCTTTCGGGTCCGCTTTCGGACGATGTGAGATTATTCGTTGCGGGCCGCGCGGATTACGACTGGGCATTCCTGCCGACTGAAGAGCCGAACAAGAAGCGAACCGTCATGGGGAATCTTGTATTTGATGTCGCGAAGAATACGAGCCTGCGGCTGAGCGGCGCGTACACGAACGATCAGGATAATGTGTTCCGCTCAACGAGGACGAATGGATTTTACAGCTGGACCTGGGATCAGGCTCTGGCATTGGGAAGACGAAAGACGAACAACATGCAAGTCGGCATGCGGGCGACCTACGCGCCGAGTAGCGCAACGTTCTATGAGCTGAAGGTCAATGCTCTGCGCACGAATCAAGTTGACGGCAGCCCCGCGATCGATCCTAACGGATATTCCGGCGATGCGATCTGGTCGGTGTACTCGAGCTCCAGCGCGCCCGACAATTTCCTGTACGGCAATCTGTACGATACATTCCGCGACGAAAAAACACAGACGATTTCCATCGACGGTTCTGTGACGAGTCAGGTTACGCCCGCGCATTTGGTGAACGCCGGCGTCCAGTCCAACTTCTACTCAGTCGATGCGGACAACAAACGCTCAGTCAAGTCGGCGTCGGGAGCAAAGACCGAACAGTACTCTGCCAAACCGTTCGAGCTTGGCGCGTACATTTCAGATAAGATGGAGTTTGAGGGGATGATCGCAAACTTGGGGTTGCGACTGGATTTGTGGGATCAGAATGTCAAGTACTATGCTGACCAGTATTCTCCCTTCCGCGCCATCACCAGCGCCGGCGACACAATCATCGACATGACCGCTGCGCTGCGTGAGGAGACCAAACCGCTGGCCCGATTGCAGCCGCGCCTCGGAATCTCCTTCCCCGTTTCGTTGAGTACCGTGTTTCATGTAAACTATGGAACGTACGTCCAGCGACCGCCTCTCAATCAGACAGTCTTTCAACAAATGCCGCGGTCAGGTTTTGCGCAGATGATCTTGGGTAATCCCCGGCTGCGACCGCAAGTGACAAACAGCTACGACATCGGCGTGATGCAGGGAATCGCCGAAGGCTTCACGCTCGATGTAAGCGGATACTACAAGGATGTGAAGGATCTGATTCAGCAGGCGTTCTTCTTCGACAAAGGAGGCAACTACTACTCGTCGTTTGCGAACCGCGACTACGCGGATATTCGCGGCTTCAAGATCGGGTTGGCGAAACGACGCGGAATGCTGACCGGCTCACTCAACTACACGTATGGCGTTGCGACGGGAAAAAACTCGACGCCGTTTAATGAGTCGCCCAAGTTTTTCGAGAACGATCCGAGTCTGAACAAGCTTCCCAGCCCGAAGGATGTTCTCCTTGATTTCGACCGTTCGCATAACCTGGTCCTCAGCGCAGTGGTGACGCTCGGCGAGGAGGAAGGTCCTTCGTTCGAAGGCTTCTATCCGTTCGAAGAGATGAAGATTGCTGTCTCATCATTTGCGCGGAGCGGACGGCCGTACACGTACGACGATCAGGGGTTGGGACTTCTGTACAACCGTCGGACTCCCAACGAGTACTCAACAACAGTGAGAGTCACGAAAGATTTTCCCAAGCTGATTGGCAGCAAACTGTCGCTCTATTTTGAGGTAGAGAATCTTTTCAATCAGAGGATTCTGTCATATCAAGCTGTCTTCGCCAACGCCCGCGACAATTCCAGCGGATCGATTACCGAAAACCGCAACATTGAGAAATACGTCGCCGACCCCGGTTCCATCAGATACACCGAAGACATCAACCATCTCGGATTTCTGATCGACCAGTCGTTCTTGATTTACGAGAACATGCCCCGCAGCTTCACCGTGGGTTTGGTTATTAACCTCTAACGAAGCAAGCACATGAAGTACTTCTTAGAAATTTGGATGCTCTTGATTTGCTTCGTGACCGTCGCAAATGCGCAACAAAGACGGTTCGAAGTCCACAATAGAGGTATCCTTCGTCAATCTGTGTATAACACGGGCGAGCTTGGCCGGGCCTATGTCAGAGACACTACAAACGTGCCAATAGGGAATCCATCATTCGAATGGCCCGGACACTCGGCGATTGTCGTAGATAACGTGCAATACACTGGCCAGCACAATTCCTTTGGCGGCGGGGTTCAACTTGCCGTGAACCGGCGAGACACGTCGCGCATGTATGTGTATTGCGGGGGCGTGTCGCAGCTTCCGGTTTCTGGTGTGTATAGTTTCCCTCTTTCGTTGACGCGCACCGAGAATTTCCCTCTCCTTCCAGATGGAAGCCTCAATCCCTTCTACGATGCTGATGAAGCGGAAGAGAGAATCGTATCGTCGTGGGCGACTCCCGCCGGCATCAGCATCACACGAACGAGCAGAACATGGAGCGCACCGGACTACGATGATTTCGTAGTCTACGAGTACGCGTTGGAGAATACCGGTGACACAGATGGCGATCCCTTCACGCCGGCAAGGCAGGATACGCTGACTGAACTCCTTGTGAGCTTTTCACACGGGCTCACACCCGGGAAAACCGGGCACGAACGCAAGTACAATCGTTGGGATGGATTGGATTTTCAACAAACTGATACGTATGCACGTTTTGATAGACGGCGGTGGCTCAACTACGCCGAGAATCTAGACGGGTTGCCGGATCCGCGGTATTTCCAACTATGGGCACAGACCAACACGAATGGTGGCGGACTCCAAGCTCCCATGTCAGTAGGCTACATGGTCCTGTATTACGATACAACGAGACTTGCACGCAGAGGAGAGTCTAACATTTCCGTGCCGCAGTATCTCGACTCCATTGTGTGGGACGCGAACTACCATCTCAAGCAACCCTATCTCAACAGGCTTGAAACATCGTTGTGGACTGAAGCGAAGTACGTGACCAACATGAACATCCTTTCGTATCCGAGAACCGGTAACAGTCCTTACTCGAACAGATCAGTCTTTGGCGATGATTGGATAGGTCGCGGTTCATTCAATGTTCGACAAAGCTGGGTGTTCGGTGTCGGAAGGCAAATCGTATTCGGTCCATACATTCTGAAACCTGCCGAGAGGATACGCTTTGCAATTGCTGAAGTAGCTGGGTTTGGCTCGGCTGGGTTATGGGATACCCGTGGAGGTCTCAAAGACGAAGGGGGAAGTTGCGGACAGGTGTGCAATGAAAGTGCAACTACTCATGCCTTCAATTCTGTTACTAACCTCATTGATACGGTCGTCTATGGGGCGGACGCAAAACCTCATGGCAGCAGATACCTCAGTACCTATCAGCTTCCCGATTATGTCAATTCCAATGTCGTAACAATTCGAGATGTTGCCGATCGTGCAATTCAGGTCTACACCGGAAGCGCAGTGGTCGTTGACTATGACTCCTCGCAGTACTGGCCCGAACGTGCTCCTGAGCGTGGAGCGTATGGAGTACAGCCAATACCTGTTCCGTCTCCCATGATAGCGGTAAGAACGCGGTTCGACTCTGTTGGTGGACCCGTTAATGTAATTTCCTGGAGACCCGCGGTCGAGGGGTTCAGTTCGCCTCGGTTGAGAGCACCCTTTTCTCATTATCGAGTGCTGCGTGCTCTCTCTCCTCTCGGCCCCTGGGTCCGCGTCGACAGCGTTGGCCGAAGAGATCCGCGCTACTTTTGCGATTCCGTCTATATGCTTCCGGATACGACAAGTCTTGGCGCTCTGAAATACTACATGGTGTATTCCATCGATTCATGCGGTGGAAAGAGCGGCATGACAAACCTGACTCGGCATGAAGCGATTCCAACGGCAGTACGCGACGGAAATGCCGGTGTGCCGAGGGAGACCATATTGGAGCAAAACTATCCTAATCCATTTAACCCCTCGACTACGATCAGATTCAACGTTGAAAAGATGACAAGGGCCACCCTGGTGGTATTCAATTTGCTTGGCCAAAAAGTCTCAACGCTTTTCGATGACATTGCGTCGCCGGGACAACCCTACACCGTGGCGTTCAACGGCGACAGGCTCCCTAGTGGTGTCTACTTTTGTCGGCTCCAGGCAAGTAGCAAACTAATAACCCGAAAACTTATGCTTTTGAAATGATCAACCAAGTTTTACAGCGATCAATTATTCTTAGTTGAGAGAAGAGTCTACTTATGAAATCATTGCAAGCCGGAATCACGTTACTCTTGTTGCTCAGCGTCGCGCATGCGCAACAACGGCGCTTCGAGGTGCACAATCGCGGAATGCTCCATCAATCAGTGTACAATACCGGCGAGCTGGGACGCGCGTATGATCAGGGCGCCGCGGGTGTGCAGATCGGCAATCCCTCATTCGAGTGGCCCGGCAATTCATCAATGGTTGTCGATAACGTCTCCTACACTGGTCAGCACAACTCGTTCGGCGGCGGTGTGCAGCTGGCGGTCAATCGGCGCGACACAACGCGCATGTATGTGTACTGCGGCGGCGTTTCTCAGCTTCCGGCAGACGGCGTCTATAGCTTTCCGCTGACGCTGACCCGCACAGAAAACTTTCCGCTTCTTGCCGATGGGAGTCTGAACCCGGCGTACAATGCGAACGAAGCTGAAGAGAAGATCGTATCGTCGTGGGCAACGCCCGCAGGCATTACCATGACGCGCACGAGTCGCGCGTGGAGCGCGCCGAACTACGACGACTTCATCATCTACGAATACGAACTGGAAAACACCGGCGACACGGACGGCAACGCCGGAACTCCGGCGCGGCGCGACACGCTGCGCGAACTGCTCGTGAGCTTCTCACACGGACTCGCGCCCGGCAAGACGGGCCATGAACGGAAATACAATCGATGGAATGGTTCCGACTTCCAACAGACTGATACATACGCTCGCTTCGACCGCCGTCGCTGGCTGAACTACGCAGAGAACGTCGATGGACTGCCCGACCCGCGCTACTTCGAGCAATGGGCGCAGTCGGGAACAAACGGCGGCGGGCTTCAGGCGCCGATGTCGGTCGGTTATGTGGTTCTGTATTACGATACCACAAGGCTTGCGCGGAGAGGAGAATCGATCATCTCTGTCTCCGGAAGTCTTGATACACTTGTGTGGGATGCAAACCTGCATCTCAAGCAACCCTATCTCAATCGACTCGAGACATCGCTGTGGAGTGAGGCGAAGTATATCACCAACATGAATGTGCTTTCGTACCCGAGAAGCGGCAACAGTCCC
Source organism: Ignavibacteriota bacterium (assembly GCA_016218065.1). GTDB lineage: Bacteria > Bacteroidota > Ignavibacteria > UBA10030 > UBA6906 > CAADGV01. The sequence continues at coordinate 1,741 of JACRFA010000319.1, read as the reverse complement.
TACTCGAACCGAACGATTTTTGGCAACGACTGGATCGGTCGCTCGTCGTTCAATGTCCGACAGAGCTGGATCTTTGGCGTCGGCAGGCAGATTGTGTTCGGGCCGTACACGCTGAAGCCGGGCGAGAAAATCCGGTTTGCGCTGGCGGAAGTTGCAGGCTTCGGCTCGGCGAATGTTGAAGATACGCGAGGAGGACACAAAGATGAAGGCGGCAGCTGCGGGCAGGGATGCAATGAGAGCGCGAGTGCAAACGCCTTCAATCCCGTTATCAATTTGACAGACACGATCCGATACGGCATGGACAACAAGGTTCACGGCAGCACGTATCTGTCGCGCTACCGATTGCCGGAGTATGTGAATTCAAGAGTCGTGACCGTTCGCGACGTCGCCGATCGTGCGATACAAATTTATACCGGCGCGACAGAAGTGATTGATTATGACTCCAGTCAGTATTGGCCGGAGCGTTCGGCGGATCATGGAGTGTTTCGCGTTCCTGTCACCGCATTTGCGCCCGTCATCTCCATCGAAACTGACTCACTGCAGCGTACGAAGATTGTATGGCCCCCCGCTGTTGACTCGCTTATGCAGAACACGTTGTCGCATTACGAAGTGGCCCGCGCCCCAAGCGCTCTAGGTCCCTGGACGCGCGTTGACAGCATCGGAAGACGTGACCCGCGGTATTTCAAGAATGGAAAATATGTCGTCGAAGACTTCGGTCCGCGACTCGGTGAGCAGTATTACTACTCTGTCATCTCATTGGATAACGAGGGAAATCGCAGCGCGCGAACTGGCGTTCTCTTGAACGAAACGCAACGCCTGAGTCTCAACACCGGATCGACGCTTGAGCCGGTGTACGTCGTTCCGAATCCGTACTTCGTCCGATCCGGTTTCGGCGGCGCGAACAATCCAGACAGCCGCGTCGGTTTCTACAACCTGCCTCCGAAGTGCACGATCCGCATCTTCTCATACAGCGGCCAGCTCGTGAGCACGTTCGAGCATACGAACGGCAAAGACATGGAGCCGTGGTATCAGGTGACGCGTAACGCGCAGTTCATCGCGTCCGGTCTCTACTTCTACCTTGTGACGACGCCCGATGGACGCAGGACGCACGGCAAGTTTGTGATCATTCATTAAGCAATGGACTGTTTATGAAACTGAAAAGACTTTTCTTCGGCGTTGCTTTGATTGGTCTGTGGGCCGCTCAGGTACACGCGCAGAAGGTGGGCACATCATCACTCCAGTTTCTGAAGGTGATGCCAACTGCTCGCGCGACCGCGATGGGAGAAGCATTCTCAACGCTGGCGACGGGAGCTGAAGCCGCGTTTTGGAATCCCGCCGGCATTGCGCTCACACAGAATCCGGAATTTGCCGGGACGCTGACGTTGTGGTTGTTCGATTCGAAGCAGGGCGCGGCCAGCTTTGCGTATCCAATGGGTGATTGGGGAAACATTGCGCTGCACATGCAGTATGTTGACTTCGGCTCGATTCAGGAAACGTCGGTCGATCAGCTACGGTTCATCGGCGATCCCGCAAACGGACAATACAATCTTGGACTGACGGGGAGAACCTTCACCCCATACTCGTATGTCATCGGTCTTTCGTATGCACGCGAATTGACGGACAAATTTTCTGCGGGCATCACCGCGAAATTCGTCAGCGAGTCGTTGTGGGATGGTTCCACGTTTAGCGTCGTGAATCCGGCGACGGGCCAAGCCGAAACAATGAACAGCTCTGCACGTCT
>JACRFA010000317.1 GCA_016218065.1 Ignavibacteriota bacterium | reverse complement strand
GAAATACTGTATCATTCGTCGGACGAATGGATGAGTTGATGATGCGAGACAGCAGCGCGACAAGGGGAAGATCGGCAGGATTCAATCCACCGAACAGATTCGAGAAGCTACATCTCGAACCGCTGGATATCGACGTGCCGTCTGAACCCGACGAGCCGCAACTCCAAACAACATTCTATCTCGACTCCTCGAAAACCATCCTCGCCAAGAACGATTCTCCCGACTTGCCATTTGATTACAGCATCAATCCGTACCGCGGCTGCGAGCATGGATGCATCTACTGCTACGCGAGGCCGTCGCATGAGTATCTTGGATTTTCGGCGGGACTCGATTTCGAATCGAAGATCATGGTGAAGATGGACGCGGCGAAACTGCTGTCGGAGACGCTGCGCAAGGAGAGCTGGCAGCCTCAGATGGTGGCGTTCTCGGGAAACACAGATTGTTACCAGCCAGCCGAGCGGAAACTGCAACTCACGCGTGAGTGTCTGAAGGTTTTCCTCGACCATCGGAACCCGGTGGGCCTCATTACGAAGAATGCGCTGGTGTTGCGTGACCTCGACCTGCTGCAGGAAATGGCAAAGTACAATCTCATTCACGTGATGCTATCGATCACGAGTCTTGATGCCCAACTCATCAGAAAGATGGAGCCGCGAACCTCGTCTCCTGAGAATCGGCTGAACGCGATTGAAGAGCTGGCGCGAAACGGAGTTCCAGTTGGCGTCAACATTGCGCCGACTATTCCCGGCCTCACGGATGAAGAGCTGCCCGCAATTCTCAAATCGGCAGCCGAGCGTGGCGCGCAAAGCGCGGGCTACCTTTTGCTGCGGCTCCCTGGCGCGGTCGAGCCGCTGTTCTTGAATTGGCTTGGGCGCGAATTGCCCGAACGATCAGGAAAGATCATCAACCGGATACGCGACACACGACAAGGCGAGCTTTCGGAGGCGAGGTTCGGCAAGCGTATGCGCGGCGAAGGCGAAATTGCGGCCGCGATTCATTCACTGTTCGAGATCAACATGCGCAAATACAATCTGAACAAACGCTGGCATGGATTATCGACGGAGCACTTCCGACGTGAAACAGATTTTCTATTCTGAGCGCCTGCCCGGCACATTGCCCCTCAAAATGGAATCGATGATGCTCAACTTCTCCTGTCGCCCAACATTCTTCAGATCGTACACCTCATCGGATTGCAGAATCGATCCCACAAGAAAGCCCGCCGCCCCGCCAACAACAGCGCCGAACAGCGCGCTGTAAACATTTGCTTCGGATTGATTTCTGCTCGGAGGATGAACTGCAAGACCCAACGCGCCACCGGCGCCGATGCCGATAAGTGTCGCAGGCAAAACAGCGCCATGTCCCTCACGACTGATGCGTGCAATCGAATCCACCATCACGATGTCTGTGAAGTTTGCGCTGCGGGCAATGTAGAGCGTGTCATTTCCCACCGACAACAACGACACGTTTTGGATTTCCTCCCCGTTGACCAGAAGAATATTCCACTCTCGCTCTTGAGCAGACGCAAGGGTGGCGATCAAGAACAGGCTGCAAAGCCACAATGTTGCGCGCTGCAAAGTCATTCGTGCGGGTCTGATTGGAGTTGTTGGAAGTTGAGTGAATGTGCTTGAGGCGACAGGGAAATGATCGGATGCAAGATAGTCGCGGCGTTCACACGATGAGATCAGGTGAACACCGCGAACGAAATTCATCCTTCAACAATCTATTTCCCGATGAGGGATTTGTACGCCGCAGCGTCGAGCAACGACGACAGCTCGGCTGCGTTGCTGAATTTGATCTTCACCATCCAGCCGGCGTTGTACGGATCTTTGTTGACGATCTCGGGAGTCTTATCCAGATTCGAGTTCACCTCGACGATTGAACCTGAGACAGGCGCGTACAGATCGGAGACTGCCTTCACCGCCTCAATCGTTCCGAATGATTCGTGCTGCTTGATGGCTTTGCCGATCGCAGGCAGCTCCACGAACACAACATCGCCCAACTCTCCTTGCGCGTGATCGGTAATGCCGACGGTTCCGGTGTCGCCGTCAAGTTTGATCCACTCGTGATCTTTTGTGTATTTAAGATTATCCGGAAAGTTCATGCTCTCTCCTTTCAAGAATGTGCAGTCAATGGCTTATGATTGTTCTTCTGGTTGGAATTCGAAAGTCTCGAGGAAGCTCGTGTCGAACTTGCCGCTGCGGAATCGGTCGTCGCGCATGACCTGCCGATGGAACGGAATCGTCGTCTTCACGCCCTGAATGGTAAACTCATCCAGTGCGCCGGCCATTTTTTCGATTGCGCCTTCGCGCGTCTGCGCGTAGACAACGAGCTTCGCTAAGAGTGAGTCGTAGTACGGCGGCACGATGTACCCCGAATAGCAATGTGTATCGACGCGAACACCAAAGCCGCCGGGCATGTGAAAGTCGGTTACCTTGCCGGGATTGGGACGGAATCCGTTGCCCGGATCCTCGGCGTTAATGCGGCACTCCATCGAGTGGCCCTCGCGTCGAATCTTGCGTCGCGGCAGACGCTCGCCAGCCGCAACACGCAATTGCAGCTTGATGAGATCATGTCCCGTAACTTCCTCCGTCACTGGATGCTCGACCTGAATGCGTGTGTTCATTTCCATGAAGTAGAAATTTTTTTCCGCATCGACAAGGAACTCGATTGTGCCTGCGCCTTCGTAGTTGACTGCTTTACATCCTTTCACGGCAGCGTCGCCCATCTTCTGGCGCAACTTCTCATCCACGAACGGCGATGGCGATTCTTCGATGAGCTTCTGATGTCGTCGTTGCACCGAACAATCGCGTTCGCCGAAGTGAATCACATTTCCATGCTGATCGCCGAAGACCTGGATTTCAATGTGACGCGGCTGCTCGACATACTTTTCGACGTACAACGCCGGATTGCCGAAACCTATTTCAGCTTCGTGCTGCGCGGTTTTGAAAGCGTTCTCCAGTTCTGATTCATCGCGAACAATTCTCATCCCGCGTCCGCCGCCGCCGGCCACCGCCTTGATGATCACCGGCAACCCGATTTGCTTCGCGATCTTTTTCGCCTCATCAACGTCCGGAACAACGCCGTCACTTCCGGGCACAACCGGCACGCCGGCTTTCTTCATCGTTTCTTTGGCGAGAGCCTTGTCGCCCATCGCGGAAATCATGTCAGGACTCGGCCCGATGAATTTGATGCCCGACGTCTTGCAGATTTCCGCAAAGCCGGCATTCTCCGCCAGAAATCCGTAGCCGGGATGAATCGCGTCAGCGCCTGTTATTTCTGCCGCGGCAATGATGCGAGGAGTTTTGAGGTAACTGTCTTTTCCGGCGGGAGGGCCGATGCATACGGCTTCATCGGCAAACTTGACATGGAGTGAATCACGATCGGCTTGCGAGTACACGGCAACAGTCTTGATGCCGAACTGTTTGCAAACACGAATGATGCGGAGAGCGATCTCTCCTCGATTAGCAATAAGGACTTTCTTGAACACGCTCGGCTCCGGGCTATGCGGGCTCGATGAGGAAGAGCACCTGATCGTACTCGACAGGCTGGCCGTTCTCCACCATGAGTCTGACGATCTTCCCGCTTGCGTCGGATTCGATTTCGTTCATCAGCTTCATGGCCTCAACGATGCAGAGAACCGTCCCGCTCGATACGATCGACCCGACTTCAACAAACGGAGCTGCGTCCGGCGCGGGAGCGCGATAGAAGGTGCCGACGATTGGCGATCTGACTTCATGGAATTTCTGTGTCGGCGCTGCTGCCAGTGTTGGAGGAACTACTGCAGGAGCGTTCGGTGCGAGAGGCGGAGCGACATGAGCACCTTGCTGTGGTTGGATCTGATAGACAGAGTTCTGAGGAACATTCACGACCTGTTGTGCTTTCGAAACTCGTATCTTCTTGCCGTCTTCCTCGATCTCAAGCTCATCGACTTTGCTATCGCTAACAAGCTCAATGAGTTTGGTAATGTACTCGATATCCATGTATTCTCCTGGACTGATTGATGAGGGGAGTAACCACCGAGAGCGGGTTATGCCTTCACGCGCTCGATGTAATCGCCGGTCCGGGTATCGATCTTCACAAGGTCGCCCTCGTTGATGAACAACGGCACATTCACCATCGCGCCCGTTTCGACCTTTGCCGGCTTCGTGCCCGGATTCGCGCTGTCGCCCTTGACGCCGGGAACGGTTTCGACAACGGCAAGTTCTACCGTAATGGGAAGTTCGACGCCGGTGATCTCGTTGCCGTTCATGAGAATGTCCACCACAATACCATCCTTCAGAAAATCTGCGCCGTCGCCGATCTGTTCTTTCTGAACCGACATCTGCTCGTAGTTCTCCTGATCCATGAACACATAGCCGGTGGCATCGTGATAGAGATATTGGAATTGCCTTCGCTCAATGCGGATGATGTCGATCGCTTCGCCGGCGCGGAAGCGATTCTCGATGACTTTGCCGCTCTTCAGATTCTTCAGCTTCGTTCGTACAAAGGCTCGCCAGTTTCCCGGATTGACGTGTTGGAATTCGATGATCGTCCAGGGTTCGTTGTTGTACTTGATAACTAATCCGGGTCTGAAATCTGAAGTAGAAGGCATAATTCCTTTACTGAGCTGTACAGTGAATAACTCTGAAAAAATTTCGCAGGATTGGGGCAAAAATATACCGATACTCCCTCTGAAAGTCAAGAAACCGAAAGCGGAAGCGTTTCCATCAATAACTTGATTAAGAGGGGAAGAACAGCTATTCTGTTTGTGAGATGAAAAGAAACTTCGTTAGCATATTAAGCGCGCTCATCTGCCTCGCGATGATTGCAGCATGCACGGCGCAGAAAGATTCCGGAAAGACAATTCCGCCTGAGCAGTTTGAAGAGATCTACATTCAGATTCTGGATTCAAGTACAGTGCCGCAGCAGAATCCCGATTCAACAGTTTCCCCTATCGCAGAACGGATTCTCAAACGAAACGGATTCACGCCCGAAGAGTTCAGAGCAACGCTCGGCTACTACAACGCAGACACAAAGAAATGGGGCGACTTCTATTCCAACATCGTTCGCCAATTCGACGAGAGAAGCCGGAAGAAGGCCGACTCTACTTCTCTCTGACAACATCCCCCATCATCATCCACTTCTCTTTTCGTTTCTTCAGAACAGCCAGCACAGCGTCAGCATCGCGCGCCGCAACAATCATCACCAACCCAACTCCAAGATTGAACGCTCGCCTCATATCCTCTTCAGGAACGTCTCCTGTTTTCTGAACGAGTGCGAAGATTGGCGGTCGCCCCCACGCATTCCAATCGATGGCAAGCTTCAGGCCCTTCGGCATGATGCGCATCGTGTTGCCGACAATGCCGCCGCCGGTAATGTGCGAGAGTCCGTGAACTCCGACGTTCTTCAACACCGCATTCACTGTCTTGAGGTACGATCGGTGAACCGCCAGCAGCGCCTCGGCCAGCGTCGAACCAAGGTCATCAACTTTCTCATCGATGCTGAACTTTGACAGAAGCACCGCCCTCGCCAACGAAAAGCCGTTCGTATGCAAACCGGTTGAGGGAAGTCCTATCAGCACGTCGCCGGCTTTGATCTTCTTGCCGGTGAGGATTTTCTTCTTCTCAACAACCCCAACGATCATTCCAGCCAGATCGTACTCATCTTCGTCGTAGAAGCCAGGCATCTCCGCGGTCTCGCCGCCGATGAGCGAGCACTCGTTCTCCTTGCACGCTTTCACGAATCCGTCGATCACGTCCCGGGCAACTTCTACATCAAGTTTTCCGGTCGCAAAGTAGTCGAGGAAATAGAGCGGCTTGGCTCCACAGACGAGAATGTCGTTCACACAGTGGTTCACCAGGTCCTGCCCCACGGTGTCGTGTTTGCCGACCATTTGGGCGATCTTCAGCTTTGTGCCAACCCCATCAACGCTCGAAACCAGCACTGGCGACCGATACCCCTTGAATTTTGCGTCGAAGAAAGCGCCGAACGAGCCTATGCCCCCGATGACGGAGGGGCTGAACGTGGAACGGACCGCAGTCTTAATATGCCGAACAAGCCGTTCGCCTGCATCGATATCCACTCCGGCTTTTTGGTAGGTTTGAGACAACGTGACTCCTTTCGCTAGCAGGTATTGAAAAACTGAGTTGAATGTCATTCCCCCAAAGGGGTCCTTCTCACGAAGTGATGCCTTTGGCAGGACGAACCCCGACGCTCTTTGGCGGGGTGAGTGCCGAAGGCATTCCTTCGGAAGAATCTGAATCAAAGAGAGAGATTCCTCAGTCGCTTCCCTGCCCGCCGTGTTTGTGCCCACGGGTCAGGCGGGGCTCCATCGGAATGACATGAGAGCCTTTTTCAACACCCTGCCAGACATAGTTTGAAGGGCAGAAAAGTTTAGAGATTTCAAGAGTCAAAATCAACGCCTGTGACCCTCTAAATTATTGATATTTCGCTTGATAGATGGAGTTGAGATAGTTATATTCGACACGCGTGTCAACACTCTTTTGGTGAATGAACTGGATTGAATTCGACGGGTCGTCGGAGAAAATTCCCGTCGGCAAGATTTTGTGTCTTGGCAGAAACTACTCCGAGCATGCGCGGGAAATGCATGCCGAGACTCCGGAAGCCCCGGTAGTATTCCTCAAGCCTTCGACTGCACTGTTGCATGAGGGAGGAAAGATTGTCATTCCCTCCTTCTCTCACGACGTTCATCACGAAGTAGAACTTGTTGTTGCGATTGGCAAGACGGGAAGTCACATTGCTGTTGATCGCGCGATGGAGTATGTAAGCGGTTATGCGGTTGGTCTCGACATGACGCTGCGCGACGTGCAGAGTGAGGCGAAGAAAAAAAGTTTGCCATGGTCGGTCGCAAAGGGGTTCGACACGTCGGCGCCGATCTCAAGGTTCGTCAGTGCAAACAAGATTCGCGATCCGCACAACCTCGACATGACGTTGCGCGTCAACGGAAGCGTACGACAGCATTCAAACACGTCGAAGATGATTTTCAAAATCGATTTCACGATCTCGTATCTCTCATCGATCTTTACATTGGAAGAAGGAGATTTGATTTTCACGGGTACGCCGGAGGGCGTTGGCGGAGTCGTGGCGGGCGACCTGCTCGAAGCTGAACTCGAGTCTGTTGGATGGTTGCGGGTCAGCATGCAATAGGTGTTTCCCCTATCCCCACAAAACATATATGGCGCGAACAATAGCAGTTGCAATTCCCAAAGGCGGAGTTGGCAAAACCACTACGGCCGTCAACCTCGCTGCAAGTCTTGCGTTCTCTGAACGCAGGACGCTTCTCATCGACATGGACACTTCTGGTGCAGCAGGTTTGGCGCTCGGATTGACGGAAGCAAACTCCAAAGCCGGCGTGTACGACATCTTCAACTTCATCTCCGGCATCAACACCGCGATTCACAAGACAGAAATTCCCACGCTCGATGTTGTTCCCGCGAATGTTCATACACTTCTCCGCGAAGAACGTCTGATGAAACTCGCGGACAACCGGCTCATTCTCAAGAACTCGCTGCGCAGCATCACCCGCGACTACGACTACATCATCATCGATTGTCCGCCATTCCTGCGCGGGCTGACAACGAACGCACTCACCGCGTCCGACTCTGTGCTCGTGCCGGTGAAGCCCGGCCACTTTGCGCTCGACGCAGTCGATAAGTTCTTCAAGTACATCGACTGGGTTCGAGAAGTTGCCAACAAGATGATTCAGATCGAAGGCATCGTCGTGACGATGTACGAAACCGGATCGCGGGCAACCGAGATAACGATGCGTGAGCTGCAATCGAAGTATCGCCGTCATCTGTGCGAGACGATCATTCCGCGTCACGCCGCACTCGCCGAGGCGTGCTTCTACGGCAAGCCGGCGATTCTCTACAACATCAACTCGCCGGGTGCAGTAGCGTATCTTGATCTCGCTCGCGAGATCGCCGGGGATCAGATCCCTTTTGAACAGCGGCATATTGTCGATGAGTCTGTACAAGCAATAAGTCAGCAGGCATAATCAGCACGGAGATCGATGGGGAGGTTCGTGTTCAGAGGCGCTGGGATCTTCTTCTTCTTATCAATCCTTATCAACAGTTCATCGCAGCTACTCCCTTTCCGTGAGGGGCTTCCGAATTTCTCCATCCTCTATCCAAGCAATCCTGACTCCATCCCAACGGACTTCGACGATTACATCTGGCCCACCGACGCGGGCAGGCTCGTCTCATCAGTGTTTGCAGAATACCGGCGCTCGCACTTTCACGGCGGCATTGACATAAGCACAGGCGACGATGTGGGATTCCGCGTATTCGCCTCGCGCAGCGGTTACGTTGCGCGAATAGTCGTCGGCCCGACGGGCTATGGTAAAATGCTCTGGCTCCGGCATGCAGACGGCTACTACACAACGTACGCGCATCTGAGCACGTTCAACAGCGCCATCAACGCCCGCGTCCGCGCCGAGCAGCTTCGGCTCGAGCGCTTTCCCGTCACGATCGACTGCGGCCCGACTGAATTCCCTGCGAAGAAGGGAGATGTTATTGCCTTCACCGGTGAGAGCGGAACAGGTTCGCCGCATCTTCACTTCGAGATTCGCGACGAGAAGAAAGATTTCGTCAACCCGTTTCTCTGTCGCGACTTCAGAATTGACGATGACTCGATTCCCAGAATTCTCCAGGTCGCATTCGTTCCCCTCACGGGCGGATCGCTGATCAACGGAACTCCCGCTCCATCGATTGTGCAGATCACGGATCCGATTCGGCCGCACATTTCCCTTCAGGAAATTGTTCACGTTTCCGGCGCGATCGGCATTTCTGTTGACGTGCGGGATCGAATCAACGGCTCGCGATTCAAGAACGGCATCTACAGTCACCGGCTGTTTATCGATGACTCACTCGCGTACACGGTGAAGCTCAACCGCGCTCCGTCGGAAGGTGATCACCAGGTTGGATTGTACTTCGATCATGATCTCATGGAAGACTACGACGGACGATTCGAACGGCTCTACACACCGTCGCCAAATCCGCTTCATGTTTACAGTCCCAAAACAATAGATGCAGGCGTGCTGGAATCTTCACGCTTTGCAGAAGGCGTGCATACATTCAAGATTGTGACGTCAGATTACTGGGGTAACTCAACCGAAATCACCGGCTCGCTCATGTTCTCGCGCCCGGCTCAGTATGAAGTCTCTTCTTCTCAAAACACGTTGAGCGTCCTCCCTATTCACGGTTCGCGAGTTTCTGAAGTCCAGATTTCGTCCTACTCGTTTGGTTCTCCGCGCAGCGGTTGGCGTCTCATCGCAACACAACCGGTGAGCGGAACACCGCCGCACGTTGTTGATCTGCCGTCGAAAACACCCGACATCATTCGTGTTGTGGCAATGAACCAGTTCGGCTCGCCGTCGGCTCCACAGTTTTTTGTTCGGAATTCGCGATCTCGCCAATCGATGCCACAACTCACGTACTCCATTGGCGAAGACGCAGTTTCAATCCATTTGAGTACGGAGGAAGCGTTCACGTCGGTTCCCTCGGTGGCTGTCATCGAAGGCTCGGCCACACAGCGCCTTACTGTACATCCGCTGGATTACAATTCTTACAAGGCGTCCTTCAGGCCGAATGAATTGTTTCCCGGCAAGCGAACAATCATCGCTGAATGCGAAGTGAATAAGAGTCTGCGAGTCGTAGCAGATTCATTCACGATCAACCCGATACTCCCGAATCGAAACCAACTCATCACATACGATCGCGGGAACTTGCTCATCAGAACAGATTCAACGTCGGTGTTCAAGCCGACATTCTTGTTCGTCAGTTCGATTGATGATGGCTACGCGCTTCGCCCTCGCAACACAATCCTCAACACGGGTCTGACGATTACGGTGAAGAAGTCAAGCTCTGACCGGAAGCAGGGACTCTACTTCCGGAGTAGAGTATCGGGATGGAGGTTGATCGCCACAGATTCCGGGCGAAGTTACTTTCAGACAAAGCTCACTCGCACACTCGGAGAAATCTCGGTCAGACGCGATGACCGACCGCCCGTTGTCTCACGCCTTACGTTGCCGCGCCGAGCAACGCGGCCTCAACCGATTTCATTCCGCGTCTCCGACAGCAGAAGCGGCGTTGAATATAAACAGCTAAAGCTCTACATTGATGAGGCATTTGTGATCCCTGAAATCGATGGTGAGCATCGTCGCGTGACATATCATTTTACTGAGCCGCTTCAACGTGGTTCCCACAGCGTGAGGATCGTTGTGCAAGATCGGATGGGAAACACGGCCAACATCCAACGCGTGTTCACAGTCCGTTAGCATCTCACCGTTCCACCTTTTTTTTTTCTCTGGAGCCTTCATTGTCTGAATCAACTGCGTCATTGGCAAAAGTCTATTCTCCCAACGAAGTAGAAGCACGCTGGTATAAATTCTGGGAAGAGAACAATTTCTTTCACGCAGAAGTCAACCCGGCGAAACAGCCGTACACGATCGTCATTCCCCCTCCAAATGTTACCGGCGTGTTACACATGGGACACATTCTCAACAACACGCTGCAGGATGCATTCATCCGCCACAAGCGCATGAAGGGCTTCGAGGCGTGCTGGGTTCCGGGAATGGATCACGCGGGCATCGCGACACAGAATGTCGTTGAGAAATCTCTGAAGAAGGAAGGCAAGACCCGTCACGATCTCGGCCGCGAAAAATTCATCGAGCGAGTCTGGCAGTGGAAAGAACAATATGGCGGCGTGATTATCAAACAACTCCGTACGCTCGGCTGTTCGTGTGACTGGCAGAGAGAACGCTTCACGATGGATGAAAGCCTTTCCGCGGCAGTCAGGGAAGTGTTCGTCAGAATGTTTGATGATGGATTGATTTACCGCGGCAAGTACATTGTGAACTGGTGCCCGAAAGATCATACGGCCATCAGCGACGATGAGGTGAACTACTCGGAGCAGCAGGGAAAGATCTACTACATCAGATATCCGATCATCGGAGCTACGGCAAACGACGCGATGCGATTCGCTGTCGTCGCGACTACGCGACCCGAAACTCTCCTCGGCGATACCGCCGTCGCAGTCAATCCTACCGACGAACGTTACAAGCAACTCATCGGAAAAATGGTTGAGCTGCCATTGACGGGCAGACAGATTCCGATCATCGCGGATGAATACGTCGACGCGTCGTTTGGGACAGGCATGGTGAAGATTACGCCGGCCCATGATCCGAACGATTACTGGGTCGGGCAGCGACACAATCTTCCGCAGATCAATATCTTCGACATCTCGGCATCGCTCAACGAGAATGCGCCCACGCGCTATCGCGGCATGGATCGCCACGAAGCCCGGAAGGTCGTGCTCGCCGATCTTCACTCGGCTGATCTGATTGAGAAGATCGACGATTACACAAACAACATCGGTCGCTGCTATCGATGCGACACAATCATCGAACCATATCTCTCCGATCAGTGGTTCGTGAAGATGAAGCCGCTAGCCGAGCCTGCGCTGAACGTCGTGATGGATGGAACGATCACCTTCTACCCCGATCGATGGACGAAGGTGTACGAGCACTGGATGACGAACATCCGCGACTGGTGCATCTCGCGTCAACTCTGGTGGGGACACCGGATTCCGGTTTACTACGCGGACGACGGTCGCCTCACCGCGGCTCGCAATGAAGATGAGGCGCGAACAAGACTCGGACTGCCCGCAGGCGCGTCGGTTCGTCAGGATGACGATGTGTTGGACACGTGGTTCTCGTCGTGGCTCTGGCCCTTCTCCGTTCAGGGCTGGCCTCAACACGAGCAGCAAGGCACATCAAACGATCTTACCTACTTCTATCCAACGAACACACTTGTCACCGCGCCGGACATCATCTTTTTTTGGGTCGCAAGAATGATTATGGCTGGATTGCAGTTCGGCCCGAGCTTCACAGGTTCGCGAGATCCGCGAAAAAATATTCCGTTCAAGGATGTTTACTTCACCAGCCTCGTCCGCGACGACAAGGGACGCAAGATGTCGAAGTCGCTCGGCAACTCACCCGAGCCGATGGACCTGATTGCAGACTATGGCGCCGATGCCGTTCGCTTCACGATTCTCTATCTCGCTCCGCTGGGACAGGATATTCTCTATTCGAGAGAGAAGAATGAACTCGGCCGCAACTTCGCGAACAAAATCTGGAATGCCGGTCGCTTCCTGCTGATGAATCGCGACCAGATCGGGGAAGCGCCGAAGACATCGGAATTCAACACCGATCATCTCGATCTTGCAGATCGCTGGATTCTTTCGCGCTTCCATTCCACGGCGCTCGCATTGGAGCAGGCCATGGATGCATACGAGATCAACAAAGTGGCGAAGGTGATCTACGATTTCTTCTGGCATGACTACTGCGATTGGTACGTCGAGATGATCAAGTCGCGTTTGTACGGCGACGAACCAACCGACGCGAAGCAAGCGGTCGTATCGCGTGCACTCGACATCTACGACGCTGCGCTGCGTCTCCTTCATCCGATTATGCCGTTCGTGACGGAAGAGCTGTGGCAACACATCCGCGCACGCGGGCCGAAGGAATCCATCATGCGTTCATCGCCGCCCGCCGCCGATCGGGCGTTCATCGATCAGCAGCGCGAGTCGGAGATGGTGTTTGTGCAGAACGTCATCGAATCGCTTCGCACCATTCGCGGCGAGATGGGCATTGCGCCATCAAAAGACATTTCTCTGCACATGCGCCTGACGGATGAACGAACGGCGGAAAGCGTTGAGCAGTACGCCGGCTATTTCAAGAGACTCGCTCGCGTTTCATCACTCACATTCATCAAAGACTCATCGCGTCCCAAGCCGTCGGCGAGCGCCGTGGTACAGGGTGAAGAGCTGTTCGTTCCGTTGGAAGGACTGATTGACCTCGAAGTGGAGAGAGCACGCCTGCAGAAGGAAATCGACCGCATCGCAGATTTGTTGCGAAGCGTTGAGGCAAAGTTGAACAATCCGAAGTTCGTCGATAAAGCGCCGAAGGATGTCGTCGAGAAGGAACATGAGAAGCTCAAGAACTTTGGCAACACCATCGAGAAGCTGCAGCAGAGCTTCGACGCCCTGAGTTCGTAGATCGAAGATTTCATCACACCAAAAACAATCAAGCCCGTCCTCGCACATCAAGGACGGGCTTGTCGCGCCGACTGTATTTCACTTCATGAGCAGCATCCGCTTTGTCTGCTCAAAGCCACCTGCTTTTAGTTTGTAGAAGTACACGCCGCTCGATACCCCGCTCGCTTGCCACTTCACTTCGTATGTTCCCGACGGCATGCTCTCGTTGACGAGAGTCGCGACCTCGCGACCTAGCACGTCAAACACAAGTAGGGACAGGGCATGCCTGCCCGCCAATGTTGTTCCGGCGGGCCCTGCCCCTACATTAGCCGGAACCGTGAATCGAATTGTTGTTGACGGGTTGAATGGGTTCGGATAATTCTGCGAGAGCGTGAACTCGTCCGGCGCAGTTGTTGAGATCGGATTCACGCTTGAAATGATGATATTGCCGCCCACCACTTGCCCGCGAATTTCTCCGCCGGGAAATGCTGATGTGTGAGCGTTGAGATAGAGATTGTTCGCGAGCAGTTCTCTCATCAGCGTGTTGGAGAAGGACTCGCCGTCGGTACTGCGCCACAGGCCGATTGTCGTGTTCGCAGTGTATGGAGTGGTGCGCACGACAGGCCCGTTTGCTCCGAGCGCTGCATTGTGAAAATGTCCCGCTGAAAGCGCAGCGCTTAATCCGGCCACTGTCGCGTGAAACGTCACGCCTGCGTCAGTCACAGTAAGAACGCCGGTCCCGCTAGCGGTCGATGAATTCGGCGGCACTTCTTGTCCGCCGGTGAATTGCGCCGTGAATCCCGTTCCTTCGCTCGGCAGTAGTTGGCCGCGCACTTCGCCGCCGGGGTTGGCCGCCGTGTGGACGTTGACATAGATTCGTCCCGTCATCAACGCAACGACGAGTGAGTCGGCCATCGATGCCGTCGGCCAGAGTCCTGTGAAGTTCGTGCCATTCGCGGTCGGGCCAATATCGTAAACGACCGGTCCGTTTGCGCCGGCATAACCAAGATGGAAGTGCGCGCCCGTGATCGATCCGCTGAGGCCATTGACGGAGATTCTGTACACAAGGCCGCTGCGAGTGAGCGCAAAGCTTCCGACGCCCGAAGCTGTGTTCGTCAACGGAGGATTCTGTTGCTTGTCGGTCATGATTGCGCGGAGACCTGCGCCGGCATCGGGCAACACCTGCCCGCGAATTTCGCCTCCAGGATTTGCAGCCGTGTGAATATTGAGATACAACTGTCCGGCGAACAGCGCGTTGCGCAACGAGTCGACAAAAGGCTGCGTGGCATCCGAGGTTCCCCATACACCTACAGCACTATTCCCATTGAACGTTGATGTTATGGAGCGAACGACCGATCCGTTCACGCCCATTGCTGCTCTGTGAAAATGCGCGCCCGTAATTGCGCCGCTCAGTCCGTTGACCGTAATGTTGTATGCAACACCAGTCGGCGTGACGACGAGACTCGCCGTGCCGGTCGCGGTGTTTGTGAGAGATGGAACTTCGGCCTGACTCGTATATCGCGCGGTTGCGCCCGCGCCGTTCTTCAACACAACTTGACCGCGAATCTCACCGCCAGGAAATGTTGCTGTATGGACGTTGACGTAGATGTTACCCGCAAGCAATTCGCGGAGCAGCGGCGCTGAAAGTGGCTGCGCATCATTGCTCTTCCACACGCCAACAGCGGTGTTGTTCACAAAAGTGAGAGTGCGTACGACTGGCCCGTTAACGCCTGCTGCCGCATTATGGAAATGCGCGCCAGAGATTGCGCCCGACAATCCGTTCACCGTTATGCTATACACAAGTCCGTACTCGGTCAGCACAAACGAGGCGGTACCTTTTGCCGTCGAATTGTTTGGGGGAACTTGCTGGGCTGAGTCCATTGCAGCAGAAAGTCCGATGCCGGCATTCACGAGCACCTGACCGCGAATCTCTCCGCCGGGATTCGCGGCTGTGTGAACGTTGAGATACAGTCCGCCAGTGAGAAGTTGCACAATCGTCGACTCGGCGAGTGCACCGGTGCCGGTCGTTCTCCAAACGCCAACGGCAGTGTTTCCGACAAAGTCCGAGAGAATGTTCTTCGCGACCGAACCATTAACACCAACGGCTCCAGCGTGAAAGTGTGCACCCGTAATCGCCCCGCTCAACCCGTTCACAGTGACAGCATACGAAAGCGCAGTGCCGCCTACACTCGATAGTGAGAGCGTTGCTGATCCGCGTGCGCTTGTGGTCACCGCTGGATTTTCTTGCGATCCCTCCAGATTTGCCGTCAACGCTGTTCCCGAACTCAAAGTCACTTGCCCGCGAATTTCGCCGCCAGGATTCGCGGCGGTGTGAACATTCACATACAATCTCCCGGCAAACAACGCAGCGATGAGAGAGTCCGGTATAGAACTCCATGTTCCGGACGCGGACGAGCCGGTGAAAGTGATCGACTGAACAACCGAACCGCTCGCTCCGGCAGCACCGAGATGAAAATGTGCGCCGGTGATTGCTCCGCTCAACCCGTTCACAGTGATGCTGTACACCAACCCGCCGGCGTTCGTCAAGGTGAACGCGCCTGTCCCGGTTGCGGTCGTCACCACGGCAGGAACTGCCTGCTGACCATTGAGTGTGGCTTTGAAATTCGTGTGCGCCGCCCATGCGTGTGTGGCTGCGAAAACTACGGCGAGAATGCATCCGCCAATCGTTTGTACTGCTCTTCTCATGTACGCCTCCTCGTGGATTGATGGTTGTGATGATCCGAATGACATTGCGTTCCGACTCAATGAAAAAACCATGGCTTCGTCTTCTCAGCGCCGCTCAAGATTGCGGCAAGTTCTCGTATGTGAATGAACAGTCTTGTAGGCGAGTTGCTTGCTGCTCCATAAACTAATTGCGGGGTCACAAAGTTGCCGAGGAGAGAGAAAAATTTGTGGGTGGAAGAAACGGGCAGCCGAGAGACTGCCCGATTGCACGGAGAGAGCTGGCTTACTTCAAAAGAACAAACTTCTTGGAATCCACAAAACTTCCGGACGTCAACTGGTACACATACGTGCCTGATGGCAACCCGTTTCCATCGAATACCACGGAGTGATCCCCCGGCTGAAGGACGCCGTTCACAAGCGTTGCGACTTCCCGACCAACCACATCAAACACCTTGAGTATAGACGGGGCATGCCCCTCTACGAGGTCGTGGCCCATCCTTGCGGGAATCGTAAATTTGATTGTCGTCGTTGGATTGAACGGATTCGGATAATTCTGGGAGAGCCGGTATTTGGTCGTCGCTTCAACCTCGTTCACATCTGCGATGACGCTGTTCGTGACGACAATCGGCTCACTGAAAGATTCTGAGCCATCCAGATCGACCTGACGAAGTCTGTAGTAGAATGTTCCGACCGGCGGCTGCCCATACGACCACGAGTAGTTCTGAGGCGCCAGCGTTGTTCCGTTACCTGACACAAAGCTGTTCGGCACATCGGCAAACACTGAAGTTGTCGTGTCTGCGCGCTGCATGAAAAATCCGTAGTTGTTTGTCTCTGACACGGTTCTCCACGTGAACTCGATTCTGTTTCCGTATGGAACGGCGGAGAAGCCTGCAAGCTGCACAGGCAGTAAGCCGGGCACAAATGTGAGAGACGTCTTTGGGTCGCCGACAACAACATCCATCCACGAAATCAGAAGCGATGACATGAAGAAACTCTCGGCAAGATTGTAGCCTGAGACGTAGCGATCAAAGAGAAGATAGGCATGCGCCATTGCATTCGAGTATGGCTCATACACGTACCCCTTTGCACCGCTCACGCCTTCGCGAATGAGATCGGCAATCAGCGACTGGCCGTAGCTCGGCGGATTTTCGAACGATCGACCTGACGTTGAAACGTACGTCTCGGCTATCGCTCCGGGGATGTAGGTGTTGTGCGGGATCGCGTTTTGCGTGTACAACTGCTGATAGTGATCATTACTCCCCCAACTTATGTATCCGGCCAGTCCTTGCTTGTTGGTTTGGTACACCGACGATGCGTCAAGAAGCGTCGTCTTCCCTTTTGCATCAAGCGCAGTTTTCGCGCGAGCCAGATACGTGTTGAGCGGAGAACTCCACGAAGGATCCTGATCAAATAGAAATGGGCTCGTCGGATCGGCCATTCTGTTCGGGCCGCTCCGATCAATCAACTCAATCACTTCCTGCACCGTGTAGGCATCAAGTCGGGTGACAAGATAGACTCCGTACGTTGCGCGCGTGAAGTGCGCATTCTGATAAAAGTACGGCGACATCTGCGGACCGGCGCCTCCGATGTACGAGGTGTAGCTGCCGAGAATCAGCATCAATTCGCTTTCGACAGATGATGACGGCGAAGACTGCGAGAACGTCGACCCGCGATTGATTTTCAGCGGAACGCCTTTTGTCGTGACCAGATAGTTGATGACGTTCTGCAAGTTGTTCGTCACGAGATACGACTCCACCTGTAATCGCAGCAGATTGAATTTCACGCTGTCGATCTCTTCAGTTGTGTCTGCGCTGATGTAAATCATGTTGGCCGCAGGAATGCCGCG